>JAITHV010000100.1 GCA_031279835.1 Coriobacteriales bacterium
TCAAGGTCCGTCGTCTGAAACACCACACCATCAACAACCGCCTCAATATAGATTCCTGCAAAAATTGGGATAGTGCTTCTAGACATCATGCCTTTTGACACTATACCGACAGTCTGCAACAGGCGGTTCTTCTCGATAGTGAATTTCATAGTTGGCCTCTCTTCTCCTATTACTTAGATATATATAATAGACAGTAGTAATAATAAGTCCTGTGAAATCGTGAAAAACTCATGTTTCTCCTGATAAAACGCCAGTTTTTCCTGTGAATGAACATCGGTGCTTTTTCACAGTCATCAACAGTTCTGACTGCGTCATAAGGAACATTTCACAATTGACAGTAGTTGCTCACATATTTTATTCAGGACTTTCACCTCCGTTCACGCTCTATAATAATAAAAAATGAGCCTTTTGAATGAGATAAAAACAAACCATAGCGCCAATAATGCCCGGGCTGTTGCGTCATGACGTGATGCGCTCGATCAAACGCTCCACCTCTGCCCGCTTAAGAGGGTCTAACATGGTGTTGTTTTCGATGTTTTTTACGGCGTACACGACGGTAGAGTGGTCCTTGTTGCCAAAAAGCCTGCCGATCTCTGGATATGAGAAGTTTGTCAAGCGTCGGGAGAGGTACATGGCAATATGCCGAGGATGGCTTATGCTCTTCGAGCGGCGTTGCCCGATCAGGTCTGCATGAGACACGCCAAAATGGGTCTCGACCTCTTGTTGTATAGTCCTGATCGTTATTTGGCGACTGTCCTGTTGCAAAAAAACCTTGCCGACAATCTGCTCTATTTCTTCTATAGTGACGTGTTGTTGGTCCTGGTTGACGGGGCGACACGCAATATAGCCGACGATGCTCGAGGTTGCGCCTTCGAGAAGGCGGATGTTTGAGCCAGAGAGGCTGATGATGTGGTCAATGACCTCGTCAGAGATTGGTATGTCAGCTATGCCTGCGAGCCTACAATAGTATTTTTTGAGGTTTATAAAGATCGCCATCTTCATCTCAAAAGTCGGTGGTAGTATCGATGCAGTGACACCAGACGCAAATCTGCTGATGAAACGCTCGTCAAGGTTAATCTCGTTTGGTGGTCGATCTGAGCTCAGTACGATCTGTTGGCGCCTTGCGATGAAGTGGTTAAAAATGTCGAAGAGCATTTTTGACGACTCGTCCTTGCCTTCAAAATACTGCACGTCGTCAACAAGAAGCACGTCGCACTCAAAATACTTGTTGCGAAAATCAGTGGTGTCCTTTCGCACTGACGCCATTGCGGACGTAAAGTCGTTGATGAATTCCGAAGACGAGGCATAAATCACATGCATGCTCATATAATGACGACTGATGTAGTCCTTGATCGCGAGGAGCAGGTGTGTCTTGCCAAGTCCTGATCGCCCATAAATAAACAAAGGGTTGAGCCTCTGTCCAGGCAACTCGGCGACTCCCTGGGCAGAAGACACGGCAAAAATGTTCGAGTCGCCAACGATAAACGTCTCAAACGTCTTGGTGGTCAAGTTGTCAACCGGAGGCTGTGATAACGGCTGTGGCGGTGCTTGCTGCTCTTGCGACACAAAGGAGTCCTCTAAAGGTTGGGCAACATGCGATATAAGAGGCTCGGGGGCGTTGCCGAGCTGAGGCGGGCCGCTTGGCTGCTGCACATGCTGGTGAGCCAAAAAAGATGCTCGCTGTGTTTGTGTGGCCTGTTGATGGGCTGTTTGCGGCAAGTGATACAAAGCAGCGTAGTTTTGAGTCTCTTGAAGCTCTTGGACACTCGTACGGGACGGTGGCACAGGCGGCGAGGCCACGTGTGGCACGCTTGCGGCATCCTCGGAAGAAACGACTATGCGCACTTTGAGCGACATGCCGAGCTGGTTGGTGATAATGTCGTCAAGTGTCGAGAGGTATCGGCCCTCAATCCACTGCTTGGCATAGGCAAGCCGCGTCGCGAGCACAAGAACCTCGTCGGTAAGGTCATGTGGCGAGAGATACGACAAATACCCTCGCGCGACCTCGTTATTTGTTTCAGGGTAGGAAGTCAGTTCCTGAATAATCCTGTCCCATAAGGCAAGCGCCTCATTGTTCATGCGTTGTGTCCCCTCACCGGGCGCTCGTTGCCTTGTTGACTGCCGCTTGTGCATAACACGGATTCCACAAGACGTTCGAGCTGTATTGTTCTAATAATAACACGTAAAATCATGAGAGTGTTTGCACATAAGCTACGCCCTCATTTGAGAGAATCCGTTTCTTGCTGGACGACGTCTCGACCATTTTATAGTTCTCAAGCTTTTGCAACAGCCTCGTCGCAGTCGGTGCGCTTATTCCTAAGAGGCCGGCAAGGTCGTTGGTGCCGAGCATGCCCCGCTCGTTCAAGAGCAACAAGGCCTGCTTTTCTCGCTGGTTGAAGGTCCCGGTCTCTGTGGGCGGCGGAGCGCTCCCCTTCTGCGAGCCGAGCACGGGTCCCGGCGCAGGCATTGTTGCAGGAAGCTGTTGCGAGGCAACGGGAGCAATCGCTATTGACAAGGTGATGACCGCGCCGTCAACGGCGTTGTCGTCAATGCTCAAAAAACCGTTGACGCGCTCGAGGTACTCGTTGACTATTGGAAAGCCGGAGCCGACTCCTCGAATATAGCGCTTCATGGGCGCTGTTGCCGATGAGACGCCGGGCAGCAAGACAAGCTCCTTTTTTCCTATGCCTGGGCCCTGGTCAGAGAACCTGACCGTGTTGCCGTTGTTGAGGACCGACACCGTGCACTCTTTAAAGTCTGCGTGAATGAAGTTCTCCGAGATCTCACGTATGACGGTGTAGGGCAACGTTCCGCCCAACAGCCGTGCGCTCTCGTATGTTTGTACGGTGATCTCCTCGATAAAATCAAGCGTTCGCGCAGGAGCAACGTCGATAATGCGCGGCGACGATAGCAGGTCGTCATAGACTGCGATACGCGCGTGAGTGTCAATATAGGCGTAGCGGTCGCCAGTCAGTGCATCGTTCACAGGAACATCAGCACGAGAGGAGGCGTCGGAGACATCCTGCGTGGTTGACTCCCGGCTCTCACGCTCAGCTAGGTTTTCATCAAGCACAACCATCAAGGTCCCTCCCATCAAGAAAAAATGAAAATCATATGGTTTTCCACAAGCAGTTACCAGAAAAAGTGAAAAACAAGCGACGGAAACCATACCATAAAAGCGCTTATAAAAAGCATTCTTGAAAGCCGAGTGAAAATTCCTTGCAGCGAGACACCGCCGCTAACCTGGTTTCATTTGCTTTTTCTTTCATTTTTTCACAGCTGTTGAAAATTGTGTGAAATAGTGAAATCCATGGCTCGGTAACTGTGGATATCCTCTAGTTTGTGTGAAAAGTGCTAGGTGAGCAGTAGGATTTCGACACCTGAGTGCGCCCAAACTTACTGAATGGTACGATTGTATCTCAGTATAAGAAACAGATTCAATTCTCAAGGATCGCTCTGCAAAACTGCTGCTAGTGCTGCCTTTTTGCATATAAATCACTTGCATATTGGATGGAATCGCTGGGCTTGTCAATACGAAAGCATGTTCGAGAAATGTGGTTTTCCACAACACTGCTTGCTTTGTTATTCGCTTTTCCACAGTTTTCACAACACTCTCAGTGAAAATTGCGCATTTCGCATTTTTCACACGTGGCGACTGGGGCAGCGAACGTCATAACGTGCCATGCTTTCAACAAGCCAGCCATGCCCTTGAACAGCTCACGCCGCCGCGTCGGGGTGAAGTCGCGCTTATAGCAGGCCAGCTCGCCGATCAGGGTGTCGTAGTCGCAGGATCCATCCATGACGGTGTGCCAATGTCTGATTGCCTGCGTGTATGTCATAGCGAACACTTGCAATGTCGACCGCATAAGCACAAAAACCGTCGCGTAGAAAGTTTTACAAAAAGCCAGCAGACACGCAGCGAGCGGACAACGCCACCATCCCCAGAACAATCAGCGATGCTAAATGGGAGTCTGCCATGAACAGTGCCGCCACCCAGCAGCTGCCACTCAGCTGCCTGTGAATATTTGACGTACTGGCACAGAAGCTCTACAATGTGTCGTTCCTATGCATAGTTGCATATGTGGTTTGACTGTTTGGATCAAGGCTTTGTCTTGTAGCCGATATACAAAGGAACCGAGCGATGAAAAGAACATACCAGCCGAATAACCGCAAACGCGCGAAGTGCCACGGCTTCAGGTCGCGCATGGCGACCAAGGGCGGTCGGGCAGTCCTCTCTGCGAGAAGAGCAAAAGGACGCAAGCGTCTTTGCGTGTAGCGCCGAGTTGGCGCAACGGACATGAGAAACACCGTCAGGTCCAACAGCGAGATAGGCGTGCTTATGAAGAACGCCAAAAAAAGAGTATATAAAACCATAGTAGTATATACGCAAGAGCATCCTAGCTGTTCGCCCGCGACTAGTAGTGGGCGTGCTGCATTTATAGCAGGAAAACGCCTCGGCAGCGCACCCATGAGAAACAGGGCCAAACGAAGGATGCGCGAGGCAGCAGCGGCAGCAGGTGCGCCATGGCGTGCGCACGACGTGCTTTTTATTGCAAAGAGCACAACCGCTTTTGCCGGGTTCGATCAGTTGCTCAAAGACATGGAAGCTGTTGCTGCACAACTGCCGGGCTCAACGAGAGGATGAGCGATGGGCACCGTACTGACGAGCATTCGCTGCATACCCTCACAGCTCGCGTGCGGGTGCATTTGGCTGTATCGCCACGCTGTGTCGCCGTTCTTCCCCCCTTCGTGCCGGTTTGTTCCCACGTGTTCGGAATATGCCATGATTGCAATCAAGCGACATGGTTTTATTAAAGGTATGTCTTTGTCGGTCAGGCGTGTCGGTCGGTGCCACCCGTTGCATCCCGGCGGATACGACCCTGTTCCATGAATCTGACTGGAGGATTTTGTGAGTCCATGGGATCTGTTCAAAGACGGCATCTTCGCCGTCATTAACTGGTTTTACAGCTGGTGTGGTGACTGGGGCCTTGCCATTATCCTGATCACCATCTTGTTCCGCATACTTATTTACCCAATCACCAGAAAGCAGTTCAAGTCATCGTACAAGATGCAAAAGCTCCAGCCGAAGATGAAGGCTATCCGCGAGAAGTATCAAGGCGACCCGCAGCGCCAACAGCAAGAGACGGCAAAGCTGTATCAGGAAGCGAAGTTCAACCCGCTGTCTGGTTGTTTGCCGATGCTTCTGCAGATGCCCATTTTCATAGCCCTCTACCAGGTTCTCCTTGAGCTTCAGACTAGGGCGGGAGAAGGCACCGTCGTGACGTTCCTGGGCGTTATTGAGAACCTGACGTTGTCCCCCGCTGCAGTGTACAGCGAGGGCGGCATCATCAAGGTGATCCCGTATGTGGTCCTCGTGCTGTTGTTTGGCGTCTCAATGCTCATCCCTATGCTGGTAAACAAGCAAACCGACAAGCAGACGCGCGTCATGATGGGGGTCATGTCTCTCGTTATGATATTTTTTGGCTGGTCGGCCCCTGCAGGTGTGCTGCTTTACTGGGATGCCTCGTCGCTGATAGGCGTGGGACAACAGATCGGCTCGCGCTATTTTCTCGAAAAAAAGGATGAACGCATAGCGGCGAGCACTATCGATATAACGCCAATAAAGGTCGAAGTGGACCGCAAGGAGCGCAAAGCACGTCCTCGCAAGAAAGGTTAATCGGCCCCTCGGGGTCTGACATAGGTCAAAAGACTAGGAGCAGAACATGGACAACCTCTTTGACGAAACAACCAATACCGAAGATCAGGCGTCAAGGCTTTTTGATGACCTGGCAGACGATGACGCGGCTCAAGACGAGGACGACACTGATAACTCAGACGCCGCCGCTTCCGACTCTGCGTCAACGGGCAAGCACGAGCACCAAAAAGACCTGACTGAAGCAGAGCTCGACAATGTAGCAGACACAGCGATAGAGTCGCTGCGCACTATCCTCTCGTTTTTTGACGCAGGTGACTGCGCCATCGATGAGTATGAGGGCGACGACGGCGAATTGATTCTTGATGTTGTGGGTGATGACCTCGCAGTGCTTATCGGGCGCTACGGAAAGACCCTTGATGCCTTGCAGTATCTGGTGGCCTCTATTGTCAACAAGAAAATTGGCTTCAGGTATCCCATCGTCATTGATGTTGAGGGGTACCGCAACCGCAAACGACAGAAGCTTGTGACTCTGGCAAAGTCCTCAGCGGCACGTTGTATACGAAACAAGCGCGAGGTGCGTCTGCGCCCGATGACTCCCTCTGAGCGCCGGATCATACACATCGTGCTGCGCGACGAAAAGCGCGTGTACACTGAGTCAGAGGGCGAAGATCCACACCGCCAGATAGTCATCAGGCCTTGCTGAGCATCCTGACGGCACCGACGCATCCATGCCGGGTGCGCACAAACTAGCCACCACACTGAAAAGAACCCTTGCAAACGCAAGGGTTCTTTCTTTGCTCACGATTGGTTGATGGTAGTATAGGTGATGCTAAGAGGTAATGACAAAAGTTTGTGAACCGAGGGTTTTTGGCAGAAAAGGAAGCAATGTTGTGCAATCCAACAGCGTAATGTCGGGGAAACAGGACAGTTTTGGACCTCGACTCAAAAAACTAGGGCGTGAACAGCAAGACCTTCTTGTTAAACACCTCAACCTTGTTATCGAAACAAACAAAACGATAAACGTGACGAGAATATCGGATTATCACGATGGGTTGATCCACCACATTGAGGATTCTCTCGCAGGCCTCGACGCACTGAGAAAGGCTCCTGAGGGCAAGCTCGCTGATATTGGCAGCGGTGCTGGATATCCCGGTATCCCTCTTGCAGTTGTCTCGGGGCGCGCGACAACCCTGATTGAGTCAATACAAAAAAAGGCAGCAGCGCTCAACTCATATCTCGAAGCTATGAAAACTGGCGAAACAATACGCGTTGAGGCACGACGAGCAGAAGAGCTAGCACAGCAATATAGAGAGCACTATGCCGTCGTTTGTGCACGAGCTGTAAGCGAGCTTCCTGTGCTTGTTGAGCTTGCGGCACCTTTGCTCTGCCGTTCTGGCTTGTTGCTATGCTATAAAGGAAGACCGAGTGAAGAAGAACTGCGAAGGGGCGATTGTGCAGCTGAGTTATGTGGAATGAAGGCAATCGAGCCCGAGATCTATTCTCTTAATGAAACGATTACCGAGCGCATGATAGTCTTGTACCAAAAACAGTCTAAACCCTCGATTCATCTACCAAGAAGAGTTGGTCTTGCTAAGAAGCACCCTTTAGCTTAAAGAGAAAAGGTTGCGTTTTACTGTCTTTTAGTATGGAATTCATGTTGCTGAGTCTTTTCTTCAGATGCAGGCACAATACAAATAGAGCCTTTTAGGCGAATTGTGGATTTCACGTGAAATGTCCCATGAGTGGTGTAACTATAAGGGTCATATTTCCCACGAGTGAACGTCTAAACGAAACTGTTAAACCGAGTATGAGAAACAATCAGGGTTTCTTGATTCGAAGCATGTTTTGTCATAAGGTAATTGACTTCATAGCACCATACAGCTGTCGCTTGTGAGCAGTGTAATTGAGACGATACCGAGCAACTGCACTGTATTCCGTGTTTCATTGAATTGGCAACATTTCACGTGAAATGATGGCGTTCACGTTTTGATCAATAATTCAGTACGCTATACTGAAGAAGCACCACATTTGCTCTATGACTTGTACAATCCGATTCAGCCGCCATAGTTCCTTCATGGATTCGCTGTTATAGGCGCATGTAATGCGGGTGCCTGGTATTACAAATATCGGAAACATGACATACCAGCACAGCATATAAGCTAGTGATGGCGACCTTGGAACAATTAGTAGGACTAGGAAGGGTGATTGAAACGGAAAATGCAGCTTCGACTCACACAATCATTACGATAATAAATCAAAAAGGTGGTGTGGGAAAATCAACTACAGCAGTTAACCTTTCTGCCGCACTCGGAGAAATAAACCGCAAGGTCTTATTGGTTGACCTCGACCCGCAAGGTAACGCAACGAGTGGACTTGGAGTAGAAAAGGCAGCTGACATGAAATGCGTTTATGATGGTCTCATAAACAATGAGCCAGCAACAAACCTTATTGTGTCTGAAGTCAGCCGAGGAGTCGATATTATACCTGCAACAATAAATCTCGCAGGTGCAGAAGTGGAGCTGATGAATGAATACGCAAGAGAACGACGACTTTCAGAGCTGCTTGAGCCTGTAAAAGCGAATTATGACTTTGTTTTGATCGATTGCCCTCCCTCGCTTGGTCAACTCACAATAAATGGACTAACAGCAGCACAGCGTTTGATTATTCCCATACAATGTGAGTTCTATGCGCTCGAAGGATTGACAAAACTTCTTGAAACAGAAAAAATTGTCAAGACACGCATGAATCACGATCTTGAGATACTCGGGGTCTTGATGACCATGTTTGACAAACGCACTACGCTGGCAAATCAAGTAGTTGAAGAAGTTAGTAGATTTTTTGGTGAAATTGTGTTCAAAACAATGATACCGCGCACTGTTCGCTTGGCAGAAGCGCCGAGCTTCGGACAATCAATACTCCAGTACGACACTCACAGCAAGGGTGCTTTGGCATATCGGAATCTAGCAAAGGAAGTGATTGATCGTGCCAGGACTAGGTAAAGGTCTCGGGGCCCTCCTTGGGAGCGCGACGACAGAAACAGGGACTGATGTTGATTTCTTTGAGTTGCCAATAACAAGCATCACGCCAAACCCAAATCAGCCGCGCCAGGATTTTTCAGAAGAGCGCATCGAGGAACTCGTCGCTTCGATAAGAAAAGACGGTCTTCTCCAACCAATCATTGTGCGTCCTTTAGGTGATGGCTATCAGATAATCGCTGGGGAGCGACGCTGGCAAGCATGTAAGCGTCTTGAAAAAGAGACCATACCTGCAAAAGTCCTGATTCTGAATGATATTGAGGCCCAGCAAGTAGCACTCGTCGAAAACCTGCAAAGAGACAACCTAAACCCTATTGAAGAGGCACGTGGCTATAAGCGACTCATTGATCTAAGCGGCTGTATGCAAAAAGACATCGCTGACTCTGTATCTAAAAAGCCAACAACCATATCGAACGCCCTGCGCCTTCTAGACCTCCCCGATGAAGTACAAGACATGATGTTTGAAGGGCTGCTCACTGCAGGACATGGTCGTGCAATACTTTCGCTGCCCGACGAGGAGACCCGTATTAGGCTTGCTCGTAAGGTTGCCGACGAGAACCTTTCGGTGCGGGACGCAGAGAACCTTGCACGACTTTTTGGAACACAAGGGTTTGAACGCACAAAGCGAATTCCTAACCCGCACTCCTATAAGACAATAGGCTCAAGGCTTCGCCAGATGTTTGATACAAATGTTCGCATAAAGAGCGTTCGCGGAAAGAACAAAATTGAAATTGAGTTTAAGGACGAAAATGAACTCGAGCGCATTTTTACACTCATTGAGAACGGCGCAGCTTTAGGAGTGAATCAAGGTGCATTAAAACATTTTGATGCAGACAACAACGAGGCGCCTGTAGAGATTGATTAGGAAGAGTGCAATGTTTCGTATAGCCAAGAAGCTCATGCCTTTTGTAGGCGGATTAGTGGTAGCGTCAGTTGTTCTTGGAATAGTTGTCAGTAAAAACCCGCGTTTACGTGCAGAAGCAGAACAGCAGACTAGAGCATTACTTGATGCTCTCGGCAACGGTGCTGCTGCCATACAAGACATAGCAGAAAAAGCTCAGGAAGCAGTAGTTGCGGTTAAGAAAGAGACGGGGGCCATTCAACAAAAAAAGAGCGAAGAGCGTCGGCAGCTCTATGAGCAACAATGGAATCAATTGAACAAACTATACAACGAAAACAACAAGCACCTATAGCCTTATAATAAACATTCAATACATAAACAGTTGAGAAAACAGAAGCACATACCCGAAATTTGAAGAAGCATAAAAACAATGCGTTGTCAAGCACTTTTTGGCGCGTTGGATAGGTCTTCCCATTCTGTATAGAAAAACATACAATCGTTAACCGTAAGAGATCTTCATCCAAGTCTCCTCTCCTCTGGATGACAACGGACAGTCTGAAGTAGCCGGGGGGCTTACTACAGGCTTATCGGGGGAGGTCGGAAAGGGCGACCAACGGCAGCGGTCGCCCTTTCCTCGAACGTTAGGAGTCATTGGCCCTCATGAACATATCATTGAAGCCATTGTTAAGCCTCTGTTTTGAGGCATCCACTACCCAATCAACTGACGTGGCCGCGTCTTTGGCGACGGCAAGTGGTCCGGACTCATGGGCTGTCGTGAATTTCGTCATCGTTGCAGCAAGTATCGTGATCGCGCTCGTTCTTATGCTCATGTTCTTTTTACGCCCACAGCCGACGCTTCAGGTCATGGACGCTCTTGGCCGTAGGCACCTACAGTCAATCATGCCCGTCTCAGGGCAGCCCGCCTCAACTGCGTCAATGCAGACGACGACACTCCCTCAAGAGGCTGCCGCATACGTACGCTCTGAGACTGTAGGCACCGACTCATATGACCCCCAGAAGTGCTGTTCCGACACGTATCGCAGCTTCCTCTGGCGAACGCTTGGGCTCGTGGTCGCGACCATCGCGTTTGTTACCTTCCTGGTGACCGAGAACATTGAGGCCGTGCCCACAGCCTTTGACGACTGGACTCCCTTTACCGTCATCCTCTTTATGCTTCAGTTGTTGTTCGTTTATGCGGCCTTAATGAAGTCACCTGAGAAGCGCGAGGCAGACCGTGCGCTCAAAGGCATTCAGCGACGTACGCGCATACGTTACGAGTAACATACACACAAAACTTATTTCTTCGTAGCCGCGAGCTGACCGCATGCAGCAGCGATGTCGCCGCCGCGCGAGGCGCGCACACTAACCTCAACACCTGCAGAAGCAAGCGCAGCGCCAAACTCTTTGACGCGCCCTGCCGTTGCTGGCTTCCAATTGAGGTGGTCAACCACATTGAGCGGGATAAGGTTGACATGCGCGTCAAGAATGCCCCCGTCTAAGTAGGCGCCAGCGCCTGCGCAAAAGGCGAGGAGCGCCTCCAGCTCTTGGTCGGTGTCGTTTATCCCTTTGACAAGCGCGAACTCGAGCGTGGGGCGTCGACCGCTCTTTAGGCGATAGCGGACGAGCGCACTGCGCAGGTCCGTGAGCGGTTGCGCCGACAGGCGGGGGAGCAAAAGGTCGCGCGTGGCCTGGACCGCCGAGTGAAGCGAGACCGCCAGCGTGAACTGCTCGGGCTCGTCGCCAAATCGGCCAATCTGCCTGAGCAGCCCGCATGTCGACACCGAGAGGCGCCGGGCCCCGATGCCGAGAAGCTCCGGGTCGTTCATGAGGCGCAGCGCCGCGAGAAGGGCGTCGTAGTTGGCGAACGGCTCGCCTTGGCCCATGGCAACGGCGTTGGTCACGCGTACCTGGTCAGGCTCCGAAAAGTCCTCGGCGACAACGTTGAGCTGGTCGAGCATCTCTCCCGTCGTCAAGGAGCGTGTCAGCCCGCTGCGCCCGGTGGCGCACATGAGGCATCCCATGGCGCAGCCGACTTGAGTCGAGTAGCAGACCGTCAGGCGGTTTTCTCCCGACGGAATGCCCACGCACTCGACAAAGGCGCCGTCTGAGAGCTGCAAAAGGAGCTTGCGCGTCCCGTCCTCAGACACGTGCCGCTGCACGACAAGCGGGTAGAACAGTGCGCATTGCTCGTTAAGCGTGGCGCGCAGGCTTTTAGGGAGGTCTGTCATCTCATCGAAGCTGCGGGCCCTTCTCGCATAGAGCCAGCGTGCAAGCTGCGACGCACGGTAGTGTGATTGTCCCAAAGACGTTGCGAGTCGGCGTAGCCCGGCAGCGTCCAGCGCCTTGACGTCAAAGGGCATGTCAGTGGGTTTCGAGTCGCACGCGACGCCAAGCGCGGCGGTGCTGCGGGGACAAACGGACCTGCTGGCAGGGGCGCCAGGTGCCGGTGCGTTATCATCATGACTGTTCATGCTATCATTATGGCACATAAGTCGCGTGGTTCTTCTGCCCGCAGCCCCCTCACGCAAGGAGTCCCCATGCAGCCAGCAAAGCCAGGCACGTACCGCAGTGCCAACCCGCTGACCATCGCCTTGCTGTATGGCGGTGTGAGCAACGAGCGAGACGTGTCGATCCTGAGCGCAGAGAACGCGCGAAGCGAGCTAGAGGCAGCCGGGCACACGGTCAAGATGATCGACACCGGGGCACCCGGGTTTGTCTCGGTGCTCGAGGCGGCGGGCGCAGAGGTTGCGTTTATTGCCTTGCATGGCAAAGGCGGAGAAGACGGCACTATTCAAGGCCTGCTTGAGCTCGTGGGCATCCCCTATACGGGCAGCGGCGTGCTGGCAAGTGCGCTGGCCATGGACAAGCACCGCTGCAAGGCCATATTCTCTTCGCACGGCCTCAAGACTCCTGCCGGCGTGATTGTCCGCGCCGCGCCCGGCCGAGGCCATGAAGGCGTCGCCACCCAGGCGGCGGCGGTCATCGAGCAGGTCGGCCTGCCCTGTGTGATCAAGCCGGTCAGCGACGGGTCGAGCGTCGGAATATCCATCGTGCACACGAAAGACGAGCTGCCCGACGCGCTTGCGAACGGGTTTGCCTATAGCGACGAGCTGCTCGGGGAGGCCTACGTCGCGGGGACCGAGGTGACCGTGCCAGTCATCGGGAACGACGAGCCCGAAGCCCTGCCGGTGATCGAGATCGTCCCAGGACACGAGTTTTACGACTACGAGTCCAAGTACCGTGCAGGCGGCTCTCAGCATATCATACCGGCACGGCTTGACGAAAAGACCATAAAAGAGTGTGAGAAAATAGCCATACAGGCACATGTTGTCATAGGGTGCCGTGGCATATCGCGCACCGACCTTATTGTTGACCCCCAAGGCGTGCCCTGGGTCATAGAGACAAACACCGTTCCGGGCATGACGGCCACCTCGCTCGTGCCAGACGCGGCGCGGGCGGCGGGCATCTCTACCACCGAGCTGTACGACCGCTTGGTTGCCTGGGCGCTCGAGGACGAGACCATCATGGCCGCGCACGCAAAAAAGCCATGCCTGACGCCATCGGGCCACGGGCAGTCGCCAGAAGGAGGCATCCATGTATGACCTGGCCGTTGTCGGCGCCGGCCCTGCGGGGCTTTCGGCCGCCATCACCGCGCGCGCGCGCGACTTGAACGTCGTCTGCATAACCAACCAACCGCAAGAAAGCCCGCTCGCCAAGTCGACGCTCGTAGACAACTATCCTGGTATGCCGGGCGTCAGCGGCCTCGGGCTGATCAACGAGATGGTCGCGCACGCAAGCAAGCTTGGGACTGATTTTGTCTACGCGCGCGTCATCAGCGTGCTGCCCGTAGCGGCGAGCACTCAAGGCGAGGCCGACGTCACACCGGACTCTGTGCCGGTTGTCGCGGCAAACGCGGCGACCTTCTCCCTCGTCACGAGCAGCGACAGCATCGAGGCGCGAAGCGTCATACTCGCTGTGGGCACAAGAGCAGGCGGCAAGCCGCTGGCAGGCGAAGAGCAGTTCCTGGGGCGCGGCGTGAGCTACTGCGCCACCTGCGACGGCATGCTGTTTCGCAACGCTGTGGTCTGTGTGGTAGGGCTCAGCAGCGAGGCCCCAGAAGAGGCAGCCTTCCTCGCCGGCCTTGGTGCCAAGGTCCATTACGTCGCGCCAAGCCTCCCCGCCGTTTTGCCGCCTGCGCTGACGCAGGAGCCTGCAAACAACGGCAGCATCAGCGTGTACGTCGGCCGTGTGCGCGAGATAACAGGAGACGCACTGGGCGTGTCTGGCGTGCGCCTCAAGGCCCGCGCGGTGATCGATGGCGCGGAATCCCCCAGCGACGAGGCCATTGCGTGCCAGGGAGTGTTTGTGCTGCGCCCGTCGATCGCCCCGACCACGCTGCTTCCCTCGCTCGAGCTGCTAGAGGGTGCCATACAGACAGACATGGAGATGCGCACTAACGTTCCGGGTGTCTTTGCTGCAGGCGATTGCGTCGGCAAGCCGCTCCAAATCGCCAAGGCAGTGGGAGAAGGCCAGCGTGCCTGCTTCAGCGCCGTCGAGTACCTAGGGCAGTCCCGCTAGGGGCATCGCCCGGCCTCGCACGACTTGGTCCACGAAGGCGCCACGAAGGCCATGCTGCCGTGGCTGAGCCATGGCATATGCCGTAGAATTATCAAGCGCACCGCCGACGCACCGCCGACGCACCGCTACTCATCAGCACCCCGTAGCCTAAGCGTCCCTGCCGTTTGCACGAACCGCGAAAAGAGCACTCATGAACGACACCCAACAGCACGCGCCAAAGCCCACGTCCCTGCCGCCCGCGCCCACCGGGCAGCACAAGCCGTCCTACTATCTCACGACGCCCATTTACTACGTCAACGGCGTGCCGCACCTTGGCACCGCCTACACCACGGTGGCGGCAGACGCGCTCGCGCGCCACAAGCGGATGGACGGCTTTGACGCCTGGTTTCTCACCGGGCTTGACGAGCACGGGCAAAAGGTCGCAACGACGGCCGCCGAGGCAGGCGTCACGCCCCAGCAGTGGGTTGACTCCATTGCGCCGCGCTTCAAAGAGGCATGGGCCATGCTCGACATAGCGTATGACGACTTTATCCGCACGACCGAGCTGCGCCACGCGCGTGGCGTCCAGCGCTTCTTCGAAGAAGTCGAGCGCAACGGCTACCTTTACCGCGACACATACGGCGGTTGGTACTGCGTGCACGAAGAGACGCACTTTAATGACGACGAGCTGGGCGAGGCGGAGCCTGAGGGCGGCGTCCCGTTGTGTCCCGACTGCAAGCGCCCGCTCAAGCACATCGAGGAGGAGAACATCTTCTTCAGGCTTTCGGCTTTTCAGGACCGGTTACTGGCGTTTTATGAAGAGAACCCTGAGTTTGTGTGCCCGCAGACGCGTCGCAACGAGGTGCTCTCCTTTGTGCGCGGCGGTCTCAAGGACCTCTCCGTCTCGCGCACGACCTTTGACTGGGGCGTGCCCATCACCTTTGCCCCCGGACACGTGAGCTACGTCTGGTTCGACGCGCTCATCAACTACGTGTCGGCAGTCGGCTACGGCGGCGACACGGACGCCTCCTCGACGCTCAGCTGCCCAGAGGCGCCGACGGCAGCATCGTTTGACAAGCGCTGGCCAGCGCAAGTGCACTTTGTAGGCAAAGACATCATTCGGTTCCATTGCGTCATTTGGCCAGCCATGCTCATGGCCGCTGGGCTTAAGCCCCCGCAGCGCGTGTTCGCCCACGGGTTTCTCCTCACCAAAGGCGAGAAGATGAGCAAGTCACGGGGCAACGCCCTCGCGCCAGCC
The DNA here is from genome assembly GCA_031279835.1 of Coriobacteriales bacterium. Classification (GTDB taxonomy): domain Bacteria; phylum Actinomycetota; class Coriobacteriia; order Coriobacteriales; family UBA8131; genus JAITHV01. The sequence continues at coordinate 15,348 of JAITHV010000100.1, forward strand.
GAGCTTGTCGCGACCTTCGGCGTCGATGCCTACCGCTACTACTTTCTCTCGGACGTGCAGTTCGGCGCCGACGGGTCCATCTCGCTTGAGCGCATGGTGCAGGTTTACAACGCCGACCTTGCCAACAGCTGGGGCAACCTCTGTTCGCGCGTTCTGAACATGACGGAGAAGTACTGCGGAGGCACGGTGCCAGGGCTGTGGGACAAGACCGTAGCGCGGCTGACGCGCGACAAGGGAAACCCGCTCGCCGAGGCGGCGGCCGGCCTGTACGAGCGCTGCACGCGCGCCTTTGACGCGCTTGACTACTCTGGTGCTATGGCAGCAGTCCAGGAGCTGTGCGCTCGCGCCAACCTCTACGTGGAAGAGACGGCGCCCTGGACGATCGCGAAGCTTGCTCAAGAGGAGCGCCTTGAGGCGCAAAAAGCAGGCATAGACCTCGACGCCGACGCAGCGAGCGGGGGCCCTACGGCACCCACGCAGGAAGACTACCTCTCGTTCGTGCTCTACAACGCGCTAGAGTCGCTGCGTCTCATGGCGCTCTTCTTCGCGCCGGTCATGCCGCAGACCTCGGCAGAGGTTTGGCGCAGGCTGGGGCTTGGCGACCTGGCGTCCCTAGACTGCCTTAAGGAAGCGAGTGCCTGGGGAGGCCTTCCCGCAGGGAACAAAGTCACCGTCGGCGGCCCGCTCTTCCCGCGCCTCGACATCGCCGAGCTGTAAGGAGGGGCAGTGACTCAGGCTTTCAGGAGAGGACAAGCCCTATGAGGACCACTGACGCGGCCGCCACAGACGTAGCAAACGGCAGGGCAGCCGGCCCTGTGCACCGCGACGCGCTTTTTCGCGACACCAAAGACCGCGTGGTCGCGCCGCCACTCTTGCCGGACGGCGTGAGGCTGGCCGACACGCACGCCCATCTGGACATGCTCCATGACCCCGGGCTTGCCCTGGCACGCGCGGCTGCGAACGCGGTCAGCTACGTGGCCACTGTCATCGACCCCACAGAAGACCCCGCCTACACTTGCAACAGCCTCGACGGCTGGATTGCCGAAGCCTGCGGCCTCATAGACGAATGGGGCATGGACTATAAGGCTCCAACTGTGAGCATCATCGCAGGATGCCACCCTCATAACGCCTCGCGCTATGACGAGGGCATCGAGCAGGCGCTGCGCGCGACACTGGCAGACGCGCGCGCGCGCGCGTTGGGCGAGATCGGGCTTGACTACCATTACGACAAAAGCCCGCGTGACACCCAGCAGGCGGTGTTTCGGCGGCAGCTCCAGCTCGCGCACGAACTCGGTGTGCCCGTCGCGCTGCACGTGCGCGAGGCGCACGCCGACGGCCTGCGCATACTTGTCGAGGAAGGCTTGCCGCAGGCGGGAGTCCTTCTGCACTGCTTCAACCTCGACTACGCCACCCTCGAGCCGTTTCTTGAGCTCGGCTGCCATGTTGCCTTCGGCGGGCCGCTCACCTTCAAGAAGAGCGACGAGGTGCGCGAGGCCGCGCGCCGTGCGCCGCTAGAGCGCGTCGTTACCGAGACGGACGCGCCGTTCATGGCGCCGCACCCAGTGCGCGGCGTCGTGTGCGGTCCTGAGCACGTCGCCTACACGGCCCGCTGTCTCGCGGAGGCCTGTGGCCGCGGCGACGACCCTGCCCTGTACCACACGGTCTTTCAAAACGCGCTGGACTTCTTCCGAGAGGCTTACTGAGCGCTCAGGTGCGCCGCCCGCCCCGCCGCCCGCCCCGCCCCGCCGCCACTGTTGGCCGCTAGGGCGGTGTCTGGCGCCATATCTGGCACGCCCTCAGCAGAACGCGGCCTCGCACAGGTATACTGTTGCTATGTCAAGCGACAAGCCCGACATACTGTTCATCTCCGGCTCGCCGCGCTCGCACGCCTGCGAGGCCCTTGCCGCGCTCATTGAGCAAGCGGCAGTGGCAGCAGGCGCCCAGACGCAGCGCTTCTTTCTCTCGAACAAGCATATTGACCCCTGCATGGGCTGCGGCGCCTGCAGCAAGACAGGCGTCTGCGTGCTCGCCGGGTCATCAAGAGGCGGTCGCCCGCAAGACGACTACCTCGAGCTGCACGAGCTGATCGAGCGCACTGACGGGCTGGTCATCGTGGCGCCGCTCTACTTTGCCGGCCCGCCCGCACAGTTCAAAGCGTTGCTTGATCGGTTTCAGCCGTATTGGGCCAAGCGCTATGTTCAGGGAGAGGATCCAGCGCCCAAGCGCCCGGCACAGCTGTTCATCGTCGGGGCTGGCGGCGACGCCCATGGCCATGCGCCGCTTTCGGGCATCGCAAAAAGCGCCCTTGCGGTTGCCGGGTTCAACCTTGAGAAGGTCTTGAACTTCGTCGGCTTCAAAGCGAAGGGAGACACCCCGGCAGTGCCTCCAGAAGACCAGCGCGACGGCATCTCGCTCGGCCGCATCGCTCAGATGCGCCGTGCGCTCGTGGCGCAGCGGGACTTCGAGCAACGTGCGCTCGACGCGGGCGGCGCGTTCGCGCGCTACCTGCTCAAGGTGCGCGAGAAGGACCAGCTTCAAAAGGAGCTTCAGCTGGTCGAGGCAGAGCTCGAGGCGTTTAAAGCCGACGCCGACGCAGACGAAGGCGTAGACGAAGGCGCCAACGCAGCACAGGCCGCGGGAGAGGTCGGGGCGCCTGCCGACACAGAGTCGGCACCCGAGGCACCTGAGGCGCCCGAGGCCCCCATGGATCCCACCGCCCCCGAGGACTCCGCGACGTGACGTTGCACTCGCGTCTGGCAACCCCGTCAGCGACGCGGTCGTATCTCGCCCAATGGGGGCTGCACACAAAAAAATCCCTCGGACAGCACTTCTTGGTAGACGACGGGGTCGTCGGGAAGATACTGCGCCTTGCCGACGTGCGCGCCAATGAGCGCGTGCTCGAGGTGGGTCCGGGAATCGGCACGCTCACGCTCGCCCTGCTTTCGCAAGGGGCCGAGGTCTGCGCGGTGGAGAAGGACGAGAGCCTGCTCGTGCCGCTCAGGGAGTCGCTCAAGGATCAAGCTGGGCTCACGTTGGTCTCAGGTGACGCGCTCGCAGTCCTCTCGGACGCGGCGCGCCTGCCCTTCATGCCGCACAAGCTCGTCGCGAACCTGCCCTATGCCGTTGCCGCCACGGTCGTGCTCGACTGCTTCGAGCGGCTCGACGGGCTTGCGAGCGCGACGGTCATGGTTCAGCGCGAGGTTGCCGAGCGGATGACGGCACAGCCGGGCAGCAAGGACTTCGGTGCTTACACGGTCAAACTTGGCCTGCACGCACGGCATGTCGGCAGCTTCGGCGTGGCGCGCACGAGCTTTCTGCCGCCGCCTCGCGTAAACTCGACGGTCATACGACTCGAGCGTCATGACAAAACCCGGTCGGGGGCAGGCGAGCTTCAGGCTGCCTACCTGGTTGCCGAGGCTGCGTTCGCCCAACGCCGGAAAACCATTCGCAACTCGATGGCTGGGTATTTTATGTCGCACAATATGTCATCTACCCTCGTAGATCAGCTGCTTGAGGAAGCAGGCATTGACCCAGTCATACGGGGCGAGACCCTCTCCCTAGATGAGTTCCAAGCTTTGGCGGCGGCCTTTGTCCGTCTCAAGACCTGAGTTGGCTCACTACAGATTACAAGATGTTTACAGTGTGAGGTTTTCCGTTCGATCAGCTTGCAAAGTCTCCGACAAGGGTTAGAATGCAATATGCATTAGCACTCTGAACTTGAGAGTGCTAACGTTATCGGGGAGGCATTTGGCCTCTCAGCCACACCACCAGCAGTCAGGGCGTCGCACCGGGCGGCGCCACCGAGAGAAGGAGGTTCAAATGACCCTTAAGCCACTGGGAGACCGTGTCATCCTCAAGCAGGATGAGGCAGAAACCGCCACAGCGTCCGGCATCTTGATTGCCAGTACGGCACAAGAGAAGCCGCAGCGCGGCACGGTGATTGCCGTAGGCGATGGGAAGCTCGACAACAACGGCAATCTCATCAAGCCGGGCGTCGAAGTGGGAGACAGCGTCATTTACAGCAAGTACGGCGGAACCGAGGTCACCATTGATGGCGAGGAGTACCTCATCCTGCGCGCCGACGACCTCTACGCGATACTCACCAAGTAACAGCAGCTGCCCGCTGCAAGACACCATATCGCCGATGGCGCCAACACTGCCGTCGGAACCATCGCAAACAACAACCGAAAGGAGCAGATACCTATGGCAAAGGAAATCAAGTTCAACGAGGACGCGCGCGGATCGCTTGCCGCCGGCGTGACCAAGCTCGCTGAGGCCGTTAAGGTGACACTTGGTCCCAAAGGTCGCTACGTTGCTCTTGAGCGCACCTATGGCGCGCCGATCATCACCAACGACGGCGTCACCGTGGCAAAAGAGATTGAGCTCGAGGACAAAGTAGAGAACATGGGCGCGCAGCTCGTGCGCGAGGTCGCGGTCAAGACCAACGACGTGGCAGGCGACGGCACCACCACCGCCACCCTTCTTGCCCAGGTCATCGTGAACGAAGGCCTGCGCAACGTGACTGCGGGAGCAAACCCGCTCGCCATCCGGCGCGGCATCGAGAAGGCAGTCGATGCCGTGGTCGAGAGCATCAAGAAGGCCGCCACGCCCGTGTCGGACCAGAAGCAGATCGCCAACGTTGGCGCCATCAGCGCCGGCGACCAGACTATCGGCGACCGCATCGCCGAGGCCATGGACGTTGTGGGCAAAGACGGCGTCATCACCGTTGAGGAGAGCCAGACCTTCGGTATCGAGATCGAGACGGTCGAGGGCATGCAGTTCGACAAGGGCTACGTGTCACCGTACATGGCGACGAACATGGAGCGCATGGAGGCCGACCTCTCCGACCCCTACATCCTCATCACCTCCCAAAAGATCGCCTCCATACAGGAGATCCTTCCTATCCTCGAGGCGGTCATGCAGGCATCACGCCCGCTGCTCATCATTTGCGAGGACTTCGAGGGCGAGGCGCTTGCCACCGTGCTGCTCAACCGCCTGCGCGGCACGCTCAACTGCGTCGCCGTCAAGGCGCCGGGCTTCGGCGACCGCCGCAAGCGCATGCTCGAAGACATTGCAATCGTCGCGGGCGGTACCGTCATCACTGACGAGCTGGGCATGAAGCTTGACCAGACCACGCTCGACCAGCTTGGCCGCGCCAAGAAGGTGCGCGTCAACAAGGACACCACCACGATTGTGGACGGCGCAGGCAACAAGGCCGACATCACCGCCCGAGTGGCCCAGATCCGCATGGAGATCGAGAACACCGAAAGCGACTTCGACCGCGAGAAGCTCCAAGAGCGCCTTGCCAAGCTGGCGGGCGGCGTCGCGGTCATCAAGGTGGGCGCCGCGACCGAGGTCGAGCTCAAAGAGCGCAAGGCGCGCATCGAAGACGCGCTCCAGGCGACACGTGCGGCCGTCGAGGAGGGCATCGTCGCAGGCGGCGGCGTCGTGCTCGTTGACGCCCTGCCGGCGCTCGACAAGATCAAGACCAACGACGCCGACGAGGTTGTCGGCATCAACATCATCCGCAAGTCTCTCGTCGAGCCGCTGCGCGTCATTGCGCAAAACGCCGGGTTTGAGGGCTCTGTGGTTGTCGAGAAGGTCAAGACGCTTCCTGACGGCGAAGGCCTAGACTCCGCGACGGGCGAGTATGGCGACATGATCAAGCTCGGCATCATCGACCCGGTCAAGGTGACTCGCACCGCCTTGCAAAACGCTGCAAGTGTCGCCGCGCTCATTCTCATCACCGAGGCGACCGTCAACGACGCCCCCAAAGAGGGCCTCGACCCTGCCGCACTCGCGGGTGCCATGGGTGGAGCTGGCGGAGGCATGTACTAGGCCGGCGCCTGCCACTCGCATGATGTCTGTTCACACAGGCGTCGGGGTCACTCCCCGGCGCCTGTTGTGTTGTTATGCTGAGTCGCTCGCTGCCCATCGGCGTCTTTTCCGGTCTCTTGGATCGACATCAGGTCGGCAATGTCGATCAGGTCTTGCTTGGAATGGACACCGGTCTTCTCCATGATCCTCCTGATGTGTGAGCGGACTGTGTTCTCAGAGACAAACAACACGTCTGCCACATAGCCTGCACTGCGCCCCCTGACCAGGTAGGGGAGAACCTCTGACTCCCGGCGCGACAGCCCGTAGGTGCTCGACAGCATGCGGCAGCGCTCCTCGATGATGCGCTCAAGCTCGTCATCTGGCCGGGGGGCGTCATCGGTGATTCCGGCGACGAGCGCGTGGTTGCCCTGGACGGCGTCAACCACGAGGTCGATCATCTCGTCCTCAGGCGCGCCGACCGGAAGCGCGCGCACGCGGGGCATCATCTGTCGCAGGAAGGCCCGGCGCCTCACGTGGCGCCGATACGCGAACAGCCAAATGACCAAGAGGTATGATGTTCCCACAAACAGAGCAAACAACACAATATTAATGTAATAACTACCAGGTGGCAGCAACGCAAACATGGCCCCCGCCAAAAAGCCGGCGAGGCGTGCCACAAGGGCAACAGAGCGCACGATGCTGCCGACCACAAACCCCGAGACGCGATGGTCGAAGCTGCTTTCGGCGACCATATACCAAATGACGATGTCAAAGACGCCATAGCCAGTGCTCATGACCGTCTGAAACACAAGCGGCGTGCTTTGCAGGAAGAACGGGATGAGCAGGCAGGCGCCAACAATCAGCGGCCCGATGAACCGGTAGACGAAGTCAAGGTTGAGCTGCCGCTTGGTCAGCAGGATGACGACCAGTATGGCCACGCCGCACAACAAGTTGACGACAAGCGGGATGCGGTGCGCCTCGTTGACGGAGCCGGCGTAGATCACTGCCAGCTGCCAGATGCTGCCGAACAAAAACGAGAGCACGACAGTGCCGAGCAGCAGCTGCCAAAGCGAGCCCAGCGCCTGCAGGTAGGCGCGATTGCTGGAGAAATACGAGATGCTGCGGTTCTCGCGACGGCAACGCATCAAGCACGCATACGACAGCGGCGGCAGCAGCACCATAAAAAACACCGCCGGTTGCCCTAACAGCTCTTGGGCGACAGTTATGAACAGGTACAACGCAACGGTGAGGATAAAGACCAGGACCATCAGCAGGGCGTTGCGCGTCGGGTGCATGCGTCCATAGGACTCAGCCCAGGAGCCCCAGAGGAACCCAAAGCCCAACCCGGTCAAGACGCCGCCGAGCAACACGATAAAAAGTCGGTAGTCGGCGTCGAAAAGGCTGGTGAGGCCATAACACGCCACGCCGACCGAGGCTGCGGCCACAAAAGGCAGCGCAGGCACGCGCACTAAGTCTTGTGGCCGGCTGCGCAGCCACGCCGAGACAGTCAGCATGGTAATAATGTTGACGGAGAACGACGAGAGCAAGATCGCCATTTCGAGCATCTCGACCTCGGGCCCGTCGGGCAACAGCAGCGTCGAGCGGTGGCACAGCATGCTGCTGGCCCAAAAAAAGGCCATGCCAAGGTGCCAGACTCGGATTCCTTTGAACAGTCCTCGCTTCATCACATGATTATAGCCCACGAGGCAAGTGCGCCCATAAAACAGCATGTATAGGGAGCTTTGCCTGCCCAAACGACGTTTTCATCAGAAACTGATGAAGCCATCATCACGCACGGGCCGTATCCTGTGCACTTGGGCAGCAGTCTGTCAAAGGCGGTCATTCCCGATTCTGTGACGGTTCCGTGACGGTTCTGCGCCGGTTTTGCGCACAGGCTGCTCACAGGCGCAATGGTCGGCACGGGCGCTGCCGAGACAAGGAGACGGGCAAAAAGCGTATGGACACAGTTGAGATTCTTGAGATGTTTGCTCTTGTCTACACAAAAACGTCATGCGAGCAATGGGAGGAGCTGGCAGAGCCAAAACGATGGGAGGCCTTCTTGCGAAGCACACAGAAGCTGGCTGACGAGCTTGACAGCTACAAGCTCTGCCTCGTGGGAATGGATCAGACAACGACGCGCTCCCTCATTAACGGCGTAGCGCTGCGCGAGGCCCCGAACTATCAGCAAATGCTGTCGTTTGCCAACAGCCACTTCACGGGCGGCCTGCCCCAGAGCATAGTGCCGGTCGAGTCGTGCTACCGCCCCTGGACGGCAAGGCAGGGCTGCTCGATGAGCTTCAGCAGTGCCCAGGGAATGCTCCAAGGGGACTCCGCGCGCCACATGCAGCAACTCTGTGACCAGCTCGACCTGCGCCAGGTCTCAGAGCCGCCGCTGCCCGCTGACCACTTGGCCGTGCAGTTGAGCTTCCTGTCGCTGCTGATCGAGCTGGGAAGCCCCGAGTGCGCGGCCGGCTTTATAGACGAGCACCTTGTCTGGCTTCCTGCGTTTTTGGACGAGCTGGTTGTCCGGGTGCCTGACGCCGCCTTCCTGGTTGGCATGACGGCGCTGTTGGTTTTGTATGTGGAGTCGCTGCGTGAGTCGTTGCGCAGGACGCTCGACAACAAAGGGTGACGAGGCAACAACGCCGCTTGCGCAAAGCGACGCATGCATAAAGGGGCCGCATGACGCGGCAGTCCTGCAACAACGCCGCCCCAGCAGGCGGCAGTAAAGGAGGAGCTATGGATGGACAAGGACCCACCAGACGAACGTTGCTGGTCGCAAGTGCCGCCACTGCGGGGCTGCTCGCGGCAAGCGGCGGCATGGCCGGGCTATGGCGCAGCGGGAAGGCGTTGTCGGCGGCCGCGCCGGCGGCCGCGCCAGGGGCGGCAGGCGAGTCGGCGGGCATCAGGCAGGTGGCATCCAACTGCAACGCCTGTTCCAGCAAGTGCGGGTTTATCGCCACCGTTAAAGACGGGAGGCTGTGGAAGCTGCAGGGCAACCCGGCACACCCGAACTCCAAGGGCATGCTCTGCGCGCGCGGGCACGGCTATGCCCAGATTGCCTATTCAAGCAGCCGGCTGACCGACCCGCTTAAGCGAGGCGTCGACGGCAGCTTCTCGGCCATCAGCTGGGAGCAGGCCTACTCCGAGATCGGCAAGAAGGTCAAAGATATCATTGCCGCAGACGGGCCAGAGGCCTTGTCGCTCATTGAGGACCCGCGCCCAAGCGGCAAGTACTACAGCCATCGCTTCATCAACGCCCTTGGCTCAGACAACTACTATCACCATAGCGCTGCCTGCAACCTGTCGCTCACAAGCGGCTACTTGAGCGCCATCGGCGCCACGAACTTCTCGGCAGACATCGGCTCGACTAAGATCGTGGTGTTTATCGGCCGCAGCTATGCAGACGGCATACGCCCGAGCAGCGCCTCCACGCTGGCCGCCGCCAAAGCCAGTGGCACGAAGGTCGTCATCGTGGACCCGCGCATGAACAACACAAGCGTGCTAGCAGATCAGTGGCTGCCGATAAACCCAGGCACCGACCTGGCGCTCTTGCTAGCTATCGCACACACACTTGTGGTCGAGGACCTCTACAACAAGGAGTTCGTTGCGAACGAGGCCTACGGCTTCGAGGAGTGGGCGGCGTCGTTGAGCAGCTACACGCCTGCCTGGGCGGCGGGCGTCACGGGGCTTGATGAGCAGGCCATAGTCACACTGGCAAAAGAACTGGCAGCGGCAGCGCCCAAGGCAGTAGTCGAGAACGGCTGGCGCGGAGGCTTTGGCTGCCAGTACCAAAACTCGACCGAGACCGCGCGCGCCATAGCGGCCGTCAACGCCCTGCTCGGCAACTGGAACCGCAAAGGCGGGGCGCTGGTCACCTCCACGCCCAAGATTGGCGCATTGGACGCCGACAAGTTCCCGGCGCTTCCCCCGACGCCCGAGAAGGCAGGACTAGCAGAGTTTCCTTTGATGGACGAAGGCCCCGGAAGCAACCTTATCGTCCCCTTGTACGCAAAAGAGGGCAAGATAAAAGCAGTGTTCTTCTACAACTCGAATGCCGTCAAGGGCTATGCCAACCCCAAGTCCTGGCAAGAGGCGCTTGAGAAGATGGAGCTTTCGGTCTGCATCGACGTGCAGATGTCCGAGACCGCGCTGCTGTGTGACTACGTGCTGCCAGAATGCAGCTACCTTGAGCGTGACGAGCTGCCTGACCTGCTCGGAGGCAAGCAGGGCAACGCCTGTGTGCGGCAGAAGGTCATAGACCTCGTGCACCCAAACACCAAGTCGTGTGACCGCATCTACGCCGAGCTTGCCGAGGCGTGCGGGGTCGGGCAGTACTTCTCCTTCACGCAAGAGGAGCTGGCCCGCGCACAGCTGGACACCCTCGGAGTGTCGTATGAAGAACTGAGCCAAAAAGGGGCCATACCAGTCGGCAGCCCCTTTGTCTACGACAAGATGCCTGCGTGGAAGACCCCGACGGGCAAGTTCCAGTTCTCCTCGCCGGCGCACGAGGAGGCCGGCTTTGAGCCGTTGATCCACTGGGTGGCGCCGCTGGTCTCCCCGCAGGGCAACGAGTTCAGGCTCATTGGCGGCAAACAGTCCATCCACAGTCATCAGATGACCACGTCCATTGAGGCGCTCATGGCCATCACGCGCGACTACAGCCTAGAGCGTGCCTGGATCAACGCCGAGCGCGCCAAAGAGCTCGGCATCAAGGACGGCGACACGGTGACTGTGCAAAACAGCGAGCATTCCGGCACCGTTCGCGTCAAAGTGACCGAGCGCCTGAATCCCACGGCCATCTGGATACCCACGCATTACGGCGGCAGTTCTCCAGAGCTAAAAGCAGGCTATGGCATCGGGCTGGGACACATGGACTTTGTGCCGTTTATGGTGGAGCCGGGCGTCGGCTCGGCAATGACCCAAGAAGTGTGTGTGACGGTGAGAAAGGTGGACGCACAATGACCCGCTACGGCATGGTGATCGAAACGACGCGCTGTGTTGGCTGCTATGCCTGCCGCGTCAGCTGTCAGATGAACAACGGGCTGGTGCCGGACGAGTCGTTCATACGCTACCAGGAGCTTGAGTCCGGCGTGTACCCGCATGTGCGCGTCGAGCACATACCGCTGCAATGCCAGCATTGTGACGACGCGCCGTGCGTCTCGGTATGCCCGACGGGGGCGAGCTACACAAACGCGCAAGGCGTGGTGCTGGTGGACGCCGATCGGTGCATCGGCTGCAAGTACTGCATGACGGCCTGTCCGTACGGCGCGCGGATACAAAGCCACAGCAC
>JAITHV010000113.1 GCA_031279835.1 Coriobacteriales bacterium
ACGGCCATCGAGATGGGGTTTGACCCTGCCTCCGAGTTCAAGATATCCGGCGCCATTCTTGGCGCCGAGCCCTGCTCAGAGAACATGCGCCACGAGATCGAGCGCAAGCTCGGCGTCACCGTCGTTGACATCTACGGGCTGTCTGAGGTCATGGGCCCGGGCGTCTCATGCGAGTGCAACTACCAAGACGGCCTGCATGTTGCCGAAGACCATTTCATTATCGAGATAATCGACCCCCAGACGCTCCAGCCGGTGCAAGACGGGGAATGGGGAGAAGTCGTCTTCACGACGCTGACCAAGGAGTGCTCCCCGCTGCTGCGCTACCGCACCCGCGACATTTCGCGCATCATCCCCGGCGCCTGCCGCTGCGGGCGCACGCTGCGGCGCATGGACCGCATCACCGGACGCACGGACGACATGCTCATCATCCGCGGCGTCAACGTGTTCCCGAGCCAAATACAGCAGGTCGTCTCCTCCTTCGAGGAAGTAACAAGCTATTATCAGATAGTACTAATGCGTGTGGGGGCGCTTGACCACGTGGAGTTGAAGGTCGAGACCGTCCCTGAGTTCGACTTTGACGAGGTGCGCAAGATCGAGGACCTCACGCGTCGGATCGTCGCAGAGCTCAAGAGCAACCTGCAGGTCGCAGTCGAGGTCAAGGTGGTCGAGCCGAAGAGCATCGAGCGCAGCGAGGGCAAGGCCAAGCGCGTGCTCGACCTGCGCAACCAGTAACGCGACGTCGAGATAAGGAGAGAGCAATGGTCGAGCAGATTACAGTGTTTCTGGAGAATGACCGCGGGCGTCTGGCCGCCATGTGTCGCCTGCTCGGTGACGCAGGCGTATCGATGCGCGCGCTTACCATAGCAGACACGGCCTATTATGGAGTGGCGCGCATCATTGCCGACGAGCCGTCGCGCGCCGTCAAGGTACTCGAGGCAGCGGGTTTCAGGGCAAAGCTCACCAAGGTTTGCGCTGTTGTGGTCCCCGACCGCGCGGGCGGCCTTGCCACTTTGTTCGAGGCCTTTGACGATGCGGAGATAAACGTGGAGTATGCCTACTGCTTCAGCTCAAGCGGGGGAGAGGCCATCGACATCCTGCGCGTGGACGACGACGAGCGCGTGCCGGCCATCGTCATCAAGGCCGGCTACCGCATGATGAGGCAAGACGAGCTGTATCAGGCTTAGCCCCTCCTCTCACGCTTACAGCAAGTGTTGCGATGTAGTACGATGGTGTCGGTGCTGCCTTCAGGATGCCGCCTGGCCAGCACTGACTCATAGAAGCTGTCCGCGAGAGACAAAGCGTTAAGGACCATGGCCGCAAAGAGAAAACAACAACAACAACAACTACAACAGCAACGACAGCAGCAACAGATGCAGCAGCGACTGCAGCAGCAACAGACCTGGAAGGTCGTTGTGCGCGTGCTTATCGTCTTGCTCATCATTGTCGCGATGGCTGGCAGCGTGCTGCTCGGCGCCCTTACGCAGTCCTATGGCCTTGAGCCTGCCGCTTCTACATCGCTCGCCGCCCCCTCCTCTGCCTCCCTGGCTCCCAGCACGTCGCTGCGGCCAGACATGCGCCCCCAAGACCGCATCGACGGTCGGTCGGCGAGCGAGTACCGCTCATCGACGGACGACATCCCCGACGTGCAGGCACAGTTCGCCGGCCTCAGCACGAGCGACGGGCGCGTGCTGTTTGAGCGTGACGCCGACGTGGCGGTCCCGATGGCCTCGACCACCAAAATGATGACGGCCATCGTCGCGCTCGAGAGCACGCCGCTCGACACGATGATGAAGGTCACCTTGGGCGCGGCGAACACCCCCGGCACCGAGGCCGGGCTCGAGGAGGGCATGATGGTCTCGCTACACGACCTTCTCTACTGCCTCTTGGTCCCCTCGGGCAACGACGCCGCTGTGGTCATCGCCGAGAACCTGTCGGGGTATGAGAGCCGCTTTGTGGAGCTCATGAACGAGAAGGCCGCGCTGCTCGGCATGTCCTCGACGCATTACGCCGACTCCTCTGGCCTTTCTGACGAAGACCATTACTCGACGGTGCGCGACTACCTCAAGCTCGCGCAGTACTGCATGAAGAACCCGGTGTTTCGCGAGGTTGTGGGAACGCGCCACAAGGAGCTCACCATTGACGGGGTGCTGTTCGAGTTCGAGAGCACCAGCCAGCTTTGGGACGTGCTCGACGGCGCGGAGGTCACTGGCATCAAGACCGGCTTCATCGAGGAGTCGGGCTATTGCTTCGTGGGGTCGGCAGTGAAAAACGGCATCGAGCTGTACTCGGTCACCTTTCGCGGGACTGACGGCATAGAGCGCTTCGAGGACGCGGCCGAGCTGCTGGAGTGGGGCTTTCGTCATTATCGCACTATTGAGCTCGTGAACCCCTATCAGCTGGTCGGCACTGTCGCGCTCACCAGTTGGATTGACAAGACGGTCTCGGCCTTTGCGCCGTCAGCTGTCCGGGTGCAGGTGTTCGACCTCAATGGCCCGATCGCCCAAGAGGTCTCGCTCTCAGACATCGAGGGAAGCGTGGTCCAAGGCCAGGAATGCGGCAGCATCATTTGGCTTCAGCGCGGAGAAGTGCTTGCGACCTCGCCGGTCGTCGTCTCCGAGTCGGTGGGCGCCCCCGGGTTTTTCGACGGCATCGGAATCGGCTGGTCGCGCTTTTGGGGCGGCTTCTTTGGCGACGCGCCTCATGCGGTGGGGTCAATCGCGCTCAAGTCAGTGGTCGAGGTCCCCGCAGCGGCGCCTGCGACACTGCCAGACCAGGCAAGGGCCGCATGATGGCAGGCCAAGTAAGCCCGTATGCCCTCGGGCGCTTCGTCATCAGGGAGCTGCTTGGCAAGATCCGCATTGCCGGTGATGCTGCGGCAAGATTTGTGCAGGCCATGACGACGGTCGAAGGCGCGCGCCTTGCCCAACTTGGCAACGTGGCGCCGGCGCTTGTCTTGACGGGAGAAGGCGAGGTGATCGACGTGGTGACGGTAGCGCGCAGCGGCGACGCAGAGTACATGCTCGTCACGAGCAGTGAGACCGCAAGAGAAGCTGCTGCCTGGCTGGGCGCCCACGCCGCGCTCGCAGACGACGAGTCCGCGGTTTTTGAGGGACTTGAGATAACTGACGAGACGGAGAAGCTTGCGTGTGTCTCTCTTTTTGGGCCGCCTGCGCCAGCGGTGCTCGAAGAGCTGGGCGCGAGCCTGCCCGACGCCGACGACAGCGTCGGCGTCGGCTCCCTGACTGTGGCCTCGCTTGACGGGATACCTGCCCTCGTGCTGCGTTACCCGCTGCTGCCTGAGGGGCACCATGAGGTGTTTTGCGCCCCTGCGCACCTCGATGCACTTGAGCACGTGCTGTTGAGCTTTCCCGAGCTCGACCCCCTGCCCGCCGCAGAGTACGCGGCATTGCGACGCAAGGCCGGCACCTGGTTCGAAGGCGCACAGGAGGCCGCGTATCGCCACCCCGACACTCCTGCGCTCGCAGCGCTGCTGCGTCCTGGGCTTGACTTTGTGGGCGCGCGAAGCCTGCACGAGCGGCGCGTGGCAGGATCAAAGCACCCGACGACGAGGGGATGAACATGCCAGAGATGACGATATGCCCAGTATGCAGAAACACGGTAGAGCATGATGCCAGCGAATGTGCGCACTGCGGCTTCAAGCTCGTAGGCAGCACCCAAGAGTTCACCGCGCAAGACTCGGGCAGCGTCCCGTTTGATGCCGTGGTGCGCTGTGGCCGCCCGCACTTCACGGTGACCAAGGGCCCGATGGCCGGCGAGGTGTTCCACCTTGACCCCCTGCCCGTGGTCATCGGGCGCGACCCAAGCTGCGACTTGTTCCTCAACAACACGACTGTCTCGCGTCGACATGCCATCGTCGAAGAAAGCGGCCATGCGGTCGTGCTGCGCGACACCGGTTCGCTGAACGGCACCTGGGTAAACGGAAAAGTGGTCGAGAAGGCCGAGCTTGTCGAGGGCTCGATAGTACAAGTCGGCACTTTCACGATGCGCTACTCTCTTTTGTGACCAACAATGAGAACGGCACGACAGGCAATACGCAAACATTAACGAGCCAGTAACTCTCGCAGCCAGCAAGGAGCAGACATGTCGGTCAAACAGGTAAGCGTCTTCGTAGAAAACCGCATCGGCGTGTTGCGCGACATCGCCCGCGTGCTTGAAGACGCATCGGTCAACATTCGCGGCATCCTTGCCGCAGACACAGGAGACTTCGGCATCACGCGCCTCGTGACGGACCGGCCTGACGAGGCGGTTGCGGCGCTTGAGGGCGCAGGATTCACGGTCAGCTCGACCGATGTCTTGTGCATTGAGCTGCCTGACGTGCCAGGCGGTCTGTGCAGGGTGTTTGAGGCGCTTGCCGAGTCGGGACTCGACGTCAAGTGCGCCTACTCGCTTGTCTCTACTTTCGTGGTTTTTATGGTCCCAGACGTCGCGTTGGCCGCTGAACAGCTGCGCGACAGCCCGGTGCGCGTCGTCGGGCAAGACGAGCTTGCGCGCCTGGTGCTGGCGCAGTGACCGACACATGTGCGAACTTCCGCCATCATACCGGCCACGCGGCCGTTTTGGCAAGCTGTCGCAACCGTGCAGCCTGCGTGCTGCCCCGCCCCCGCCCCGCAAAGGATGACGCATGAGCCAAGAGAACGCCAACCCCATATTCGATCCTGCAACCGAGTGTGCCTCGCGCGACGAGATACGCGCGCGCCAGTTTGCCCGCCTCAAAGAGCAGACAGCCTGGGCCTATGAGCGCGTGCCTTGGTATCGTGCCCAACTCGACGCAATCGGGTTTTTGCCGGGAGACCTCAAGGAGCTCGCGGACTTCTCCGCCTTGCCCTTCACCGACAAAGGAGCATTGCGCGACAACTACCCCTACGATCTGTTTGCCGTGCCGCTTGACGAGGTTGTGCGCCTGCATGCGTCGTCTGGCACCACGGGCAAGCCTATCGTCGTCGGCTATACGCAAAACGACCTTGAACAATGGCGCCGCAGCATCATGGCCATCATCCAGATGGCAGGCGTGGTGCCCGGCGACCGGGTGCAGATGGCTTTTGGCTACGGCATGTTCACGGGCGGCTTTGGCCTGCATTACGGCGCAGAGGGCCTTGGCTGCATGATGATCCCTGCTGGCTCGGGCAACACGGAGCGGCATATCATGATGATAGAGGACTACGGCACCACTGTTTTAGTCGCCACGCCCTCGTACGCGATGCATATCTGCGAAGTGGGGGAGCACATGGGCTACGACTGGGAGGCGTCGTCGCTGCGCGTCGGGCTTTTTGGCGGCGAGCCATGCCCTCCAAAGCTCAAGGAAGAGATCGAGACGCGCATGCACGTTTTTTGTACCGACAACTACGGTCTCACGGAAGTCATGGGTCCGGGCGTGTCGGGCGAGTGCCTGGTTTCTCGCCATCAGCAGCACATCGTCGAGGAGCAGTTCTACTGGGAAGTCGTAGACCCTGACACCTTGAGGCCTGTGCCTGACGGGACGCCTGGCGAGCTCGTACTGACCCCTTTGCACAAGGAGGCGACGCCGGTCCTGCGCTACCGGACGCGCGACCTGACGCGCGTGGTCACCGAGCCTTGCGGGTGCGGAAGGACGACTGCGCGGATGGACAAGGTCCGCTCGCGCACCGACGACATGCTCATCATCCGTGGCACCAATGTGTTTCCGAGCCAGTTTGAAGATGTGCTCCATGCCATCGAGGGGGCGAGCCCCCATTACCGCATTGTCATCGACAACGAAGCCGGCCTTGACCGCCTGACGCTTCAGCTTGAGGTCACCTCAGGGTTCTTCACCGACAGCTACGCCGACATGGAGGCCTTCCGCCGCCAGGTTGCCGAGCGCCTCCACGGGACGCTGCAAGTAGGCGTGGAGGTGCGCCTCGTCGAGCCGGGACGCATTGAGCGCTCTGTGGGCAAGACCAAGCATGTAGACGACCGGCGCGTGCGCTGAGCGTCGCCCCTCCTCTGCCTGGCCGGCATGGCAAGCTCACCTCGTGTATTGCAAAACAAGAGATATCAAAAACATAATAATAAAGTAACAAGTCAACAAGATAGCAAGTATTGCAACTGTCTTCGCAGGCTTGTAGGACCGCTTCTTGGCGTAGACGATCACGCCGACCAGCAAGATGAGCGGCAAGAGCATCATGCGCAAGGCCGTCACCGGCAGCGAGAGCAAGACGTCGTGCGCTGTGAGCGGGGCAGGGTCAAGCGGCGGCGAGCCAGACGGCACGGTGTCCGAAGGCGGAGGGCCATAGAGTGGGCCGTCGACAGGCGGGCCGTAGAGCGACTCGTAGTTCTTTGCCGTGGCCGGCGTGGCCTTGCTGTAGAGTCTCACTAACAGTTCCAACAACATGACCGGTCTCCTCAATGCTCATGCGCGCCACAACGTGTCACGCGTGGCGCGCTTTCTCCAACAGGCGGTGGGGGCAGGCACGCTGGCGCTGCTCGGCAAAGTCCCAGGTGTGCAGCGCGCCGCCCAGGCAGTGCTCCCAATGTGCGCAGCTTCGGCACTCTGCGCTAGACGTGCGGTCCTTGGAGCGAAAGCACGCGTAGCCCTGCTCCCATACCGTAGAAAAGCGGTGAGTCCTCACGTTGCCCTGTATGAGGGCCTCGTG
>JAITHV010000061.1 GCA_031279835.1 Coriobacteriales bacterium
CGTCGTCTTGCTCGTCGCCTGTAGCTGCCTCGCCTTCAACATCCTCGGACTCTGTTGCAGTGTCGGCTTCTGGAGAAGACTCGCCTTCTGCAAGAACCTCAGTCTCTGTGACCAAATCGGACTCATCGACTGTCTCGACCAAGTCTGCGTCGCTCTCGCTCTTTGCAGCTACCTTGCGCACGGACTTCTTGTCGGCGTCGTCGTCCTTTGCGGCCGATGCCTTTGGCTCTGAGGCCTTTGTCGCAATGCCAGTCAAGCTGACTTCCAAAATCTCAAGACGTGTGAGGTTTTGACGGTGACCGCGCAGGCGCTTGTAGCCTTTACGCTTCTTGAACTTGAAGATGATCTGCTTCTCACCCTTGAAGTGCTCGACCACCACGGCAAACACCTTTGCCACCGCGAGCTTCTCGGCATCGATGACGATCCCGTCTTTATCGCTCACGAACACTACATCAAGTGCGACAGCGCCGCCCTGCTCAACGTCGAGCTTTTCGACCTCGATACGGTCGCCAGCGGCGACTTTGTACTGTTTTCCACCAGTTGCAACGATTGCGTACATCAATAACCCTTCGTTGATTAACCTTGTAATAAGCGCGAAGCATTATGCTAACAGTGTCCCTTGGGCAAGTCAACAAAATGCCCTGTCGGCCTACGTCGGAGACAAGACCGACAGGGACGCAATGACGTGGCTCCCCGGGTAGGACTCGAACCTACAACAAATCGGTTAACAGCCGATTGCTCTGCCATTGAGCTACCGAGGAATGCTGCTTAGGCATGTGCAAGTATATCATATGGTTGCAAATGCCTGGTGGGCCCTGCAGGATTCGAACCTGCAACCAAGGGATTATGAGTCCCCTGCTCCACCGTTGAGCTAAGGGCCCACGCGTGCTCAAGGATTGTACCGTAAAACTGCCCAGCTAGCAAAACAAAATTCAAAAGCTCATTCAAAGCTCATTCAGGCCAACGTTACTGTTTTATCGCGTTCACGCGATAAAACAGTAACGCCAACTTCGCTCATTCGGACAGTTGCGCTATTCCTTGTCGGCACCAAGGACGACATCCACCTTGATGCTCTCGCTGCCGCGCAGGACAGTAAGCGACACGGTGTCGCCGACTGCCTGGCCACGCACATCGATGATGATCTCAGCGGCCGTTGTCACCGGCTTGCCATTAAAAGCTGTGATGATGTCGCCTCTTTTTAGACCCGCCTGCTCGGCAGGCGACCCAGCAACGACCGACTCAAGATACGCTCCGCTCTTTGCGGTAGTCCCAAGGCGCGCAGCGTTTGTCGTGTCTACTGTCTGCAGTGTCACGCCGAGAAACGCATGGCTCACGCCAGTGCCGCTTATGATCTGCTCTGCGATGTTCATGGCATAGTTCACGGGAATGGCAAATCCGACGCCTGAGCTGGAGCCAGACGACGACGCGATGAGAGTTGTTATCCCCAGGAGCTTGCCCTCGCTGTCTACGAGCGCGCCTCCCGAGTTGCCGGGATTAATGGCAGCGTCGGTCTGAATGAGGTTTGCGTATATGTTCGTGCCGCCCGTGCTCTCCATGGTCGTAGAACGATAAAGCGCTGACACGATGCCCGTAGAAACCGAGCGCTCAAGGCCATACGGGCTGCCCACGGCCATGACCCATTGACCGACGTTAGCCAAAGACGAGTCTCCGATCTCTATGGGCGTGAGTCCCTGTGTCTCTACTTTGATCACCGCAAGGTCTGAGGACGGATCAGCGCCCACGAGCTTCGCTTCAAGGCGCTCCGTGCCGTTGATGCCGACAAGGAACTGCTGGGCACCCTCGAGCACATGATAGTTTGTAAGTATATACCCATCTTCACTTATTATGACACCCGAGCCAGCTCCGTACTGCTGGTAACTGTCGTCGCTCAAAGATCCCGAGTCCTGGAGGGAGCGTCGCGGCCAGGCATCCACGTACACGTCGATGTTGACGATTGAGGGAGTGACTTTTGCCGCGACCGCCTCCGGGAGGTTTGGGTCGTCAGGAAGCGGTGTCACGACGATGGGGGTCCCGCCCGCGTTGCTAACATACGAGACGCCGTTGCTTGACGATGCCTGCGGGGCTTTTGAGCCCGTGACGAGGTATATGACCCCGAACGTCACGCTCGCTCCAACGACGATGCCCAGGAGCCCCATCACAAATGCCATGACCAGCGAGGACTGCTTGGCGGCAGGACGCTGCACATAAGCTGGCTTCGCGGGCGCGGCAAACGACTGTGTCCCCGCGCTTGAGTGCTGTTGTCCCGAAGCATACATGATGTGGGAGCCGGTGGCCTGGCCAGGGTGACCATAGGTTTGTTGAGTGGGCCCATAGGCGTGACCAGGGGTGCCAGCGGGCTGGCTGTTGCTCTGAGCAGCCGTGTAGTGCAGCGTCTGAGATTGTGACACTTGCTGCCACTGAGGCTGTGGAGAAGGCGGCGGTGTCCGAAGCGGTGCTGCTGCCTGGGGTTGGGAGACTTGCGCAGCGTTCGGTTGCGATGGCGTGGACTGCTCGGCGTCAGGACACGATGCCACGCCTTGTGTGGCCGCAGGCTGCACAGCCAGTGGCGGCGTCGACGCGCCAGTCGAGGAAGGTGGCTGCCCGGCAGTCGACTGCAGGGGCGCATAGGCGTGGGCCGACTGAGGTGCAGGCTGTGACTCGGGCACTTGCTCGCGCAGTTGCTCAGACTGCGGCTGAGGCGCAGGCTGCACTGGCTCAGACTGCGGCTGAGATGCAGGCTGTGCAAACAGAGGCTGCGGCTGAGGCACCTGCTGAGGCGCAGGCTGTGCAAGCAGAGGCTGCGGCTGAGGCACCTGCTGAGGCGCAGGCTGCTCAGGCTTTGCTGTCTTTTGCAGCGGTGGTTGTGGCATGTCTTGCGCATGCGGCTGCAACTGCTGCAGCAGTTCGTCAACGCGCTGCATGGGCGATGGCACGCTTTGTGCTACAGGCGACTGACCATCTTCTGACGATGCGGGCTGCTGGGGGGTCGTGTTGTCCACGTTGCTCTCAGACATACCTTCTCCTAACCGAATCGGGCGCCTTGTTGGGGCGCCGGGCGTGCGAAGGGCACAACCGGGACAATCGCGCCAGCAGGTGTCAAAGGCCTGCGCGGCCTGTGCGTCTCGTCAGGTCTTGTCCCGACTCACGAAGCGCTCGTTCAAGTACGCTATAATGTCGTCAGATTCGTACAGAGGCTTTTCGCCTATGAACAGGCAGGGGACCTGGTTCTTCTTTCCCACATCCAAAAGCCGTTGTTGGTTTGCTGGCTCGGATGTGCTTTCAAGGTCGATGATGATGCCGCTCTTCTCCATGAAGCGAAGCACCTTGAGGCAGTACGGACATGACGGCAGATAGTACAATGTGAGCTGTTCCATGGCTGCTCCTTCGTAGTGCATGGGATAGTTATACCTTGTCTATGAGAAGTATAACGTGAATGTATCCGTCTTGAAATCTCTGAAGGACCCTTCAGGCATGCTGGAGCACGGACTGACAATCACCGTTTTTATGCTGGTGCAATCGTCAGGTTATTGCTATACTGCCATCTGCACGCCAGTGCCAACGTAGCTCAGTTGGTAGAGCAGCTGATTCGTAATCAGCAGGTCAGGGGTTCGAGTCCCCTCGTTGGCTCCACATTAAGACACCGAGATTGATACAATCTCTTGCCCTCGCAGATGCGGGGGCATTGGTGTTTCTTGAGGGCAAAAAGGCAATAGGTGGCACGTTAGTGAGCGGTTTTGCTTTGGCGATCAATGCGCAAAGACATACGGCGTTTATTGCAAGAAAACAGCATGGCTGGTTAATGGAAATAGTAAACCTCACGACCATTGTAACCATTGTTCTCAATGATGCCAGGAATATATGCTTCTGTATTTGCTATCCACGCATCAAGAAAAGTGGCATCTGGCATCCAATCATTCAGACAGTCAGCGAACCAACGTATTTCTAGTGCCAACCTTAGAATCTCAGGCCCGATTCCGGCAACAGACACAGGGTCTACAGCTTGAGTCGCCAGCAGGCTGTAAACATCTATCATCTCTGGCCCGAACATAACATTCTGCCAGTCGATTAACATGATTTCGCCGTCGTGGCGTATCAGGATGTTGTCGCACTTCAAATCCCCGTGAAGCACTGCGCCTTTCCCGTTGACTGCCCGGTTCACCTCTGGGTGTGACAATGCATCACTTAACCGATTGATAGCATCGTTGCTGGTGACAGTCAACTTTCCATCCCCAAGAAGCGCAAGGAGTAGACCTACTGTCGAGTCAACAAACTCCGAATAACCTTTTTTTGATAAATCATGTTTGCAAGGGCACTCGCTACCAAGGCTGCTTATTTGACTTCGAGCGAGTATTCCGAGGTCAAACAGCGCATTGCTGTTCTGCGGCACAGGGTGGCAACCGTCTATATCTTCAAGGAGCATCCAGTGTGCATCACCATCAGAACTGCAGAAGTATGCTTTCGGTATAAATGTGGCTTGCACCGTTCGGTAAAACGCGTATTCAGTGCCTGACCCCTTCTGCGCTTTATAAACTCGACTTGACCCGTTCTTGAGATTGACACGCTCCACATAGCTCAGCGGCCACTCACGCAAGGTTTCCCTGCTTCTCACTTCCGACTCGGCGATGACAGCAAGTTCATCATCATCATGTATCCATAAATTATAAAATATATGTTTTTTCATATGGTAATCCTAATGTCGAACTATCGCGAGAGTGTTCTTTCGTTTTTTGGCCTGCATCTTCCTTGCAGTGATTGTACACGCGTCTTTCTCTACTTTTAATGCGTCGAGGGCATCACTTTACCAAAACTTGACATACCCAAAACCTGCGCTTTATGCGTCGTGCCTACTCTGGTAAAGGCCTTTGGCCATACGTTGCCGACATGCGGCAACCATACATGGACAGCACATAAAGCTGGTCCGGCCTACTTGGAGAGGAGCTATTTTGAAAACGAACAGCGTCAAGGTCATGAGGGCAGTACTCGCGCTAGCGCTTGCCTGTGGCATGCTCGGCTTGCTTGCTTCCTGTGGCAGCAGCCCCGACAATGCAGGCGGCGGCAGCGCCATTAACATCGTGAGCCGCGAGAACGGGTCCGGGACCAGGACCGCCTTCGTAGAGCTGTTTGAGGTTCAGGTAGACGGCACCGACGGCAAAAAGGTAGACGGCACCGCATCAACTGCCGTTATCACCAACTCGACCGCCGTCATGCTCACCAGTGTCTCCGACGACCCAAACGCCATTGGCTATGTGTCCCTTGGCTCGCTCAGCACGGCTGTGTCGGCTTTGAAGGTTGACGGCGTTGACCCGACTGCCGTAAATGTGAAAAACGGCACCTACAAGATTAAGCGCCCCTTCAACATCGTCACGAGCAATACGGGAACGAGCGACGCCGCGCAGGACTTTATCAACTTCATCATGAGCACTGAGGGTCAAAGCGTGGTCGTCAGCAAAGCAGGTTGCGTCGCCGTCTCAGACAACGCGTCCGCCTATGCCAGCAACGGCGCCAGCGGCAAGGTGGTCGTCTCGGGCTCGTCGTCGGTCAGCCCGGCCATGCAGCACCTCAAGGAGGCCTACGCTTCTGCCAATCCTGACGTGACGGTCGAGATCCAGACCAACGACTCGGGCACAGGCATCACTTCGACCATAAACGGCATCTGCGATATTGGCATGGCCTCGCGCGAGCTCAAAGACACCGAGAAGGCTGCCGGCATTACTGAGAAAACCATTGCCATCGACGGTATCGCCGTCATCGTCAACAAGAGCAACACCGTCACCAACCTGACTAAAGAGCAGGTAAAGCAGGTCTTCTTAGGAGAAGTCACCAACTGGTCAGCACTCTAGCAGCCGGAGCATCGACCTCATGGCATTTCGACGTTTCTATGCACATGCGCTTCGCGAAAACGTGGCGCATGTGCTCTTTGCGCTAGCGGCCTGCGTCTCGATTGTCGCTGTCGCCCTCATTTGCGTGTTCTTGTTTTGGAGCGGGCTTCCCGCGATTGCCCAGATAGGGCCCCTCGAGTTCTTGTCGGGCTCAGTTTGGCACCCCGAAGCCGGGCGGTTCGGCGTCTTCACCATGATAGTGGGAAGCGTGTACGTGACCGCTGGCGCCGTGGTCATCGGCGTGCCGATTGGCGTGCTCTGCGCGTTGTTCCTCTCGCGGTTTGCCTCGCGCCGCGTGGTGCGGCTCATGCTCCCCGGCATCGAGCTGTTGGCTGGGATCCCTTCCGTCGTGTACGGCTTCTTTGGCCTAGTGGTCATCGTCCCCTTTATCCGCAGCAGTTTTGGAGTGCAGGGGATGTCGATTCTGGCCGCCTCGCTGGTCTTGGGCATCATGATCATGCCGACCATCATCGCAGTGTCCAAAGCTGCGCTCGATGCAGTTCCTGACCACTACTACGAGGGAGCCCTGGCCCTTGGCGCCAGTCATGAGCGCTGCGCCTTTCGTGTCGTGCTGCCTGCTGCGGCATCGGGCGTGATGGCTTCCGTCATCCTCGGCGTCGGGCGCGCCATCGGCGAGACCATGGCTGTGGTCATGATCATAGGCAACCAGGTTCGTCTGCCCAGCAGCATTCTCGACGGCATACGGACGCTCACCGGCAACATAGTGATGGAGATGGGATATGCCGCCGAGCTGCACCGTGAGGCCCTCATCGGCACTGCGGTGGTGCTGTTCGTCTTTATCCTCATCATTAACATCCTCTTCAGCCTCCTCAAGAGAAGGGCGAAGTGATGCCACACAGCCTCGATGCGCTCGAACGTCAACTTCGCGCACAACGGGCCCGGCGCCGCTCGCGCGTCACCGGGCTCATTCTTCGCTTGCTTGTCTACCTGGCAGCGCTGACCACGATTGTGGTGCTGCTTTTTATTATTGGGTACATACTCGTAAAAGGCATCCCGCATATATCGGCAGACCTGTTTGACCCCACCTACAACTCGCAAAACGTCTCGCTCATGCCTGCCCTGGTTAACACGCTCCTTATGATCGTGCTGAGCCTTGCCATTTCTGTGCCGCTCGGCATCGGCGCAGCCGTTTACCTAGTTGAATACACAGGGCGCGGCAACAAGCTCGTCTCACTCGTGCGGTTGACAGCTGAGACGTTGACCGGCATACCCTCCATCGTCTATGGCCTGTTTGGGATGCTGTTTTTTGTCACTGCCCTCGGATGGCGGCTGAGCCTGCTTGCAGGATCCTTCACGCTTGCCATCATGATACTGCCGGTCATCATGCGCACGACCGAAGAGGCGCTCAAGGCCGTGCCCGACACCTATCGCGAGGGCAGCTTCGGCCTTGGCTCCGGACGGCTGCGCACGGTGTTTCGCATCCTGCTTCCGGCGGCCATGCCCGGCATTCTGGCGGGCGTCATCCTAGGCATTGGGCGCATCGTCGGCGAGAGTGCCGCGCTTTTGTTCACGGCTGGCTCGGTCGCTTCTATCCCCACGAGCGTGTTTGACTCCACGCGCACCCTGAGCGTGCACATGTACGTCTTGTCAAGCGAAGGCCTCTATATCGACAAGACCTATGCCACCGCCGTTGTGCTGCTCGTCATTGTCTTGCTGATAAACACTCTCTCGGCGATCATTGCGCGCCGTGTGACGAAAGGCTGACCCCATGACCAAACTGCTTGCCCGTCCCATTGACGCCGCGCGTGTTGCCGCCGCCGCAGACGCTGGCACCGCTGCGACTGTTACCGCAGCGACTGTTGCCGCCGACACGTCGCCAAACGACGACAGCAGGGCTTCTGCCCCTGTGCGCCTCGGTACTGTCACGTTCAAATCCGTCAACCCCCCGCTCGAAAACCCCCAGCACGTGAAGTTCTCGATACGTGGCCTCGACCTGTTCTACGACAGCTTCCAGGCCCTTCATAGCGTGAGCCTCGACATTCTGACCAACGAGATAACCGCGTTCATCGGCCCTTCAGGCTGCGGCAAGTCGACGCTCATCAAGACGCTCAACCGCATGAACGACCTGATCGAAGGCTGTCGGATCACAGGCAACATACAGCTTGACGGAGAAGATATTTTCTCTCGCGACATGGACGTGAACATGCTGCGCAAGCGTGTCGGCATGGTGTTTCAAAAGCCGAACCCTTTTCCGATGAGCGTCTATGACAACGTGGCCTTTGGGCCGCGGACGCACGGCATCACGAAGAAGTCCGCTCTTGACGAGGTGGTCGAGAAGTCGCTGCGCGACGCAGCGATATTCGACGAGCTCAAAGACCGCCTCAAGCGCAACGCCCTAGGGCTTTCGGGCGGTCAGCAACAGCGGCTCTGCATCGCTCGCGCGCTCGCCGTCGAGCCCGAGGTGCTGCTCATGGACGAGCCGACCTCGGCTCTCGACCCGATTTCGACCGGCAAGATAGAAGACCTCGCGCTCGAGCTCAAAGATCGCTATACTATTGTCATCGTAACTCACAACATGCAGCAGGCAGCCCGCATCTCCGACAAGACCGCGTTTTTTCTTTTGGGCGAGATGGTCGAGTTCGACAAGACGGAGAAGCTCTTCTCGCTGCCTGACGACAAACGCACTGAGGACTATATCACCGGCAGGTTCGGATAAACAGGAAGGTCCAAGCACATGACTCCACGGCAGCATTTCGACGAACAACTGAAGCTCCTCAACCGAGAGATGCAAAAAATGGGCTCGCTCATCGAGCGCGCGCTCAAAGGAGCGGCCTATGCGCTCAACAACAACGACCGCCGCAAAGCGCGGCACATCATAGAGACCGACGAGCAGATAAACCGCAAGGAGCGCGACATCGAGACCCAGTGTATCAAGCTCTTGCTCCAGCAGCAGCCGGTTGCGCGCGATTTGCGCGTCATATCCTCTGCACTCAAGATGATCACCGACATGGAGCGCATTGGCGACCAGGCGGCAGACATCTGTGAGATACTTCTCACCTGCGACAAACCGCTTGCCACCAAGAACGCCGAGCACATGCCCGAGCTTGCCGAGGCGACGACTGCCATGGTAAGTGGTGCCATCCAGGCCTTTGTCGAGCGCGACGTGGAGCGCGCCAAGCTAGTCATGCAGCAAGACAGCATCGTCGACGGCCTCTTTATGGTTGTGCGACAGGAGCTTGTCGAGCTTATCCGCATGCACGACAGCTTGAGCGAGGCCGCCGTGGACTACCTTATGATCGCCAAGTACTTCGAGCGCATCGGCGACCATGCGCAAAACATCGCCGAATGGGTAGAATACTCACTGACAGGGTATTACAAAGGTGAGTTGCTCGGCTAGCCCAGCCCCTTCGTGCTGCTGGACTGTTGGGTCCATAAAGGAGCTTTTGTTTTGTTATGATATTTTATGTTGAGGACGATGAGAACATCCGCAACATGACGGTGTTCGCGCTGGTACGAAGCGGCCTTGAGGTAGTGGGCTTTGCATCGTCTTACGAGCTGTACGAGGCCATCGAGAGGGCACTCGGGCATTCGGGCACCAAGATTGACGGAGAAGAGCGGCCGGTGCTGCGGCTTCCTGACCTCATCCTGCTTGACATCATGCTGCCGGGCGAGGACGGAATCACTACGTTGAAGAACCTACGCGCTCGAAGCGAGACGAGCGACATCCCGGTCATGTTGATAACTGCCAAAAGCTCTGAGTACGATGTGGCGAACGGGCTGGACAGCGGCGCTGACGACTACCTTACCAAGCCGTTTGGGACGATGGAACTAGTCGCCCGGGTCAATGCGCTGCTTCGACGCACCGCCGCTCATGCAGCGGCCATCGCTGAGGCGCGTGCCGACGCAGCCTCAACGGCGACTCCTGACGCCCGCAGCGCCGACGCAGACGACGGCATGAGCGACAACACGAACGCGAACGCCCCACTCGGACGGGCACAAGGCGCAGATGTGCTGCGCATTGGCGAGGTGACCCTATCGGCGAGCAGGCATCGCGTCACGGTGGGCGGGCGCTACGTCTCTCTCACCTTGAAGGAGTTTGAGCTGCTTCGTTACCTCATGGAAAACCCCGGCATCGTTCTTTCGCGTGAGCGCATACTCGAGACCGTGTGGGGCTGGCACTTCGACGGGGCCACCCGCACTGTTGACGTGCACGTCCAGACCCTGCGTCAAAAGCTCGGCCCAGGCTCTTGGGTCGTCGAGACGGTGCGCGGCGTGGGATACCGCGCCCGCGACGGGCAGTGACGCAGTGGGCGAAACGCAGGCAAGCCAAGGGCGGACGGGCGCGGCAAAGACAAGGGGCTCCCTTGCTCGTCGCATCTTCAAGGTGATCTTGCTCACTGCGGCCTTGTGCGAGCTGCTCACCGCGTCGATCATGGGCTGGATACTCGTGACCTCGCTTGAACAGGAGAAGCAGCGCGAGCTTTCGAATGAGGCGATCCTGCTTATGCAGGCCATCGAGGCACAGCCGCAGCCCGAGTCGGGTAGCACTGTCGAGACCGCCGCCGTCGCGTCGCTTCACCTCTCCGACATCCGTGTAACGTGGATCGACGCACAGGGCTCCATACTCTACGACAGCGTCCAGGACGAACAGCGCGCCATGGAGAACCATGCTGGTCGGCCAGAGTTCGACGAGGCCCTGCGCAACGGCACCGGAAGCGCGGCGCGATTCTCCTCAACCCTTGGCGAGATCAGCTACTACCATGCCGTTCGCCTGGGGGACGGCACCGTCCTGCGTCTCTCAGCCACACAAAACGCCGTCATCATCATGCTTGGGCGCATCGCCTTGCCGGCCTTGGCTACCTTGGCAGTCTTGTCGCTCGCAGGCATACTAGCTGCGCGGGTGCTCGCACGGCGCATAACTGCCCCCCTCGTCACGCTTGATCTCGACGATCCGCTCGCGAACCGCGTCTACGAGGAGATACGCCCGTTGTTGGCGCGCATGGACGAACAGCGCCACGGCCTGGCCGAGCGCGTGGACCAAGGCGCACGGGTGAGACGGGCGTTCACCGCGAACATCTCTCACGAGCTCAAGACCCCGCTGACCGTCATCTCGGGGTATGCCGAGCTCATGAAAAACCGACAGGTGTCTGATCGCGACGTCCCGCATTTCTCCAGTCTCATACATGACGAGGCCCAACATATGCGCGATCTGGTCAATGACGTCTTGACCTTGGCGCAACTTGACGAGCTTGCCCCTCCTAGCGCGGGCGGGCCACTCATCGAGCAGCCCGAGATCGTCAACCTTAACGAGCTCGCTGCAGAGACCATCAACCGCCTCGCACAGTTCGCGGACCAGCATAATGTGAGCTTCCATCTTGCCGGCTCAAAGGAAGCCAGTGTCGTAGGCTGGGCGCACGGGCTTGAGAGCCTCGTGTACAACCTTTGTGAGAATGCCATCCGCTATAACAAACCGGGCGGGTCGGTAACGGTCACGGTCGAGCGCACAGTCGAGCAGGCGCAAGGCGGCCGGGTGGTCTTGAGGGTCGCCGACACCGGCATCGGCATTGCGCTTGATGACCGTGAGCGCGTGTTTGAGCGGTTCTTCCGTGTCGACAAGACGCGGTCGCGCGCTACGGGGGGCACCGGGCTTGGGCTTGCCATCGTGAAGCATGTCGCCATGCTTCACGGCGCCGAGCTCAGCCTCACGAGCGAGCTGGGTACCGGGACCGAGGTGACGGTGATTTTTTCGTCGTGTTAGGTGGTGCCGTCGTGATGCCCTTGCAATGGTGGCCGAATGGCGTCCTGCAACATCCAGTGCCTTCTCTTGCTGCTAGAAGTGTTTTTCTGTAGTATATTCCTTGCTTGAATATTTGCACGAGACATACCGGACGAAGGAAGGGCACCATGCGCGACCTCCCCTCACGTCGGCTCGACACCCGTATCAAGCGCGTCTGGCGCTTGAGCGCCTTGATCGTCGTAGTGCTCGTCTTGCTCGCAGCGCTCATCACCCTCATAGGCATCGCTGCAGGCGTTGTCTCCGAGCTGGGCAGCACACAAGAGCGCGACACGGCCTTTGTTGTCTTCTATTCCATCGGAGCCGGGCTGCTGGCAGCCGGGCTGCTGGCTGCCGTTGCTTTTGTCCTGGTCATTCCGCGCCTGCGCTACCTGCGTTGGCGCTTTGAGGTCTACGAGGAAGACATCGAGATCTATCGTGGGATACTCTGGCGCCGTCGCATTGTCATCCCGCTCGTGCGTGTCCAAAACGTGGACACCAAACAAGGTCCCGTCATGCGCGCAAGCGGCCTTGCCTCCTTCACGGTGGCTACGGCTGCAGGCGAGCATGAGATTCCCGGGCTTCCCGTGCCCGAGGCCGACGAGCTTCGTGAGCGGGTCGCGATCCTTGCACGGATTGCGCAAGAAGATGTCTGAGTCGCGCATGCCCGACGCCTCGAGCACGCAAGACGCTCCTCTTGCGTCTACCCTGACGCATGACGGCGCCATTGCCCCCGGACGGCATCGCATCCATCCCTCGTATATCATCACCTCGGCAGCCCGTGTTTTTTTGACGCTGTTCATATCGGCCGTTGTCGGAGGCATTAGCTCGCTCTATGCGCTAGCCGAGTCGCTCCAGCAGTCTGACTCGATCATCATGCTGATCGTCGTCGGCGGCATACTCCTTGTGTTCGTCATCATCCTCGGGATCGTCGTACTCGTCTCGTGGCTGTACTACCGGCGCTTCTCTTGGGAGATAACTGAATCTGACATACATATCTATTCTGGCATATTTATGAAACAACAAGTCCATATACCCTTTTATCGCGTCCAGTCTATCGACTTCAACGCTGGTCTCATCGAGCGTTTGCTCGGCGTGGTGCGCCTCAAGATCGAGACGGCCGGCGGCTCCAGCAACAAGGGCGTGCTTATCCCCGCGCTCAAGCTCGGCGAGGCTGAGGCGCTGCGCGCGGAGGCCTTCAGCCGCAAGCATGTGCAGGCGTCTGCGGCTGCGGCATCTGCCGACAAGGCTGACGGCCAGGCGTTGTCTGCGCCGTCGCTGCCGCGCGAGAGCGGCGTGAAAGGCGCCTTGCACGAGATCGAAAACGCCGGGTCTGCCTTGCGCGGAGTCTTTGCAGGCGACTACCAGGAATCCACCCGAGTCGAGTACGAGTATGGGCTGAGCCTCAAGGAGCTCTTGCTCTCGGCCGTATCGAGCGACACTATACCCGTTTACTTCCTGCTGGTCTTAGGCGCGCTCTCGCAGGCGCCTCCGTTCTTGCAGCTCGTCGTCCCTGAGTTCTCTATGGGCAGCTACCTCTCCCAGGCGCTCGAGGCCAGCCTCCCCTATCTTGTTGCTGCCGTTGCCGTCGTCATGCTCGTGGTCGTTGTGCTGGCATTCCTGCGCACGGCCATCTCGTATGGCGGGTTCAAGGCGCGTCGCCGGGGCGGCCGCATCGAAGTCGAGCGCGGCCTTCTCTCGCGCCAGTACAAAGGGGTGGCCATCGGGCGCGTTCAGGCGGTCCAAGTGCGGCAAGGGCTTATCCGCCGCCTCATGGGTTACGCACAGCTCAAGCTGCTGACCATCGACTCTGCTGATGCGTCTAACTCGCAACAAAACAGCGTCCCCCAGCTAGCCCACGGCATGGTCGTCCATCCCTTTGTGAAGGCCGCGCAGGTCGATGCCATCCTCTCGGGGCTGCTTCCGGAGTTTGACGGCCGCCCGTCACTTGGCCAGCTTTGCGGACTTGTTCCCCGTGCCTTGCGGCGCTCGTTCATGAGGCGGTTTTTGTTCCCTATGCTGGCAGCAGGTGCGGCGCTCTTGACAGTCGCGCTCCTCGTGCCGCCACTCATGCCCGCTGAGTTTCGCAAGTTCACTGACTGGGCGTTGCTCGCCCTCGTCGCTGTCTTTTGCGTTGCCAGTGCCGTGTGCCTCGTCGGCTCTGTGCTTTGGTACCGCCATGCTGGCTATGCGTACAACCGCTCGATGCTCGTTGTGCGCCAAGGCGCCTTCAGCATCGAGACGCACATCGTGCCGCGCAGGAAGCTCCAATGGTCGGCAACGCTTCAAAACCCCTTTCAGCGGCTCGGAGGCCTTGCAAGCATCATGACGTGCACTGCGGCAGGCATCGGAGGAACGCGGCTCGTGTTGCGCGACCTCACGCTTGAGGCTGCCACCGGCTTCCTCGAATGGACGCGCCCACAGGGAGCACGGCCAGGCCTGTCCGGGGCGGCCGTATCTGCGGATAAGGACAGCCGGCCGCTGAGCGGCTAAGCAGTTGCCAAACCAAGAGCGAGTCCTTGCCGTGGTCATGTGCCGGTGCCGGTGCCTGTGCCGTTGCTGGCGTGGGGGATTCCCGTGCGGCCTGTAAAAATTGTCAGTTGACCAAAATTGTCAGTTGACATGTCCGTTCCCTATGGTATGCTACCCAAATCTAACTTCGGACAGAGAGTCGTACATGCTTCTTTTCGCTAACATCATCGTAGTACTGCTGGTAGGCCTGCTGATTATTGGCACTGGCTCGCCTCGTCGTGCTGCGGAACTTATCTGAGCGAGTCAGAACATAACACCTAGGGCACCAAAGCCCCGCAGCACACAGGCTGCGGGGCTTTTTGTTTTCGAGAGGAGGAGTGTCTATGGAACCACCGCACGCACCACCTGCCAGCATGACAGGAGCCGAAGCCATCGTCAGATCTCTCATTGCGCAGGGCGTCGAGGTAGTGTTCGGCTACCCGGGAGGCTCAGTTCTCGACCTGTATGACGAGCTCTACCGAAGCTCCGACCAGATCCGTCATGTGCTCACTGCCCATGAGCAAGGCGCCGCACATGCCGCTGACGGCTACGCGCGCGCAACCGGGCGTGTTGGCGTGGTAATTGCCACATCTGGCCCCGGCGCCACCAACCTCGTCACCGGCATCGCGACGGCCTACCTTGACTCTGTGCCGCTTGTCGCCATAACCGGCAACGTCATCACGCCCTTGCTGGGCAAGGACAGTTTTCAGGAAGTAGACATCATCGGCATCACGATTCCGGTGACCAAGCACAGCTTCATAGTCCGTTCTGCCGACGAGGTCTCCGAAGTTCTGGCCGAGGCCTTCAAGATCGCCGCAAGCGGTCGCCCCGGGCCAGTGCTCATCGACGTGCCCAAGGACGTGCAGGCTTCGCGGACCACTGCCTCCATAGCAGCTCCCCGTGCCCTTGTCGCGGCGCCTTTGCCCCTTGAAGACGACCTCGCCCAGGCAGCGGCCATGCTTGCCGACAGCAAGCGCCCGTACCTCTATTGCGGCGGCGGCGTGTCGTGCGCCGGCGCCAGCGATGAGCTGCTGCGGCTTGCCGACGCACACGACGCCGTGATCGGCTGCTCGATGATGGGGCTGGCGGCGCTGCCTTCCTCGCACCCGCGCAACCTCGGCATGACCGGCATGCATGGACGCGAGGCCTCGATACTTGCCCATGCGCGCGCCGACCTCGTGGTCGCCGTAGGGGCGCGCTTCAGCGACCGCGCCACGGGCAACAAGGCGGCATACGTCAAAGACACCCGCTTCTTGCACATCGACATCGACGCGGCAGAGGTAGGCAAGAACATAGCCGTGGACCATGCGCTCGTCGGCGACTTGAAAGGCTCGCTTTCGGCGCTCGCATCGCGCGCCGTTGCCACACGCCGCGCCGCTTGGCAAGATGAGGTTGCCGACATGCGGGCAAAGGAGGCGGCGCATGCTCACAACGCCGGTCGCCTTGCCGCCCGGTCGGTCATCGAGTCAGTGCGTCGGCGCACCGAGGACGGCACCGTCGTTGCCACCGACGTGGGGCAGCATCAGATGTGGGTCGCCCAAGACTACCCCTTTGAGGCCCCGCGCACTCACCTGACCTCGGGGGGGCTGGGCACCATGGGCTATGGCCTTGGGGCGGCGATCGGAGGCTGCCTCGGCAACCATGCGCGTCGGACCGTGTTGTTCACAGGTGACGGCAGCTTTGCCATGAACCTCAACGAGATGGCCACGGCGGTCAGCCTCGGCGTTCCACTTGTCATCTGCATCTTCAACAACGGCGCGCTTGGCATGGTGCGGCAATGGCAGACGCTGTTTTTTAGCGGCAGGTACTCGAACACGGTGCTTGACCGCAAGACGGACTTCGTGGCTCTTGCGCGCGCCTTCGGCGCCAATGGGCGCCGTGTTGACGGCCCCGACGACCTCGAGCCTGCGCTTGACGAGGCTTTTGCGTCGACCGGTCCTTTTGTGGTCGACTGCGCCATACCCACTGACGACTGGGTGCTCCCCATGATCCCTCCAGGCGGCACCGTCGCAGACATGCTCACCGAAAAGCCCCAGGAAATGGAGATGACGAGATGACCACGGAAGCTCAAGCAGGCGGCTCGAAGACACCGGCTGCCCCGACGACAGCCGCAGAGGCAAAGATCCTCATCGGCGCGATCGTCAACAACCACTTCGGCGTCCTCACGAGGGTCGCGGAGCTTTTCGCAAAGCGTTGCTACAACATCGAGAGCCTCGTCGTCGGAGTGACTGACGATCCCAATTATTCTCGAATGACTATTGTTGCCATGGGAGACGACTATATCCGCGACCAGATAGTCAAGCAGCTCTCCAAGCTGTACGACGTGCATCGCGTGGACGTCATCCCTGACGAGCAGGCCTCAGTTCGCGAGCACATGTTGGTCAAGATCTACGTCTCCGGCTCAACGAACGCCGCCCTTACCGATGCCATCAACGACTTTGGCGCCAAGGTCATCGACTTCAGCCCCGAGAGCATCACTGCCGAAGTGACCGGCGACGCTGCGAGCAACGACCGCTTCGTCGAGAAGGTGAAGCCCTACGGCGTGCTCGAGATATGTCGCGCGGGCGCCCAGGCCCTGTATCGCGGCGCACGGTGCCTGTGACGCGCCTGTGCACACCCACTGACCACAAATTCCACAGACGACAGGAAGGACGAACCGACATGGCACAGATGTATTACGAGAAGGACTGCGACCGGACGGCACTAGACGGCAAAACCATAGCCGTCATCGGGTACGGGAGTCAAGGGCACGCTCATGCCCTCAACCTGCACGACAACGGGCATACCGTCATCGTGGGCCTGTACGAGGGCTCTCCCTCGGGCAAGAAGGCAGCCGCGGCCGGGCTGACCGTAAAGACCGTCGCCGAGGCCTGCGCGTCCGCAGACCTCGTCATGCTGCTTGTCAATGACGAGAAGCAGACCGCGCTCTACCATGAGCACATCGCGCCGCACCTCTCCGCAGGCAAGACCCTCGCCTTTGCGCACGGCTTCAACATCCACTACAACCAGATCGTCCCGCCTGCAGACATCGACGTCATCATGGTCGCCCCCAAGGGCCCCGGCCATACCGTCCGCAGCCAGTTCCTCGCCGGACGTGGCGTGCCGTGCCTGGTCGCACTGCACCAAGACGCGAGCGGGTCAGCACACGCCACCGCGCTCGCCTACGCCGCTGGCATCGGCGGCGCACGCGCGGGAATTCTCGAGACGAGCTTCAAAGAAGAGACCGAGACCGACTTGTTCGGCGAGCAGGCCGTGCTCTGCGGCGGCGTGACCGCTCTTATGAAGGCTGGCTTTGAGACCCTCGTTGAGGCCGGGTACCAGCCCGAGAGCGCCTACTTCGAGTGCGTGCATGAGATGAAGCTCATCATCGACCTCGTCGTCGAGGGCGGCATGTCGCTCATGCGCTACTCGATCAGCGACACCGCAGAGTACGGAGACTACTCGGTGGGCGGGCGCATCATCACCGACGAGACGAAGGCAGAGATGCGTCGGGTCCTCGCAGAGATACAAAACGGCGACTTTGCCCGCAATTGGATACTCGAAAACAAGGCAAACCGCCCCTCCTTCCTCGCCCGGCGCCGCATAGAGAGCGAGCATCTCGTCGAAACCGTCGGCAAAGAGCTGCGCGAGAAGATGAGCTGGAAGGACGCAGCCGATGCCTGAGGGCGATGACACGCACATGACGCAGCGCAGCAGGCGCGTCACCACTGGACCGACGCGCGCGCCGCAAAGGGCGCTGCTCAAGTCAATGGGATACACCGACGCCCAGATTCGACGCCCGCTCGTCGGGATAGTCAACTCGTACAACGAGATAGTGCCCGGACACGCACACCTGACGACGATAGCGCGCGCAGTCAAAGACGGGGTGCTCTCTGCCGGCGGCACTCCCCTTGAGCTCAACACCATCGCCGTATGCGACGGCCTTGCCATGGGGCATGCGGGCATGCATTACTCGCTTGCGTCTCGTGAGCTCATCGCAGACAGCATCGAGTGCATGGTCAAGGCGCATTGCTTCGACGCGCTTGTCTTTATCCCCAACTGCGACAAGACTGTGCCAGGTATGCTCATGGCGGCCGTGCGCTGTGACCTACCGTGCCTTTTTGTGTCAGGTGGCCCGATGCTGAGCGTGCGTGACGCGCGAACGGGCGCGCCTCTTGACCTCAACTCGGTGTTCGAGGGCGTCGGCGCCTACCAGGCCGGGCGCATCGGGACCGATCGTCTTGCTGAGCTTGAAGAGAACGCCTGCCCCGGATGCGGGTCGTGCTCGGGCATGTTCACCGCGAACTCCATGAACTGCCTGTGCGAGGCGATCGGCATGGCGCTGCCGGGAAACGGCACGGTTCCCGCCGTGTACGCTCGTCGCGTCCAGCTCGCAAAGCGCGCCGGCGAGCGCGTCATGGACCTGCTGCGTGACGGCCTGTGCCCCTCGGGCATCTTGAACATAATAGCGTTTCGCAACGCGCTGGCCGTCGACATGGCGCTCGGCTGCTCGACTAACTCGGTGCTCCACCTCGCCGCGCTCGCGCACGAGGCAGGCGTCGAGCTGCCGCTCTCGGTGGTCAACGAGGTGAGTGCCTGCGTGCCGAACCTCTGCCATCTGGCCCCTGCCGGCGCCCATCATATGCAGGACCTTGACGAGGCAGGAGGCGTGAGCGCCGTCATCGCGCAACTCATGTCAGCCGGGCTGTTTGACGGGACAGCCGCGACGGTCGCCGGGCCAACCATGGCCGCAGTAGTTGAGGCAGCGGCCTCGGACGCGCACGAGCACTGTGCCGCAGACAGCGCGCGAAACGTCATCCGCCCGCTTGAGGATCCATACAGCACGACAGGCGGCCTCGCCGTCCTGTTTGGCAACCTCGCCCCTGACGGCGCCGTCGTGAAGCGCAGCGCAGTCGACCCGGCACTGTTTCGACACTCTGGTCCCGCGCGAGTTTTTGACGGAGAGGAACAGGCCATCGCTGCCATATACGAGGGGCGCATCAGCCAAGGCGACGTTGTGGTCATCCGCTACGAGGGGCCCTCGGGCGGCCCCGGCATGCGCGAGATGCTCGGGCCGACCTCCGCGCTCGTCGGCCGCGGCCTCGGCTCCTCGGTGGCGCTTGTGACCGATGGGCGCTTCTCTGGCGCGACGCGCGGCGCCTGCATCGGGCATGTCTCGCCTGAGGCCGCGCGTGGCGGCTGTATCGCCTATGTGAAGGAAGGAGACACGATCAGCTTTGACCTTGACGCTCACAGCCTGAGCCTCGAGGTCTCTGCCGACGAGCTTGCGCGGCGTCAAGCCCAGACGCCGGCTAAGGAGGCGCCGGCACTGCCAGGCTACCTCGGGCGCTATGCCGCCCAGGTGTCCTCGGCAAACGCCGGCGCGGTGCTGCGGTGAGCCAAGCGCGTACGGCCGGCACGGCCGAGCGCGAGACTCCCTCTCCCCATTACCCAGGCACACGCCACCACACGGCGACCCGCAGCCATACCGCATGAGAAAGGGCATCGACATGACAGCAACCACTATGCCGACGGCACCAAGCAGCCCGAGGCGCATAAAGATATTCGACACGACGTTGCGCGACGGCGAGCAGGCGCCCGGCTGCTCCATGAACCTTGACGAGAAGCTCTCTGTGGCACGCCAGCTCGAGACGCTCGGCGTCGACTGCATTGAGGCAGGGTTCGCCGTCTCTTCTCCAGGTGACTTCGAGTCGGTCCAGGCGATTGCGAACACGGTCAAGAGCTGCGCCGTCGCCTCATTGGCGCGCTCGGTCACCAAAGACATCGACGCTGCGTACGAGGCATTGCGCGGCGCGGAGGCCCCTCGCATACACCTGTTTATCGCCACTTCGCCTGTGCATATGAAGCACAAGCTTCGCATGTCTCCTGAAGCAGTTCTCGAGCGCACGGTCGAGATGGTGCGCTACGCGAAGTCGCGCTGCCCTGACGTGGAGTTCTCAGCCGAGGACGCCACGCGCAGCGACCGCGCCTTTCTCGCCCAAGTCCTTTCTGCCGCCATCAAAGCGGGCGCGACGACGGTCAACGTCCCCGACACGGTAGGCTATGTGACTCCCGAGGAGCTCGCGGCGCTTGTCTCATACCTCAAAGAGGCCGTCGAGGGCAGTGACGAGGCAGACTTCTCGCTTCATTGCCATGACGACCTCGGGATGGCTGTCGCAAACACGCTCGCTGGCGTTCGCGCCGGGGCGACCCAGGTCGAGTGCACGGTCAACGGAATCGGCGAGCGGGCGGGCAACGCGGCGCTTGAAGAGGTTGTCATGGCGCTCAAGACCCGCAAGGACCTTTTTGACTGCGCCACGGGGATAGACACCACGCAGATCTACCGCACGAGCAAGCTCGTCTACAACGTCATCGGGCAGGCCGTCCCCATGAACAAGTCAGTGGTGGGCGCCAACGCCTTCGCGCACGAGAGCGGCATACACCAGCACGGCGTCATGGCCGAGCGCTCGACGTACGAGATCATGTCGGCTGAAGACATCGGCCTCAAGCAAAACAACATGGTGCTCGGCAAGCACTCGGGCCGCCATGCCTTCGAAGGCAGGCTCTCTGAGCTTGGCTACAGCTTCGCGCCTGCCGATGCCGAGGTGTTCTTTGAGCGCTTTAAGGAGATCTGCGACAAGAAGAAGGCCGTCACGGACTCAGACATCGAGGCGATCGTCAACAACCGCGTCGTCGAGCAGCCGCACCACTACCGCCTCGAAAACTTCCACGTGCATTCCGGCAAAGAGGTGACTGCGGTGTGCGTCGTCACGCTGGGGCGCGAGAAGGAGTTGGTCGAGGCCGTGTCGCTCGGCGACGGCCCGGTGGACGCGGCCTACAACGCCATAGGAGGGCTCGTCTCCCTGCCGCTTTGCGAGCTCGAGGCATACTCGATCAACTCGACCTCTGACGGGACGGACTCGCTCGGCGAGGTCGTCGTGAAGCTGCGCTGCGAAGGACGGCTCGCCATCGGCCACGGCTTGTCTACCGACGTGATTGAAGCCAGTATCCTCGCCTACCTAAATGCCGTTAACAAACTACTCGACAGCCGGTAAGGCTCAGACAAGGAGCGCCTGCCCATGGACACTAAGCGGATAAGCATACTCGACTCGACCCTGCGCGACGGAGCCCAGGGCGAAAACATCTCTTTTTCGGTAAACGACAAGCTCGGCGTCGTCAAGGCGCTCGACGCTTTTGGCGTGGACTTCATCGAGGCCGGAAACCCCGCCTCAAACCCCAAGGACCTCGAGTTCTTCGAGCGAGTGGCCACATCGCCCCTTGCCACGGCGCGACTTGCGGCCTTTGGGAGCACGCGGCGACGCGGGCGCGAGGCGGCACAAGACGAGAACCTTGCCGCGCTGCTCGCAGCAGGCACTGACGTCGTGGTTATCTTCGGAAAAGGCTCGCTCATGCATGTCACAGAGATCCTGCGCGTCTCTCCCGAAGAGAACCTCGCCATGATCTCAGAGTCCGTGGCCTTCCTCAAAGGCCACGGCAAGTCGGTCCTCTACGACGCCGAGCACTTCTTTGACGGCTACCGCTATGACGCTGCATACGCGCTCAGCACGCTTGAGGCCGCCGCCGATGCCGGCGCTGAGGTCCTGTGCCTGTGCGACACGAACGGCGGCACGTTGCCACACGAGGTATACGAGGTCACCAAGCTCGTCGTCGCGCGGCACCCCGGCGTGTCGGTCGGCATGCATGCCCATAACGACAGCGGGTGCGCTGTCGCAAACTCGCTCATGGCGGTCGAGGCAGGCGCCACGCACGTTCAGGGCACGCTCATCGGCTTTGGTGAGCGCGCCGGAAACGCAGACCTCTCTGCCGTGTTGCCCGCCCTGAAACTCAAGATGGGCCGCGAGGCAGGAGGAACGCTGCCTGTTCTCACCGAGACGGCCGCGCGCGTCGCCGAGATCGCCAACGTGGTCATGCCGGGCGGCAAGCCCTATGTGGGCGCAAGCGCCTTCTCGCACAAGGCGGGGATGCATGTGGACGGCGTCCTCAAGAACCCCCGGTCCTTCGAGCACGTCGACCCGGAGGCAGTCGGCAACAAGCGCCGGCTCCTTGTCTCCGAGGTCTCGGGGCGCACCGGCGTCTGGGAGCGGGTCAGGTCCTTTGCCCCTCAGATCGCCAAGGACTCGCCTGGGCTTTCGGCGGTCTTAGACCGACTCAAGCAGCTTGAGCACGAGGGCTACCAGTTCGAGGCCGCCGACGCGAGCTTCGAGCTCATGGCAAAGCGCACGCTTGGCATGCATGAGCCGCACTTCTCCGTCGTGTTCTACAAGACCATGGGCGAGTTTCCGGCGGGAGAAGACCTGCTGCCCTCGACCGCGACCATACAGATACGCGTCGGCTCGACCACCGAGATCGCTGCCGCCAAGGGGAAGGGCCCCGTGCATGCCCTTGACATCGCGCTGCGCAAGGCCCTCGCCGTGTTCTTTCCCGTGCTGGCCGACATGCACCTCATCGACTACAAGGTGCGCGTGCTTGAGCAGCAGGCGACAACTGCGGCGAAGGTGCGCGTGCTTATCGAAAGCGCCGACGCACACAGCACATGGACGACCGTCGGCGTCTCAGAAGACATCATCGAGGCAAGCTTCAACGCGCTCGTGGACTCCATCGAGTACCGGCTTTCTCATGCCGAATGACATCAGGACTGCGACCGCCCTGCTCGCCGCGCTTGACCTATCGGTCCCCACAACACAGAGAGAGGACTATCCATGGGGATGACCCGCACACAAAAACTACTCGCCCGCGCCGCTGGGCTTGCTGAGGTGAAGCCTGGCCAGCTTGTGCTCGCGCGGCTTGACCGGGTTCTCGGCAACGACATCACGGCGCCGGTCGCCATCAACGAGTTTCGCGCGATGGGCGCGTCCGAGGTGTTCGACCCGAACAAGGTCTCGCTTGTCATGGACCATTTTGCACCCAACAAAGACATCAAGGCGGCCACACAGTGCCAGCTCTGCCGCAACTTCGCGACCGAGATGGGCATAGCGGGCTTTTATGACGGCGGAGAGATGGGCGTCGAGCACGCGCTCCTGCCAGAGAAAGGCCTCGTCACGGCGGGAGACGTGATAATCGGCGCCGACTCCCACACGTGCACGTATGGCGCCCTCGGAGCCTTCGCCACAGGCGTGGGGTCGACCGACATGGCCGTCGGCATGGCAAAGGGCAAGGCCTGGTTCAAGGTGCCCGAGGCCATTCGCGTCGTCTTGACCGGCCGGCTCGGCCCGATGGTCAGCGGCAAAGACCTTATCCTCACACTCATTGGCATGATAGGGGTTGACGGCGCGCTGTATCAGAGCCTTGAGTTTTGTGGAGAAGGGGCCGAGAGCCTGTCGGTCAGCGACAGGCTCTGCGTGTGCAACATGGCGATCGAGGCCGGCGCCAAAAACGGGATCTTCCCCGTGGACGACCTTGCCCGTGCGTTCCTCGCCGAGGCAGGGGCCGCCCCGCCCCGCGAGGTCGTCCCAGACCCTGACGCCACCTATGCGCGGACTATCGAGCTGGACCTCGGCGCCATAGCCCCGACAGTGGCGTTTCCGCACTTGCCGGAGAACACGCGCAACTTTGACGAGATCGCAGCGCTTGGCCCCGTGACGATCGACCAGGTGGTCATTGGCTCGTGCACGAACGGCCGTCTTGAGGACCTGCAGGTTGCAGCAGAAGTGCTGCGTGGGCGCACGGTTGCCAAGGGCGTGCGCGCCCTCGTCATCCCTGCGACCCAGAAGATCTACCTCGACGCAATGGAGCAAGGGCTGCTGCGCGTGTTCATCGAGGCCGGCGCCCTGGTCTCCACTCCCACCTGCGGCCCGTGCCTTGGCGGCCACATGGGCATACTCGCCCCCGGCGAGCGTGCGGTGGCCACCACCAACCGCAACTTCGTGGGGAGAATGGGGCACCCTGAGTCAGAAGTCTACCTGGCAAGCCCTGCCACTGCCGCCGCAAGCGCAGTGACCGGCCGCATCACCAACCCCCTCGACCTTGAAAGGCTGTGAGCACATGACCGAGACGGACGGCCAAGTCGCACGAGTGATCCGCTACGGCGACAACGTTGACACCGACGTGATTATCCCCGCGCGCTACCTCAACACCACCGACAAGCGCGAGCTGGCGCGCCACTGCATGGAGGACCTCGACCCTCATTTTGTCAGCAGGGTGCGTCTGGGCGACGTCATCGTTGCGGGCAGGAATTTTGGCTGCGGCTCGTCGCGCGAGCATGCGCCGCTTGTCATAAAAGAAAGCGGCATCGCCCTCGTCGTCGCCACGAGCTTCGCGCGGATCTTTTACCGCAATGCCATCAACATAGGGCTTCCCATTGTCGAGTGCCCCAAGGCGGCACAAGACGCGTCGGATGGCGACGAGATGCGCTTTGACCTGGCAGCAGGCATGTTGGAGAACCTCAGCACAGGCACGCGCTATTCGGTCGAGCCCTTCCCGCCCTTCGTGCAAGACATCATCGCCGCCGGCGGCCTTGCACGACTCGCGCAGCGTGGAGGGCTCGACTGACCGTCTCGGCTGCTGCCTAAGCAATCATTTGTCTCTGTTGCCCCAAGAAAGGAACAACTGTGTCGGATCATACTATTGCCCTCATCAAAGGAGACGGCATCGGCCCCGAGATCGTCCAATCGGCCTGCCAGGTGCTTGACGCCGTGGGAGAGCAGCATGGGCACCGATTCGTCTACCGCGACTACCTCGCAGGCGGCAGTGCCATTGACGCGCTCGGCGAGCCGCTGCCCGATGCGACTGTCGAGGGCTGCCGTGCTGCAGACGCCGTGCTGCTCGGGGCGGTCGGCGGCCCCAAATGGGACGCCCTACCTCGGGACGCGGCGCCTGAGCGCGCACTGCTCGGCATTCGCAGCGCGCTCAGGCTCTACTCGAACATTCGTCCCGTGCGCCAGTACCGTGCCTTGCGCGACGCCAGCCCATTG
>JAITHV010000066.1 GCA_031279835.1 Coriobacteriales bacterium
AGTTTAGTGCAGCAGCGACCCACGGAGGCCAAAGAGGCATAACCAGCACACAGGGGCCTTCCTGCTGCCCGGCCACAGGCAGCAGGCGCTGCCAAAGACTCGGGTCATATTGTCTGTCAGACCCCCCTTGTCACCCGCAAAAGTTGACAGCGGGATCCGACCCCCTTGTCACCGACCCCCTTGTCACCCCGGCGACACATTGACCCTCTTGTAACACTACAAGATTATGGCCGCGTGGTAGGCGCTGTAGGCGATGCAAGCCAGCGCCCCGAGGGCGGCGACCGTACCGCAGTACCTGCCGACAAGCCCAAGCGCTCCGCCGTTGTGCCAGCCGCCCCAGGTGGCAGCAAGAAAGCCAAGCGCCACGGTTGCAGTCGCGGGAAACAACACATAGAGTATGTACCAAGTATCCATCAGCTGATGCATGAGCCAGGCCGTCACCGCAAAAAGCACCACAGCCGCAACCGCGCACAGCAATGAGCGCAGGCCCCAGGAGCGCACGGCCTTTGCTATGCCAAAGCGGTCATGACCAGTGCCGCGCGCCATTCTCCGTCCGTTCTTTTGCAATGCTCAGCGCGAGCTTGAGCCTGCTGAGCTGGTTCACTTCAGAGGCGCCCGCGTCGTATTCGATGAAGGTGATGTTGACGCTGCGGGCAAGTCCGCCAAGCCGTCTGACCGCACCGCTCGCGTTGACATGCCCGGTGAGGCAGCCAAAACTCTGCACGTAGACGCAGTCGCGGATGCCTGCGGCAGCAAGCTTCGGGAGCTGGCGCTCAAGCACGGCATTGGTGGTGAGCAGCTCCCTCAGCGGCGGGAGCACCGGCTCGCAGCCTTCCTCACGTATGCGGAGAAGGACGTCGCGGTTTAGAGCCGGCGTGAACAGCATGCTCGCATTGCCCAGCACGGCCACGCGAGGCCGACGGGACGCCTGCTGCCCCGCAGCGCCACACGCCATGCCTGCGCCCTGAGCGGCATGCCGCGCGTCCACCGTGCCGATAGCGTCCCACAGGGCATTCGCCACGGCAGGGGAGAAAAACGCCGCGCGCCGCGCCGAAGGAAACCCCTCGACCATCGGCCGCCTTGCATGAGGCATGTGCCCGAGGGCCGCACAGACCACGTCTGCCAGCTTCATGCTGCGACAGCCGACGCAAACCTGGGGCACCATGACAGTTGTCGGGCGGCCTGTGGCGCCGGCACCAGCACTGCCTGCGTCCGCGAGCGCCCAGCGGACGACTTGTCCCGCTAACGCCGTCATGGGATAACAGAGGTCGTTGTTGCAGTGAAGCAGGCCTGCGCAGACGTCGTCGGCCGTAAGGGGGTCCATGAGGGAAATACTGGCTCCGCATCCGGCAAGGGCAGAGCGTATCTCCGCCAGGTACTCAGGAGCCAAGGCCGGCAAGACGACCTGCGAAGAAGCCCTGAATGTCTCAGGGCAGATTAATTCATGTGGAGAATATCTCTGCACTTCTGGGGGCGTTGTCTCTTTTCGCGCCTCGAGCGCTGCCGCGAACGAGCGCAG
Organism: Coriobacteriales bacterium; assembly: GCA_031279835.1. Taxonomy (GTDB): domain Bacteria; phylum Actinomycetota; class Coriobacteriia; order Coriobacteriales; family UBA8131; genus JAITHV01. The sequence continues at coordinate 1,520 of JAITHV010000066.1, forward strand.
ACGGATGCGCGCGGCAGCCAGCTCGGACATCTCGTCGACTTTGAGCGAGCAGTACAGCTTTCCCGCACCCTCAACGAGACGACGGACCTCGCCCATTGTCACGGCGTCAATGCCACAGCCGAAGGAGTGCAGCTGCACGAGCTCAAGGTTGGGGTGGCCGCCCACGAACCGGGCGATTGCGTAAAGCGCCTCAGGATAGACAGCCCCCGCTGCCCCGGCGGCCCGCAGCAGCGAGGAGGCGCTGAACACCGTGAACCCGAGCGAGACCACCAGCTCGTCGATGCCGTGGTTCAGCCCAGGGTCGTCATGATACGGATGGGCGGCCAGCACTATGCCTGTTGCGCCCGTGGCGGCAAGCCCTGCGAGCGCCGTCTCTGCCCTGCCCCAAAGTCGCTCGAGGTGCTCGCGCTGAGCCGCTGACGCCAAGCGCAGCGCATGATCGACCAAGCAGTCTCTGGGGAGGCCGCCTAAGAGCGCGTCAAGCAAAGGCTCCATTGCGCGAGCAATGAGAGCAGGCAGGCCAACGCCGGGCCCGAGCCGAGCGAGGTCGAGATACAAGCTGCACGTCGCGCCGCCAGAGACTGCGGCGATGTCGTCGATGCCCAGCCGGTGATACCCCGTCAGCACCGGGCATTGCAGCACGCCCGCCTCGTCAGGCTGCTTTGCGAGTGGTCCAAGCACAAACGCGCTGACCGCCGCCGCCAGGTCGCCTCCGCCTGTGAGCAGCACAAAGTCACAGCCTTGCTCGACGAGCTGAACGCAATGCCCATGGGTCAGCTTCGCCGGATAGCAGACGCCCTCAGACATCACCAGATGCGCGCCCGCGCGATACAGGCCGCTTGTCGAGGCGCGCGGCGGCAACACCGCACACCCCAGGCCCTCGAAGAACGCCTGCCAAAACGGGTACGTCTCATACAGCCCCAGCGTTGCAGGGATGCCTACGACCGGCCGCATGCCGTCGTGCACCAGGGCATCCGAGCCACCAAGCGCTGGGCGGTAGTGCGCGGGGCACAACAACGTGCGGGGCAGAGGCGAACCGCCGCGCCCCCCGTCGTCCGGTGCGCCGTGCCGAGCGCCAGCTTCCTTGCGCCTGCCCCACGTGACCAGCAGGGCGCCGCGCTCGCAGCGGTTGCCTGCAACAAAGACGCGCATGTCGCCGCCGGGGCCGTCGGAGCCGCCAGGGCCGCCGGAGCCGCCAGGGCCGCCGGGGTCGCCGGGACTGCCGGAGCCGCCAGGGCCGCCGGAGCCGCCAGGGCCGCCAGGGCCGCTGTCGCCGCCTGGGTCGCTGCCGCCAGGGCCGCCAGGGCCGCCAGGGTCGCCGGAAGTACCTTCACCCGGCACAAATGTGCCCCCACCAGGCTCAAACCTGTTTATGGTGAGAAGGCAGGAGTTCGCGCAGCCGTCGCAACGCCGCACGGCACTGCTCTGCCGCAGCGACGCCAGCTCGTAGCGCCCGAGCAGCGTGCTGGGCTTATCCCCATGAGGCTCGCTCGCCCAACGGTCACGCGCGAGCAAGGCGGCGCCGTAGGCGCCCATGAGGTCGGCAATGTCGGGGCGCACAACCTCAAGTCCGGTCTCGGCTTCAAAGGCGCGCAGCACGGCGTTGCTCATAAAAGTCCCACCTTGCACGACCACGTGTGACCCGATCTGGCCGGGGTCAGCGCAGCCGATTACCTTGTGCAGCGCGTTGCGCACGACACTATAGGCCAGCCCGGCAGCGATGTCAGCCACCGGGACGCCCACTTTTTGTGCATGCCGCACGCGGGAGGTCATAAACACCGTGCAGCGGGTGCCTAGATCCACCGGCCGCGCAGACGCGAGCGCCGCGTCGCTGAAGCTCCACTTGGTAAAGCCCAGCGAGCGGCTGAATCCCTCGATGAGCGCCCCGCAGCCAGAGCTACATGCCTCGTTAAGCATAATGTCGTCAATGTGCCCATCGCGCACGCGCAGGCACTTGATGTCTTGCCCGCCGATGTCGAGAATGCAGTCGGCCTGAGGCTCAAACGCACGTGCTGCCCGCAGGTGGGCGACCGTCTCAACCTCGCCTCCGTCAGCGCCGAGAGCGGCCTGGAGCAGCTGCTCGCCATACCCGGTGACCAGGGCGTAGCGTATCGAGCACAGTGGAGTTCCGTCGTACTCGCGCGGCATAAGCCCATAAAGCTCGTCGAGTGCCTTGCGCGCGACAGCCACCACGTCGCCACCGCCCTGCTGATAGCTCGAGTAGAGCAGGCACCCGTCGGTGTCTGTCACGGCAAGCTTGAAGGTCGTTGACCCTGCGTCGATGCCCAAAAAAAGATCCCCCGTATGCTCCATGATTTGTCTGCGCGCAACCTTGTGCCGGGTGTGGCGCTCTTTGAACGCGGCCAGCGCGTCGGGGGAGTCAAACAGCGCAGGCAGGCGCTCGATGCTGCTGTCCTTCTCGCATGAGACCTGCCTCAAGAGCTCTGCGCAACCGCGAAGGGACGCAGTGCCCGCCTGCCCAGCGACGGTATCGCTGCTCACAGTACTAATATGCTCGCTAGCGAGCAAAGCAGCTCCGAGTGCCACAAACAGGTGCGCGTCAGGCGGCTTGACCGTCTGCACGAAGCTCAGCCCGAGCGTGCGACGAAACGCCTGCACGAGGTTGGGATACACCTGCAGCGGCCCGCCGAGAAAGGCGACCGTGCCCGTGATGCGCCGGCCGTGCGACAGCCCCGACAAGGTCTGCGTCACAATTGCCTGAAAGACCGAGGCGGCAATGTCGGCCTTTCGCGCACCCGCGTTGATGAGCGGGCGAACGTCGGCAGACGCAAAAACGGCGCAGCGCGAGGCGATCGGGTAGATGGCCTGGTAGGCGCCTGCCAGGGAGTTGAGCTCGCTGGCGCGCACCCCGAGCATGCCCGCCATCAGGTCGATGAAGCCCCCGGTGCCGCCGGCACAGGCGCCGTTCATGCGCTGCTCAACGGCGTCGCGCAAGAACAGAACCTTGGCGTCCTCGCCGCCCAGCTCGATGGCTACGTCCACCTGAGGGAGCAGGCGCGTGAGCGCGTGCCTCGTCACGAGGACCTCCTGCACAAACGGCGCGCCGAGCAACTCGGCGAGCCGCATGCCCGCTGAGCCTGTCACGCAAACGCTTACGTCGGCGTCGCCAAAGCGCCAGAGGGCGTTGTCGAGAAGCCCGATGGCCGTAGTGAGTATGTCGCAGCGGTGGAGCCGGTACTGCGTGAGCACCACCTTGCCCTCGCCGTCAAGCAAGACGAGCTTGATGGTCTTCGAGCCGGCGTCTATCCCAAGGCGGTACCGCATGTCATTCTCAACAATTCTCACAAAGATGACCAAAAAATAGAACATGAATCAAACTATGTCAAAGACGCATCGAAGATTCCACTGCCTGTTCACAGCTGCGTCACGGGATCAACAGACAATGGTCACGATACCTTCACATCTGCGAAGCGCCATCAGGGTAGTATGTTTGTCGCTATGCTTTCAATGTCGTGACACCCGGAAGGAGAATCGATGGACAACATATTCAAGAAGACTGACCTTGCGACCCACAACGTGTTTCGGTGGGAGAACCTCGGCGACATCAGGGAGGGACGCGGCGACTTGGGAGAGGACATGCCGGTGCTTGTGTACCGTCTATTGCAGTTTACCATGCTTGACGTGCTGTCAAAGGAGTATGGTTCTGAGAGGGCCAACGACCTGTTCCGCGCAGCGGGCTACCTTGCCGGCAGCGAGTTCACCAAGGCGGTCCTCGACCTCTCTGTGGACTTCGACACGTTTGTTGCAAGCCTGCAAAAAGCCCTTGAGGACTACAAGGTGGGCGTCCTGCGCATGGAGGCCTTCGACCATGAGACCGGCAGCCTCATGCTCACAATCGGACAAGACCTCGACTGCAGCGGCCTGCCCATCACCGACGAGACGGTCTGCAACTACGACGAGGGCTTCATTGCGGGCATCCTCAATGCGTACACGGGCAAAGACTACGACGTGCGCGAGATCGACTGCTGGGCAAACGGCGACCGCGTGTGCCGATTTAGCGGTGTGGTAATCTAAAGAGACGCTGGCCCTGGCCGACGCACGGCGTGTCGGCACAAGCGGCAGCAGTCCCACCCGTTCAGCAACCAGCGGAAGGACCATTGTGGGGCAGGGGCAGCCGATAGCCCAGGCCCCCAGGAGATATGACGGCAACAACGAGAAACAAGCCATCGAGTAACGGGTCGCCCGCCAACAGCGCGCAACAGGCCGCGCAGCAGGCCGCACAGCAGGCAGCGCAGCAGCCAGCGCAGCAGGCGATGTTCGAGTACCTGCGCGACGTCATCTACAACCCCTCGGCTGCCACGCTTGACCCCGAGCTGCTTCCGGAGGACTTTCGCGATCTCGCGTCAGGGCTCGTCTACTTCGGCAAAAGCGTCGCCGAGCTGCGTGAGCTCGCCAACGACATCGCGAAGGGGGACCTCAGCACCAACCCGCTCACGCCTGGCAACGAGCTGGCGAGTGGGATAAAAAACCTCCAAGCGACGCTCAAGCACCTCACTTGGCAGATCGGCCAAGTGGCAAAAGGCGACTACAAGCAGCGTGTCAGCTACATCGGCGAGTTCTCAGACTCGATCAACGACATGATCTGCCAGCTCAACGACCGCGACACCGCCTTGCGTGTCGAGATCGAGGTGAACCGGCAAAAAAGCGAGGAGCTTCTCCAGAGCGTCAAGCTCTTCGAGGCCATCACCGAGAACATCTCGCAATGGATCGTCGTGATCGACCGCGTGACGACTGAGCAGCTCTACACCAACCATGATGCAAGCGTCATATTACGCTCGCTCGAAAGCGAGGACGAGCTCAAGGATTGGATGAGAAGGCAGATAGTCGCCAACGACGTTACGCAGGGAGGCGCGCACGAGATACTCGAGTTCAGCGTAGCGGACGGAGAGGGAAAGCAGTTTTTCTCCGCATCCTGGTACCCGATGGCCTGGCGCGGGCGCAAGGCTGTCGCGTTCGTCTTCACCGACGTGACAAGCGATCACAACTCGCGCGCAGAGCTGGAGACTATCGCCTATTACGACGCGCTCACGGGCAGCTTTAGCAGGCATTTCGGCATGAACCTGCTCGACAAGTGGCTGCTTGACAAGGAGTCGTTCATCATCGCCTTTGTAGACATGGACAACCTCAAGTACGTCAACGACAACCTCGGCCACAGCGAGGGGGACGAGTATATTCTCGCCGTGACCAAGAAGCTCAAGGACTTCGACAAAGGCGCCGTCATCTGTCGGCTCGGAGGCGACGAGTTCATGCTCCTGTGCCGGGGGTGGGGCAAGCCGGCCGCCGACGACAAGTTCGAGAGCATGCGCCAACAGCTCCTGCTCAGCTCCGACGAGCGGTACAGCCGCAGCCTGAGCTACGGCGTCATTGAGGTGGACGCCAACAACAACAAGACGGGTAGCTACCTTCTCAGCATGGCTGATGAGTTAATGTATGAATATAAACGCACACGAAAGCTCGAGAGACGGTCCTCGCGCTGAGACGGTCTTCGCGCTGAGACGGTCCTCGCGCTGACAGTCTCGCCTAACGTGTGTGTGCGGGCTGGTTTCCCCAGTAAAAACTCATGAACGTTCGCTCGCCCCAACGCGCTATGGTCTCTGCGTCATGCTGGCTGAACGCCATCTGCAGGGTGCTGACCGCTATCTTCATGGCAGCGTCCGACCGGCCAAGGTAGCCCTCGTTCGCCTTCATTGCCAGCAGGCTCGGCTGGTGCAGCGCAACATGCCGCACGGCGGCGCCCAGCTCGCGGGCTGTCTGCACGTGCAGCGCGGCGCCGAGCGAGGTCAGCAGGCGCGCGTTGCATTTCTCCTGCCCGTAGGCACGTCCCACCAGCATCATAGGCGTCTTGGTGCAGAGGCACTCCGTCACGGTGAGGCCGCCAGGCTTGCAAATGCAGAGGTCGCTTGCGGCCATGAGCTTGGCGACGTCAGTCGTGTAGCCGAGCACCGAGGCGTTGTGCATTCTTTCGCGCGCGAAGGCATCGCGCAGGGCCTGCTCATACGCGCTGTCGCTGCCTGCGAGGAACACAAGGTGCAGGTTATCGATAAGCTTGAGCTCCGGCAAGGCCTTGTCGAGGATCTCCCTGAAGCGCAGGTAGGGCTGAGCCAAGTTTGCCCCTGCAAGCACAAGCGCGACGAGCTTGTCGCTGGGGATGTTCCAGTCTTGTCGCACCTGGTCGCGACTGTAGCCTTGCCGGAACTCGCTGCGCGCCGGTATGCCTGTCAGGAGGATGCGCTTCTCGTCTACCCGGCGCGCGCGCAGCGTCTCTGCCATGGAGTCGCACGCGACGCAGTAGAGGTCCCCATACCGGTGAGGCCACATGCCCTCAACCTCGTAGTCGGTGGGGACGCAGACTATGGGGAACTTTTGCCCCGTTATCATGCGCGCGCCGACGGCGACGTTTGCGGCAGTTATATGGGTGGCCACAACGGCGACGGGCCGGTTGTCGCGCACCCAGCGAGTGAAATCAGGGAACATGATGCGAGACCAGATAGTGCCGCCAGCCCACAGCAGGCGACCGGTGAGCCAGTAGCGCCAGGTGATGTCGTAAATGGGGCGCGTTGGCCCCGTGAACATCAGTGCGGTCTTATCCCCATCAATCGAGACGCGTCCCTTTTCGAGCATGTCGATGACCGTGACACGCATCGACGGGTCGACGCCAAGCAGCCCCTGGGCGCCCAGGTCGCGCAGCTGCTCCAGCGCCTGGGCCACTGCCTCGGCGGCGACGCGGTGCCCGTTGCCCACGCTCGCGTGAAGCACTGCGATAGTCGGGCTGGCGCACGAGGCAAGCTCGCACGCAGTCGGCGACTGGCTGTCCGACACGACCGACGCCGCCGGCGCAGGCGGCTGTGCCGAGTCTGGGATAGGGGTAGCTTCCATACCGCTATGATACACCAGGCCGAGCAGCAGTTGGCGGCGTGTAGCTCTGTTACACTGTAGATACAAGCCCGGCACCCGGACAGTGACGCCAGGCAGTGACGCCCCGTCCTCCCAGACACCAACACGAAAGCAGGCAACCTCATGGGTCTTTCCATCGGCATCGTCGGTCTTCCCAATGTGGGCAAGTCCACGTTGTTCACCGCGCTGACCAACAAAGGCGGGCTGGCCGCGAACTACCCCTTTGCAACCATCGAGCCCAATGTGGGCATTGTGCCGGTACCCGACGGCCGCCTCGATGCGCTCGCAGCCATCGTCAAACCCTCGCGTGTTGTGCCGGCAACGGTCGAGTTCGTAGACATCGCCGGGCTGGTAAAAGGTGCAAGCGAGGGAGAAGGCCTCGGCAACCAGTTTCTTGCGAACATCCGCGAGACTGACGCCATCGTCGAGGTGCTACGCTACTTCAGCGACGGCGGCGTCGTCCACGTTGAGGGCGCGCCCGACCCTGAGCGCGACAGCGACATCATAAAGACCGAGCTCATCCTCGCCGACCTCGGCACGCTAGAGCGGGCCATTCCGCGGCTTGAGAAGGAGGCCCGGCGCGAGAAGGCGCTCGCCGCAAAGCTCGATCTCGCACACCGCATGAGCGACTGGCTCGACGCCGGCAACCGTGCTGCGGCCTTCTCCTTCGCAGAAGAGGAGAAGGCGCTCGTCTCTGACCTCCACCTGCTCACCATGAAGCCGATGCTCTATGTCGGCAACGTGGACGAGGACGGCGTTGGCGCGGCGGCCGGTGTGCTTGCGGCGGTGGACGGCATCGAGGTGCTTCCCGTGTCTGCCAAGGTCGAGGCCGACATCGCCGAGCTTGCGCAGGCGAGTCCCGAAGAGGCGCTCGAGTTCCTCTCTGCGCTCGGGCTTGAGGAAGGCGGCCTTGAGCGGCTGGCCCGACGGGCGTACGAGCTGCTTGGCCTGCAGTCGTACTTCACTGCAGGCGAGCTTGAGGTCAAGGCGTGGACCATACCTGTTGGCACCAAGGCGCCGCAGGCTGCCGGCGTCATCCACAGCGACTTCGAGCGCGGCTTTATCAAGGCAGAAACTGCTAGTTACGACGACTATATTCAGTATGAAGGGGAGACAGGCTGTCGCGCTGCGGGCAAGCTGCGCATGGAGGGCAAGGACTACGTCGTCCAAGACGGCGACGTCATGCACTTCCGCTTTGCGACCTGAGCGGCCTGAGCGGCCTGAGGGGCCGAGTGACCTGAGCGGTTTGAGCGGCCTGAGCGGTTTGAGCGCCAGTTATACGACAGTGCTAGCGTAGCTGTGCGATATTGAGCGCCGCGACTCGCGCGTCCTCTGCGGCGGCCTCAAGTGCGTCGGCATGTGCCTCAAGGTCCTCGATCAGCTTGTCCACGAACTGCTCGCGCGTCATCTCGAGCATAAGTCCGGGGGCGGGCTCCGTCGGCGCAGGCTGCTCGGGTGCGTCGGGTGCGTCGGTTGCTGTGGGCACGTCGGGCGCGTTGGTTACGTCGAGTGGCGCGGGTTGCTCGTGTTGCTCAAGTTGTTCGGCCATGCCGGAGTCATCGAGCGGCACTAGCGGCTCGGACACAGGCAACGGCTCAGTCTCAAGCTCGATAAAAGGCAGCAGCTCAGGCGGAAGTCCGGCTGTGGCGTGCATGACGCTAGGGGGCTCGGAGAAGGCCGTCGCGTCGGTCTCTGCCGGTTCCACTACGACCGGGAGGTTCATGGCGGCAAGCGCGTCCATCACCACTGGAGGCATGTCTGCGCCGGCGTCCGGTGCAACTTCGGCCGGCGTTGTGGCCTCTCGTGGTGCCTCGGCCAAATCGGGGACTGCCTCCACTGCGGGCTGTACCACTGCCTCCACTGCGGGCGCAACCACGGCAGCAGCCTGCTCGATAGGCTCAGCCTCATGCGCCTTGGCGTCAGCGAGCGCCTTGGCGTCAGCGAGCGCCTTGCGCTCACGTTGGCGCATCTCGTCTTGAAGCCGCGCCAGTCGGTTGATGGCAAAGGTGTCCTGAAACTCAATGAGCGCCGATATGATAAACCCAATTATCAGCATGAAGAATGCTTGCTCTAGGCTGACACGCTGTACGGCCCACCCTGCGACAGCCAAAACCCCCACACACAGTGCCACTGTCTTTGCTATGACAGCGAGTACAAAATTGAAGCGCCGCTCGCCTCGATCTTTCTGATTGGGCGACTTTCCCATGATCTACCTGCCTTCTATTTGCTGACTGCTCAAACGTAGCACACCGCCACCGGCACGGCAACAGCCAGTAGGGAAGAAACAGTATTTGATGCCGGATCGTCAGGGCATGCCGACCCCGAGAGCCGGCATCGGGTATGATACGGTCAGTGTCGGCACTCGGCAAACAGACAAGGACACCCATGACCTCTCCAAACATTCTTCTCGCCCACGGCAGCGGCGGCGCGATGATGCACGAGCTTATCGAAAGCTTCTTTGCGAGCTACGGCTCAGACGAGCTGCTGCGCGCAGACGATGCCGCCGTGCTCGGGCTTGGTGCGACCTGCGCATCGCGCATTGCGTTTTCTACTGACACCTTTGTGGTGACGCCGCATTTTTTCCCTGGTGGTGACATCGGCCGGCTTGCTGTGTGCGGCACCGTCAACGACGTGGCCACCTCGGGGGCTGAGGTGCGGTGGCTCTCGGTAGGCCTGGTGCTTGAGGAGGGCTTTGCGCTAGAGGACCTGCGGCGAATTTGCGTCTCAATAGCAGATGCAGCAAAAGAGGCAAACGTAAAAATAGTCACAGGCGATACAAAGGTTGTTAATCGCGGTCATGGAGACGGAATCTACATCAACACAAGCGGCATCGGCCTGCTCGGGCACGGAGCGCCGGTGCTCGGCGGTGCCCAGTGCAAGCCGGGCGACAAGGTCTTGCTCTCGGGAACGATCGGAGACCATGGGATCGCCATTGTCTCGACGCGTGAGGGCCTGCGGTTCTCCACCACAATACAAAGCGACGCAGCCCCGCTTAACCACCTGGTGTCTGCGGTGCTTGCGGCCGCCCCTCACACACGATGCTTTCGCGACCCGACGCGCGGCGGCCTGTCGTCGACGGTCAATGAGCTTTCGGCTCAAAGCGGGACGGTCTTTGAGATAGAGGAGGCCAGCGTGCCAGTTGCCGACGAGGTGCGCGGTGCGTGCGACATGCTCGGATACGACGTGTTCCAAGTTGCAAACGAGGGCAAGATGGTCGCCGTCGTGCCGCCCGACGAGACAGAAGCGGCGCTTGCGGCCATGCGTGGCGCGCGCTACGGCGAACAGGCGGCGGTCATTGGGGAGGTCTGCGCTGTGAGCGAGGGTAGTCGGCCGGCCGCCTTTGTACGCACCGCTTTTGGCTCTCGACGCGTGTTGGACATGCTCGCAGGAGAACAGCTGCCGCGCATTTGCTAGGGGTCGGATCCAGGTGTCAATGCCCGCGGTCGCTCCCTGGTTTGTCATCCCGGCCTTGAGCTGTCATCCCGGCCTTGAGCCGGGATCTCTTGCCGCGCCCCCGGCTCGTTTTATCATCCCGGCCTTGAGCCGGGATCTCTTGCCGCGACTCGCTTTGTCATCCCGGCCTTGAGCCGGGATCTCTTGCCGTGAGCCAGCGCAGCTCGCGCCGAGATCGCGGTTCAAGCCCCAATGACAAAATCAACCCAGTATGCCCACCGACCTGTGAGACTATAACAACCCGTAGGACGCAAGCGGGAGAGCACGGCAAGGGAGAGGCGCATGGCGACCGTCAGCCTGTACGCGAGCCAGATCAGCCAGGTGCCCGGCCTCATCGCCGACCTCAAGCGCTCCGTCACGGACTACAAGTCAGAGCTCGAGTCCATGGCGCGAAAGTCGC
>JAITHV010000104.1 GCA_031279835.1 Coriobacteriales bacterium
GTGGTGTTGAGAGGCCTGTCCTGGCGTCCCAGTGCCTAGGCCGTAATCGACATCAGCTGATTTTCGCCCCGCAGGGAGCCATCCCGGCGGGGCTTTGTTGTGTCCGTCGGGGAGCAGCAACGGGCAGGCATTGGCGGCATTCGCCGCTTTGCACATCGAAGAAAGAGAGGACACCATGCAAAAGACCAAGACACGACATGCACCACACGACCAGCAGGAACACAGGGGTCGCCGGTCCTTGAGGCCTGCGCTGCGGCTGTTAGTCGCCTTGATTCTCGCAATGGGACTCATGCCGGCCATCCCCGCCTTCGCGGACGACCCGCCGCCTACAGGGCCTAGCGCGTCGCTCTCGATTGCCGGACCGACGACAGCAGTAACAGACGAGCCCTTCGACGTGACCGTCTCGCTTGCCGATTCCGAGCAGTCAGCGACTCTGAAGCTGACCTTTGAGCTCTCTGAAGGCGTCGTGTTTGCCGGAAGCACTCCGGCGGCGTCGGTGCAGGCACTGCAAGGCTTCGAGCTGATCGACGTTTACAACCGTCCCGGGACCCGGATGTGGGGCATCACCATCGGTCTGTTGAACAACCCTGCAGGGGTAACGGTCACCAATGCCACCGAAATAGTGAAGCTGAGCCTGAGCTATGCGAACGCCGGCACTGCGTCGGTCAAGTTGACGCACGCCGAGCTGGCGCGCTACACCGGGTCATCATCAGCGGACGTGCCGGTGACGTTGCCATCAGGCGCGAGCAGCACGGTCACTGTTACCGTCGAGGAGCCGCCTACTTGGCTGACTTACGACTTCAACCGTGACGGCAAAGAAAGCCTCGCCGACCTTGCCTTTGCTCAGCTCTATTATCAGGCGTCTGCGCAGGACGGCGGCCCAGCGTGGGACACCGTGGTCGAGCGCGGCATGGACCTGAATGCCGATGGCAAGCTCGACATCCTCGACTTCGTGCTCATACTCTCGTACCTGTACGGTCGGTAAGGGCGCAGGCGGCCGGTCCAGCGTCGAGCTGAGGCGGTCGCAGCAAGACCACAATGTCATATCGCGGTGGCCGCTGCCTTGTGGCAAGCAACCGAGCAGAAGCCACCAGCCCATCTCCTTTCGTGGCGGCGCCCCTGGCAACGGGGGCGTTGCTGCGTCTTGGCGCGTCGTTAGTAAAACCTTCTACGAGACGGTTTTTGTGCTCATGCAGCCGACGTTGCAAGTGTTCGCTCAAGCACACACGCAGGCAATCAGACATTGGCAGGCCATTGAGACGGACCCTGCGACTTCGGCGCTTGGCCGGGGCTTCATATGCCAGGGGTTGCGAACAGTAACGTTGCGTCCTGCTGCGTTTCGTCCTGCTGCGTTGCCATGTTGTTGCACAGAGGATAAAAGTATTACAATCTGAGCAGTAGAAAGGAGCATCATATGGACAGTTTTGCCACATTGGCCAAGGAGCGCTACTCAGTCAGGCAGTTCGCCACAAAACCCGTCAGCCAAGAGCACCTCGACACACTGCTCAACGCAGTCCTCATCGCGCCGACGGCACACAACAACCAGCCGCAGCGCGTCAAGGCAATCGCCGCGCCTGACGATCTGGCGCGCATCGACGAGTGCACCCCGTGCCGGTTTGGGGCACCGCTCGTGCTGCTCGTGTGCAGCGACACTTCGGCGGCGTGGCGCCGCCCGTTCGACGACGCTGACAGCAGCGTCGTCGATGCGAGCATCGTGACGACGTTTCTCATGTTGCAGGCGGCAGACCTCGGTTTGGGGTCGGTATGGGTCATGTACTTTGACGCCGCCAAGGCAAGCAGCCTGTTTGGGCTGCCCAAGCACATCGTGCCGATTGCCCTGTTGCCCATTGGGCATCCAGCACCCGACGCACACCCTGCCCCTGCGCACTTTGAGAGCCTAAAGCTCGAGCGGCTGCTCCTGTAAGGACGCCGCCGGGAATAAAACGGAAGAGGAAGAAAGGAGCAAGGCATGTCTGGAGGAATGTCAGGAGAAAACAGAGGCAGGCTGTCGAGAAGACAGTTCCTCACCGGGGTGGGCGTGGGTGCGGCCGGGCTGGCAGCAGTGGGTGCGGGACTCGCTGGGTGCGCGCCGTCGGGCGCAGGAGGCACGACCGGCACGGGAGGCGCGGGCGCTGGCAGCGGAGACCTCATCGCCGCCGCGTATCTCAACCCACAAGACTACGACTACCGAAAAGGCACTTCCGACTTCAAGACGCTGCTCTCGCCACTGCGGATTGGATCTCTCGAACTGGGCCACCGCATGATAAAGTCGGCGGCGGGGTCGGCATGCTACCTCGCAGGGCCTACCGACGAGCTTCTCCAGTACTACGTGAACCTTGCCAAAGGCGGAATAGAGCTCATATGGGTCGAGGGGATCGGGTGGCTTGAGCCAGGGCCGCAGCTTATGCCAACCGGGGTGTCCGAAGAAGACGCACGGGCCTTTGGCGCCAAGCTCGTTGAGGAGTGCGCCCGCTATGGCACCAAGCTCGGCTACCAATGGGCGGCCTTTGCAATGACGCCGGTCGCGCAAATGACGGTTGAAGAGATCGCCATGACCCAGGATCGGGGAGTGGCGCTTGCACAATGGTTCCAGTCGATGGGCTTTGTTGGGCTGGAGATAAACGCCGCCGGCTTCAACCTCGGCGAGCACTTCCTCTCGCGCTTCCACAACACACGTACCGACGAGTATGGGGCGGGAAGCCTGGCAAACCGCGCACGGTTCGTGACCGAGTGCATCGAGAAGACCAAGCAGGCCTGCGGCAACGACTTCGTGGTCCAGCTGCTCATCGACTGCATCGAGGAGAACGACAACCTCACCAACGACGCGACCTTGATGTGGCTCGACAACGCCGTCACCGCGCCGCACAACAAGGTGACGACGATAGAGGAGGGCATCGAGTTCGCCAAGCTGTTCGAGGCGGCCGGCTGCGACTCGATGCACCTGCGCCTCGGGCCGCTTGGCAACCACCCGTGCCAGTTCGGCAGCGATCTTTACTTTATCCTTAACGGCATAGAGGGCGCTACCGGTTATGGCACGCAATGGGACTTTTCGCGGCATTGGCAAGGCGAGCTCATCGCAAGTCACAGCGGGGCCGGCATGCTGCTCGACGTCGTGAAGCGCTACAAGGACGCGGTGTCGATCCCCTGCGGCACCGTCACCTACATGGACCCCGCGCACGCCCCCGGCTTCTTCGAAGACGCGCTTGCCGAGGGCAAGGCGGACTTCTACATCATGAACCGCCCGCTCACCGTAGACACCGAGTACGTGAACAAGCTGCGTGAAGGCCGTCTTGACGAGATAGCCCCGTGCACGCGCTGCCTGCACTGTCATATCGGCAGCAACGAGATGAACCGCGCGATGGGCTACTGTCGCGTCAATGCCCTGACACAGCGCGTCATGACGCCAAGCGGCCCTGCGACCTATGAGCTGCCTCCTGCCGCGCAGGCGAAGAAGGTCATGGTCATCGGCGGCGGGCCAGCCGGCATGGAGGCCGCGCGCGTTGCCGCAGAACGTGGTCATCAGGTCACCCTCTATGAGCAGGACAGCTCGCTCGGCGGCCAGCTCCAGTTTGCCAGCATGGTCAAAGGGCCGCACGAGAACCTTGACGACCTCATAGCCTATCTGAAGAGGCAGATGGAGCTCCACGGTGTTCGGGTCGAGTTGAACCGGAAGGCCGACGCGGCGCTCATAAGCAGCACGGCGCCCGATGTTGTGGTCCTGGCGGTCGGCGGTCTGCGCGACACGCCGCCTGTCAGCGGCAACAGCTCGGTGCGCGTTGTAGACTTCGAGACGTTCATGACCGCAGACCTCGGGGACGACGTCGTGGTATACGGCTCGAACGCGCAGGCCTTTGACTGCGCCTTGTGGCTCACCGTGCACAAGAAGCGGGTCACCATCGTGACGCCGAGCCCCAACGAGGACCTCGACAAGCAGCAGTCTCATCATGCCATGCGCTTTATGACCACAGCGCTTTACGCACTCGGAGTAAAGGCCTGGCCGGGCGCCTCCATAAAGGCTATTGGCAATGGCGAGATTACCGTCAACACGGATGTGGCAACCGAGGTGACCGTCCCGTGCTCGTCCATTGTCGTAGGCGCCGAGCTGAAGCCGAACAAGTCCCTGCTTGAGGAGATCTCGGTGGCAGAGTCCTACGCGATAGGGGACTGCGAGGAGCCTTTCAACATCGCCTTGGCCATTCGGTCAGGCAACGACGTAGGCCGCAAGATCTGACGAGTGCCCAGGCGGGCTCTACGAGCGGGCGGGCGCGTCGCCGTGCCAGCCGTGCACGACGACGTCCTCAAGCTCAACGAGCGAGGTCATCACGCAGGTGCCCGGCTCTGCAGCGGCGCGCAGCGTGCCGTTTCGGTCGATAAGCACGGGCGTTATGCCGACTGAGCGCGCCCCCTGCACGTCGGCGACTACATGGTCGCCGACGTGCAGGCACTTCTCTGCAGCAACTCCCATGCCCTTGAGCGCGAGCTCGAAGATCTCCGGCATCGGCTTGTGGAGCTGCACCACCGTCGAGGCGACGACGACCTCGAAGTAGTGTCCGAGGCCGATCCCGTTTATTATCCCCTCAAGCGTAGAATCCCAGTTGGAGATAAGCCCCATGCGCACCCCGTGCGCCTTGAGCGTCTCGAGCGTCTCGCGCACGTCGTCAAATGGCCGCCAACTCTCGGGAGTGAAGTACCGCCGGTGCACGCATTGCGCGATCTGAGCATGCTTCGACTCCTCGACGCCGAGCAGCTCGCAGAGGTAGGAGTACATGTCGAGCCAGATCCTCACCGCGCGCTCGTCGTCAGACCAAAACGAGTCGTCGTCCGAGTAGAGCTCGTCATAGCGCTGGTACATGCGCGGCACCTCGCGCATCACGTCGTCAGGGCCGACGTGGACACCGCAGCGCGCGGCCTCCTCACAAAACACAAGGCCCTCCTCCTCGGCAGTGGTGAGCAGGGTGTTGCCCACGTCGAAGAACACCGTGGTAAACGCTGGCGCGCTTGTGGCGACAGTGCATGTGCGTGTCTTGTTGGTCATTGTGGTCCCCTCGTCTCGTTGATGGCTTGACGCGCCCTGCCTTCAAGCCTCTCGGTCTCAGTATTAGGCTCAATATGGATAATAACGTCTGCCACAGCCGGAAAAGCCTCGTGCAGGCACTGCTCGACGCGCGCGGCAAGGTCATGCGAGTCCTGCACGGACATCTGCGGGTTGACGAGCAGGTGGAAGTCGAGGTAGACCTCGGTGGGGATGCCCCTTGTGCGGACGCAATGACACTCCTCGACGCCAGGGTGCGCCGAGACGACGCGCAGTATCTCGGCAACGGGGATGCGCGCCTTGTCAGAGAGTGTGGCGGCAGCCTGCCGAAACACGCAAAAGGCCGTGTAGAGAATAACGGCGCCTACCACGAGCGCGAGCATGCTGTCTGCCTGGCGAAAGCCCACCTGCACGAGTGCCAGACCCGCGATGACAGCTAAGGAGACGAGCGCGTCAGAGAGGGTGTGGGCGGCGTCCGCCTTTAGGATCTCGCTGTCGAGGCGCTTGCCGGCCGTGCGCTCGTAGACCGTGACCGCGATGTTGATGACAAGCGTCGCGGCCATGACAACATACGAGAGCGGCGTCACCTCGACCGACGAGGCGCCTGCGAACAGGTTGGACAAGGCGTCAAAGCCCACTTTGAACGCCGCAAAAAGCAGGAGCGTCCCTATGACTGCCGAGGCAAAGGTCTCGAACTTGCCGTGACCGTAGGGGTGCCCCTCGTCGGCTGGCCGGCTGGCGATCGCAATGCCGACGAGCCCTACGACGCTGCCTGCCGAGTCGAACAGCGAATGGATGCCGTCTGCCTGCATCGACACCGAGCCGCTAAGCGAGCCGTAGATGTACTTTGCGGCCGAGACGACCAGGTTGAGGGCGAGGACGCCCCAGAGCACGCGCCGAATGTGCCGCGAGCGCTCATGTCGCTTGTGGGTCTGTGCAGTGTTGCGGTTGTGCATCGCGCTATTGTAGCAGAGGGACCATGCCAGCTGACGCCCTGCCTTGCGCCCTGCCGGCGCCTGCCCGCGTTTTGCTGACGCCTCGCAAACG
>JAITHV010000081.1 GCA_031279835.1 Coriobacteriales bacterium
CCCCTACTTCGGCGGACTGCCCAAGATTGTCCTCATCCCGCAGTACACGGACACGGACGCCTTGGAAGTCGCGATTACCGCCGCCCAGGCGCTGGTGCAGGCCACCTACACGCCCGAGAGCTGGGCACCGTTCGCGGCTGCCCTGACAGCGGCCCAGGCCGTCAACAACGACCACGCCGCCACCCAGGCTGAGATTGACGCCGCCCTGGCCGCGCTTGAGGTAGCGCAGGCCGCGCTCGTCCACGCTGCGGCCACAGGCACCGCGCTTACCATCGCCGGCCCTGCCACAGCTGAGGCGGGCAAGCCCTTTGGCGTGACGGTCTCGCTGGCGAACGCCGAGCAGGCAGCGACCCTCAAGCTCAGCTTCGAGCTTTCTGAGGGCGTTGAGTTCTCCGGCGACACCCTCATGGGGGCCGTCGAGGCCCTGGCGGGCTTCGAGCTGCTCGACGTGTACCACCGCCCCGGCACCCGCCTCTACGGCATAACCCTCGGCGTGCTGGGCGACCCGGCCGGCCTGACCTTCTCGGCGCCTGCCGAGGTGGCGCGTCTGAGCCTCGTGCGCGCCACAGTCGGCACGGCGACCGTGCGCCTCTACCACGCCGACCTCGCGCGCTACATAGACACCACGACCGCCGACGTGGAGGTCGCGCTTCCCGCAGGCGACGACGCCACCGTCACCGTAACGGTCGAGGAGCCGTCGCCCGTGTATCAGCGCTACGACTTCAACCGCGACGGCAACGAGACCCTGGCCGACCTGGCCTTCGCCCAGCTCTACTACCGCGCCTCGGCCGATGCCGGCGGCGAGGCCTGGGCCATGGTCATAGAGCGCGGCATGGACGTGGATGAGAACGGCGTCGTGGACCTCGCCGACTACGTGCTTGTCCTCAATTACCTGTACCACCGGTAGGAGGCCGCCTGGCAAAGCCAAAAGCTCTGCGAAGCTCGCTTGCGTGCAAGAGCACGACACGCTCGCTTCTCGCGCTTTTTGCAATCGCCAGGCACCCTCCTAGGAGGCCGCCTGGCAATCGCCAGGCACCCTCCTAGGAAGGCTTAATAGGGCCGGGCGTGACTCACCGTCGCTCCCGGCCCGTTTTTTCGTCCCCAAGTGCCACACTGATGTCGCGCCCCGTTGCCCAAAAACACCACTCACCATACAATAGCCAGTAGACATTGCGCCAGTATCCCGTCAGCCCGACTAGCTCAACAAAGGACACACACGATGCAGACTTTGTTCACCGAGCACGGCTATGTCTTTGACGACCCGAGCGCGACCGGTCAAGGCGAACTTTCTGCTGCCGATATATACAACCTCGCTTTTGACACCGAGAAGCCAGACGACGCAGGGCTGCGCTTTCTTGTGCGCATCGCAAAGCTGTTGATCGACGCCACCCGCCGCGACCCCGACCTCGCCTTGACGCGAGCGGCACGACATCCCAGCGTAGAAGACCTCGACGCGCTCGCTGAGGATCTGCCCTTCTGCCTTGGCGCCGAGTTTGTCGACCTAGGATGGCTGACGGAGAGGTGCGACGACTTCGCCGAGGTGCTGGACCTCGAGCTCGCAGCGTTCGATGGCACTCCCGAGGACTACTTCAAGTCAAAAAACGACTCCCTGACGGTCAGTGGGCGGGTCTTCTTCCATTTGGTGGAGACACGCGAAGAGCTGTTCCCTTTTGCGTTCATGGCGACCTACTCCACGAGACAAGGCAAGCGAGTCGCACATCAGCCGCTCAAACGGGCGTTGACGGAGTTCAAAGGCGACCAAAAGGCGCTGCTCGGCCTGTTGGGCGCTGTCAGCCGTGTAACGGCCTTATCCGAGCTGATCACCGACTTGGCAGAAAGCGGCGAGCTGTTCAGTCCCTTGAAGTTCGAGCCACATGACGCCTATTGCTTTTTACGAGAGGTGCCCCTGTATGAGGAGTGTGGGATCGTCTGTCGCATACCTGACTTCTGGAAGCGCAAGGCGGGCTCAAAGCTCTCGCTCTCGCTCGGAGCTGAAGAGCCTGCGACGCTCGGCCTGGCGTCGTTGATCGATTTTACCCCAGCGGCGTATATCGGAGACACCGAGCTCACTCGTGACGAGTTGGAGGCGCTGCTTGCTGAAGACGACGGGCTGGCCTTCCTCAAAGGCAAGTGGGTCGAAGTGAACCATGCGCGGATTGCGCAGGTCCTCGCGGTCCTGGACCGTGTGGACAAGCACGGCAGCTTGTCGTTTGCCGAGGCGCTCAGGCTGCAGGCGGGCATAACTGACTTCGAGGCCGACGCAGACGGGGTCGAGACGATAGTGACGAACGGCGCATGGCTGCAGGGCGTGCTCGACAAACTGCGCAACCCGGCTGGCCTGCGCAAGACCAAGCCCTCCAAGGACTTCTCCGCATCGTTGCGCCCCTACCAACAGTCCGGGCTGGACTGGCTGTTTCTCATGCGCTCCCTGGGCTTCGGCGCTCTGCTGGCAGACGACATGGGCCTGGGCAAGACCGTACAGCTGCTAGCCTTGCTCGACAAGCTCCGCGAGACGGGCAAACAGCCCAAGACCTTGCTGGTGGTCCCTGCGTCGCTGCTGGTCAACTGGCAAAAGGAGGCAAAGAGGTTCGCGCCCAAGCTGCGCCTGTCGGTGGTCCATGGCACCGGCGCCAAGGTGAGCAGGGAGGCGGCCGACTTGTTTGTGACCACCTACGGCATGGTCTCGCGCGTTTCGGCCCTGACCGAAGAGCCATGGGACATTGTTGTCCTCGACGAGGCGCAGGCGATAAAGAACCCTGCCGTGAAGCAGACCAAGGCGATAAAGTCGCTCGACGCCGGCGCGCGGATCGCCATGACGGGCACGCCCATAGAAAACCGCCTCTCTGACCTCTGGTCGCTGTTTGACTTTCTCAATCCAGGCCTGCTGGGCAGCCCCAAGGAGTTCAAGTCCTTCACGAGCAAGCTCAAGGAGTCGCCGGGAGGCTACGCGAAACTGAGGGGCGCCGTCTCGCCCTTTATTCTCCGTCGGCTCAAAACAGACAAGTCCGTCATTTCTGACCTGCCGGAGAAAAGCGAGATCAAGCAGTTCACCACCCTTGCCAAAAAGCAGGTTGTCTTGTACAGCGCCTTGGTCAAGGAGCTAGAGCACGGCCTGTTAAAAAGCGAGCAGGAAGGGGAGGCGACAGGCATGGCGCGCAGGGGCATGATCCTTGCCGCGATCATGAAGTTCAAGCAGATCTGCAACCATCCCGACCACTACGTCGGCCAAGGCGCGTTCGACCCCAAGCAAAGCGGAAAGTTCGGCACGCTCGCGGGACTCTGCGAGACCATACGGGACAAGCACGAGAGCGTGCTCGTGTTCACGCAGTTTCGCGAAATGTGCACTCCGTTGTCCGACTATCTTGAGGACTTGTTCGGCAGGCCAGGACTTGAGATACACGGCGGCCTGACCCCCAAAAAGCGGGGCGCTGCCGTCGAGCAGTTCAACAACTCGTATGTGCCCTTTATGGTGCTTTCTCTCAAAGCAGGCGGCGTGGGGCTCAATCTGACCGCAGCGAACCACGTGGTCCACTTCGACCGCTGGTGGAACCCTGCAATTGAGGACCAGGCGACTGATCGCGCCTTTCGCATCGGCCAGACAAAAGACGTTATGGTGCACAAGTTTGTGACCACCGGCACGGTCGAAGAGAAGATCGACGCCATCATCGAGAGCAAGACCAAGCTCGCGCGCGACGTCATCGCCGAGAGCACGGGCGAGAGCTGGGTGACTGAGATGACCAACAGCGAGCTGCTGAGCTTGTTCAGGCTGGAGGCATGACATGAGTTGGCGGTACACGTATAGATCGAGCCCGACCGTGGCGCAACAAAGGGCACAGGCAGAGCAGCGCGTCGCAAAGCTCCGAAAAAAACACCCGGAGATCGAGCCAGTCCTCATCGAAGGGACAAAAATCGCCAAGACCTGGTGGGGCGTCTCGTGGTGCAAGAACCTCGAGCGCTACGCCGACTACGAAAACCGCATCGGACGAGGGCGAAGCTACGTCAAAAACGGGCTGGTGCTCGACCTCAAGGTCTCCAAGGGCAGGGTTCATGCGTTGGTGAGCGGCAGCAAGGTCTATGCCGTCGACATACTGATCGACCACATGCCCGACAAGAAATGGAGAAAAATCGCCGCCGTCTGCGCCAAGCGCGTCGACAGCATCGCGGCGCTGGCAGAGGGCTCGTTTCCGGAGGACCTCGCGGAGGTCTTCATGCAGCAGGGCTCGGGGCTGTTCCCGACACCGAGCGAGATCCACCTCGACTGCGACTGCCCCGACTGGGCGGTGATGTGCAAGCATGTCGCCGCCGCGCTCTATGCCGTGGGCGCGAAGCTCGACACCGACCCGCTCTTGTTCTTCACGTTGCGCGGGATCGACCCGAGCGAGCTCATCAAAAAGTCGGTGGACGAGAAGATGAAGTCGCTGCTCGCCAATGCAGGCAAGCCGTCTAAGCGCGTCATTGCCGACAAGGACGTGGCGCGTATCTTCGGGCTGTAGCGGGCAAACAGGACTGACGCTAGATGCGGCATTTTGGTATGTCCCTAAAACGCCGCATACGCGCCCTTGCCAGGCCGCTGCGCACGGGCGTATACTGGTCCAAGCGTTCAGAGAAGCCGGTGAGAATCCGGCACAGCTCACAGCACTACTGTCAGAGGCTACGCTTGCCCCTGCGCCCCGCTCTCCGCGCGGTGCGCCGAAAGCCACCGGGACCCTCAAAAAAGGTCCTGGGAAGGCGGGACAAAGCGGCTTGACGCCTCGGAGTCAGGAGACCTGGCGCGCCACATTCGCACGGCTTTCGGTGAGGAAAGCGGCGGTGTCGCGAGGGTGGTCGCCCTGTGTCAGCAGCCCACTCAGCAAAAGGCACATGCCACGCGCGCCCCGCCGGGAGCCACACCCGCCGGGGCGTTGTCATGCCCGGGAGGGGAGGCCAGAAAGGACGGGATCTGCATGGAACACAACAGCACAGTAGTAAAATCGCGAGGGGGGGGGCATTTTCACTAGCAAGCCCGCCTCCTGAGCAAGCGCACGGGCCGCGCAGCCACCTGCGCCGCCGGTCAGCGCACTGCCGCCTTGCCACACGAGTCGTCTCGTGCCTGCTGGCGGCTTTTTTGTGCCTCGGGATGCTGCCAGCAGCAGCCTTCGGGGACTCAGCGCCGCCTGAGTCGACCGCGCCCGCGCCCGTTGCGCAGCCTGAGTCGCCCGCACCCGCGCCCGTTGCGCAGCCTGAGTCGCCCGCGCCCGCAGCGCCCGCGCCCGCAGCGCCCGACGCTCAGGTGCCTGAGACCACGACGCAGAAGGCCGCGGCGCCCGTGTCCGAGCCGATCGTAGCTCTTGACGAGCCGAGCGAGGACGGCCTTGCCGTCACTGTTGAGTCGGTGACGGCAGGAGGCCTCCAGGCGGCGGTCGAGGGAAAGCTCGCGCAGCTCGGCCAGCCACTCTCCGCTCTTCACAAGATCGTCGCCACGGGCACGGTCAACAACAGCGACTTGAGCTACATTCAGTCGCTTCGGACTTCCAACGTCAAAGAAGTAGACCTTGGAGGTTGCGCGGTGGACGGCGAACTGACGACGACAATTGGCGACTATGACACGAACATAGGTAATACCGTTATTGAGCGGATCGTCATGCCGCAGCAGGGTGCGACTTATGATCTTCCGTACGACTACTTTCGCAGCTGCCTCAACTTGAAGTATGCCGACGTCTCACATGTCAAGACATTCGGAGCACGATTGTTTTACGCGTCAGGCATTGAAGAAGTTGTCTTTCCTTCAGGCTGCACACTCTCAGACACCATGTTCGGAGTCTGTTCGAGCCTCAAGTACCTAGACCTGAGCAATGTGTCTGGTTTCAGCTATCGCACGTTTTATGGAGCTGGGCTTGAGAGCGTCACGATGCCGACAGCCCCCTACGCAACCCCTAACTGCCTTTTTGAACTATGCCCATCTCTTAAGTCGATCGATCTGAGTAACGCTGTCTCTCTTGGCACACAGTTGTTTCTCAACAATGAGGCCCTTGAGAGTGTGAAAATGCCCTCCGTCCCCTATGTCTTGCCTTACTGGATTTTTTATGGGTGCAAGAACCTCAAGACTATCGATTTGAGCAACGCGTCTTCACTTGCACAGGCCGATGCGGCATTCAGAGGGTCTGGTCTCGAGAGTGTGGTCATGCCCGAGACTTTTGCACTGTCTACCGAGATGTTTAAACAGTGTGGCGGACTCAAGAGCTTTGACGCGAGCGGCTGCACCTCGTTTGGGCCGCGTGTGTTTAGCGAAAGTGGTCTTACGGACATAGTCATGCCCGAGGCCTTCGCACTGTCAGATGCCCTGTTCCAAGACTGCAAGAACCTCAAGAGCTTTGACGCGAGCGGCTGCACGGCCTTTGGCGGCGCCGCGTTCAGCGGCAGCGGCCTTGCGTCGATCATCATGCCCGCAAGCTATGCGTTACCGGCCTCGTTGTTTGCCAACTGCAGCTCGCTCGAGTACTTCGACGCCAGCCCTGCCACCTCAATCGGCGCGGGTGCCTTTGCTGGCTCGGGGATAAAGAGCATCAAGCTGCCCGACTCTTATGCCGTGCCGGACTCGCTCTTCGCAAACACGACGGCCTTGAGGTTCGTTGACCTGCGTGGCGCCACATCGTTCGGCTCGCTCGTCTTCTCGTACTCTGCGGTAAAGCTCGTGCTCATGCCAGAAGCGCCATACAACGTCGTAGACGGCACTTCTACAACAACTGGCACCTTTGGCAGGGCGTTCTCGGGCATGTCTGTTGTTGTGCCCGATCTTGCGCACTACAATGCCTACCCCAACAGCAAGACGCAAGTTAACATTGTCAAGTCCGACATCATCGGTCCCGTACAAGGTGTCGACGAAGGCGGCACGCTTCAGCTCGTCGCCATTCCTCAGCCGCCTACGCCCGGCTACTTCGATTACCAGTGGTACCTCAACGGCACGGCCATAGAGGGCGCGACGGGACCGAACTACGTCAAAGAGGGCTTCACGGCCGCCGACGCGGGGACCTACAGCTTCTCGGTGCTTGGCGTCGTCATGCCGACGGAGAAGGCCGTCGCTCTCGGCGCCGGTGCCGGCGCGCCAGTGGACAAGTCCGGCCT
>JAITHV010000033.1 GCA_031279835.1 Coriobacteriales bacterium
TGCCAACAAAAAAGACAGCCTGACCAGGCTGTCTTTGGTTTTGTAGTGGTGCGGCGTAAGGGATTCGAACCCCTGACGTTCTGATTCGTAGTCAGACCCTCTATCCAGCTGAGGTAACGCCGCAGGCGCTTTCGCGGAATAGACATGATACCAGAGCGCCCAAACCCGCACAAGCGACAGTTTTCTCGTATCATGTTTTGCAATGCCATACGCAGCCAGCCAGGGAGGTCTCTATGGAGTACACGAGCTTTGGCTCCACAGGCGAGCAGGTCTCACGCCTCGGGCTGGGATGCATGCGGCTGCCAAAAGACGAGTCTGTTGCTGTGGCGCTCATCCGCCACGCAATAGACAGCGGCGTCACCTACCTCGACACCGCCTATTGCTACCAAGACAGCGAGAAGGTGGTCGGCAAGGCGCTCAAAGGCGGCTATCGCGACAAAGTCCTTCTCGCCACGAAGGCCCCGCTCTGGAACATAGGGTGTCACGGCGACTTCGGCCGCTGCCTAGACGAGCAGCTGGCGCGCCTTGGGACCGACCACGTTGACGTCTACCTGCTCCACAACCTCGACGCCGGCAACCTGAAGCGGGCAAAGCTCCACGATGGCTTCGGGTTTCTCCACGACATAACCCAGAGCGGCAAGGCGCGCTACCAGGGCTTCTCGATGCACAACAGCACCGAGGTCTTCTCGCAGGTAGCACAGGACTATTATTGGGATATGGCGCAGATCCAGCTCAACATCCTCGACGAGCACCAGCAAGTGGGGGCAGCAGGGCTCAGGCTGGGCGCGGCGCTCGGACTTGCGATGGTGATAATGGAGCCGCTGCGGGGTGGCGCACTGCTGCGCCATGCGCCCCCTGCCGCCCGTGCTCTCGTGGCACAGCACCCTGAGCGGCGCTCGCTCGCTGAATGGTGCTTTCGGTGGCTGTATGACATGCCCGAGGCCACCGTCGTCCTCAGCGGCTGCTCGACCCGCGAGCACCTTGACGAGGATCTCCGGATCTTCGATCGCTCCTCCCCTCACTCGCTCAGCGAGGGCGACGCCGCCTTTGTGGAGTGCCTTGTGTCGGCTTACCGCAAGAGCCTCACGGTGCCGTGCACCGGCTGCGGATACTGCATGCCTTGCCCGCAGGGTGTGGACATTCCCGCAGTGCTCGCTGCCTTCAACACGTGCCTGTTGGGAGGAACGCCCCAGCTCAACGACCGCGTGCACTACCAAAACGCGCTGGTCCCCAACGCCCAGGCAGCCGACCGCTGCGTGGCCTGCCGTGCGTGCGAGGAGCAGTGCCCGCAATCGCTTGCGGTCACACGCCTGCTTGTCGAGGCGCACACGGCGCTCTCAAAGAGCTATCGGTAGCGACTGCCTTCGTCACGCGCTCATGCGCTCACAAAGCGGGCGGTCTTCACCAACCAGTCGTTTGCCTTGTTGCGGCGGGCGTTCTCAATTACCTGATACATGCGCCCGGACCGCTCGTACTGCTCGCGGGCATCCTGGGCATGCCCCGGTGCCATTGCCTCGAGAACCTGCTCGATGTCGTGGTCGGTGACCTCCAGCTTGAGGTGGCGCGCCAACGCGTCGAGGCTGAGGCCTTGTGCAATGACCTCGCGCGCTTGCATCATCATCTGCATGGAGAACTGCCGCTCATCGACGTCAAGCTGCTTGAGGTATTCTGCCATGGTCATTTTTTGCTGCATGAGCGCCGCAGTCACGTTGCGCATCATGTCGTTGTGCGTGTACTCGAACAGGTCGTCAGGTATCGCGCCCTCAAAGCGCTTGGCTAGCTCGGTGACGGTGAGGTACGGCTTCATGTCTTCCAGCTTGTGCGTCTTGGCGCGGTTGCCCTGCTCGCGCAGCAGCTCGCGAAAGTGCTCAAGCGACTCGACCTCGGGAACGTTTTGCGCCAGCCACTCGTCGGTAATCTCGGGAACCACCTTGACTGCCGCGCCGCCTTCGCCCTCGTAGGTCGCATAGCTGTCCGCCATGTTGCGCAGCTGCTCGTCGATCTCCTCCTCTGTCATTGCGGTGTCGGGCAGCGCGAGCTCGACAGGCTCGTACGAGCTCAGCTGGTATTCGGGCTTGCAGGTCACGGTAACCGCAAAGGTGTACTCGGCGCCTTTGGACAAAGGCGCGCCTATCGAACGCGTCTGTGGCTCCATGACGATGTCGAGCTGCTCCTGCGTCACAGCGAACGGCGCCAGGGCGCACATCACCGAATTCTCGATGAAGCTCGTCGCAAAGGACTCGTCTACCGCCTCTGCCAACGCCTGGTCAAGATCCCCACAGGTCACTAGGTCAATGTCCGAGTGAACCGCAAGCTGTTGCTGTGCAATCTGCAACGGCTCAGCGAGCTCATCGGGCGTCGCGGTGACGATCATCTCGATCTTGCCGTCTTGTTGCTCCTTTTTTTGCACGCGCATCGCTTCTTCTCCATTCTCTTGTCGCCTCTGCTGCTACCATTCTTCCTGCCTGTCGAAGAGCAGCTCGAGATAATGACAAACCCTTAGTGTCGACGTCCCGCAGTTTGGGGCAGTGCTCGCATGCGCGTTTGCTGCTGCATGGGCGCGTGTGTCTGTAAGCGCTCGGGCGCAGGTGCCGCAAGCCGTGACCAGCACATCTGCCCCAGCGGCCTGTGCTTCCGCAATCCGTTGTGCCGCCATGGCCAGCTGCTCGTCTTCCGGCCTTCCATAGCCCTCGACGCCTTTTCCGCAGCAGCGGGCATGTGAGCCGTCTGCCCCGGCCGTGGCGGGAACACCGACGTCTGCAGCTCCGGCGACAGGCAGCGTCTCGCGCACAACAAGGCCGTCGAGCAACGTGCGCACCGCCCTGGCAAACACGGCCTGCTCACGGTCGGGGCACGAGTCGTGGAGCGCGTATACCGTTGCGCGTGCCGCCGACGAGCGGGTGGGCGAGGTGCGGGCTGCCGATGAGCGGGCCGTCGATGAGCAGGCCGTCGTCGCGCGAGGCACCGGCACGCCCGTCTCGCACAAGGCCGCGGGAAGCGCCGTGACCCGCACGGGCGAGCCAAGCTTTGCCGCCTGCGAGCTGAGCGCGTAATAGCAGCTCGGACAAGCAGTCACAAGCTCGCGCATGGAAGAACTCCCGACATGTTCCAGCAGGGCAGACGACTGGCGCTCAAAACGCGCCACGTCCCCCTCGAGCGCCGAGGGCATCCCGCAGCACCCGCTGAAGGACGAGCCGCAACGACCTTGGTCGCGCAGCCACGCAAAGGCAGCCGCAGCGAGATTGGGCGCCGAGGCGCGCAAGGCACACCCGGGGAAGAACACCGCGCCGCTCGCCTCTCTCTTCTTGGGCGTCTTCCCGCCTCCTGCTAGCACGACGGCGTCACCCCTTGTGCGCCCTCAGGAACAACTCGGTTCCACTCGGGCGGCGCTCACGACGCCGCAGCTCGCCTGCAAGCATCTTCCGGTCGTCGGAGTAGACCACCAAAAAGCGCAGGAACACCCCTTGCACCATCACAAGCGCGGAGGCGACAGCCATCGGCAGCACGCCTCCGGAAGCCTGCTGCGCGCTTATCCCCACCCCAAGCAGCACCAAGGGGACCAGCAGCCCGACGCCTATCACACCGACCCAGAAGTAGAGGGCGTAACGGCCCACAAGCCAGCGTCGTGCCACCGTGTTGGCCTCTGTGCCTGCCGATGTGAGCATCATGAGCACATAGAGCAGTACAGTGAACAACGTGACAGCCGCGAACAGCATCATGGCGAGCGCAAGCCCCCCGAGGGCGGCCCACCCGGTCGTGCCAATACCGCTGCCGGTCCACACAAGCACCAGCAAGAAGTCTCCGCCTGCGCCGGTGAGCAGTCCCGAGAACACGAACAACACGGGGAGGGCGGGCGTGTTCCAGAACACGCGTGCTCGCATGCTCGCTAACTCGACTCCAGTGTACACAAGCACGCCGCAGCCCAGCAAGGACCCTATCACCGCCACGGCCCCCTGCGCCCCCGAGGCGCCGCTCCAGGGAAACCACCCGCTCAGGAAGCTGAAGTAGAGCGCGTCCACCACAATGAGCACAGACACCATCCAGGCACCGAAGGTCAGCACAGCCTTTTGGGCCGAGAAGACGCGCCAAAACGCCAGAGGGCGCCCCAGCTCGAACACCAGCAAAAAGCTGCCAAGACCCAGCGCGACAAGCGACCCGGCGACACTTGCTGCCATCACGCTGCCAAGGCCGAACACGAGGTCCGCCACTGCTGCCACCAGGGTCATTCCTGCTCCGAGGCCGCCGAGGAAGAGGTAGCCTGCGATGGGCCAGGTCCACACATGTTTCTCACCCGCTCGCCCGCTCATCCTTGGCCTCCTGTCCCAATGATATAAAAGACCTGGGGGTCGGTGCCCATCTCCGCGAACAGCTGCTCGGTGCGCACCGACGCAACGAGCCGCGCGACGTCGCTTGTGGGGTCGTCCAGGTCGCCAAATATGCGCGCCCGCTGGTGACAGGTCCACACACAGTGCGGCTCCTGCCGTTTGCGCACGCGATCCTTGCAGAAGTCGCACTTCATGACCACGCCGCTTGCGGAGTCCTTGTGCCGTGCGTCGTACGGGCACGCGGCCATGCAGGCGCCGCAGCCGATGCACTTTGCCTCGTCAACCCACACGATGCCGTCGTCGTCGCACTTTGACGCGCCCGTCGGGCACACGTGCACGCAGGGCGACTCGGCGCAGTGCATGCAGATGAGCGGGAGGTGCACCATGTGCAGGTGTGGATAAACCCCGTTAGGGCCGTCGGTCACGACAGGATTGAACTCGAGGTCGAGGGGCAGGTCGTTCCAGACCTTGCAAGCGGTCGTGCAGGAGTCGCAGCCGATGCAACGGCGCGTGTCCATCACCATGGCAAATCGCGTCACGGACGGCCTCCTTTCTTGCAGGGGTACACGCGGCATAGCAGCCCGCGGTTTGCCCAGGTTCCGCTAATAGGGTCGCACTCGTCCTCGTCGGTGGCGGTGAGCACGTTGGTGTTCGACTCGAGCGCGCCAAAAGGATCGTCGCCTTTTGCTCCGCGCTCAGGGTACCACCAGCCGCGCTGGGTGACAATGACGCGCTCGTGGACGCCGTTGGTCAGTCCTGCGCGCTGGCGAATGCGCCCGCGCCGTGTCTCTATCCAGCACCAGTCGCCTTCGCGTATCCCGAGCGCGGCGGCCGTGGCGGGGTTTATCTCAAAGTACGGCTCGTGACGCAGGTAGCGAAGCTCCCTGACGTTAAACTCCTCCGAGTGGTGAAACGGCATGAACCCGCCTCCCGCGCTCAGCACGAGCGGGTACTCCTTCGCGAGCTCAGGATGGTCCTGCTCGTTTTCGACCGGCCCGACATAGGTCGGCAGCGGCGGGTATCCAAGCTCCTCCAAGACGCTCGAGTACAGCTCGACCTTGCCTGAGCGCGTCGTGAACCCGTTCTCCCGATAGCGATAGTACTGCGGCTCGGGGAAGTACGACCCGACCACCTCCACAAACTCGTCGTAGTCCTCGACGTCGAAACCGAGGGGGTACACGACGTAATAGTACGCCTCCTCCTCGTTGTCCCATGGCCAGAGGTCCTCGTCTTGCCCAAGGCGCAGCCCGAGGCCTTGCCAGAACCAGTAGTCGGTGCCGCGCTCGTGCAGCGGTTCAATGGCGCGCTGCGACGCGATGAGCGACGACGAGCAACCGTAGCTGTTGTGGATAATAGGTCGCTCAAGCGCACCGGCGATAGGCAGCACGTAGTCGGAATAGAGCGCCGCGGTCGTCATCCAGTACTCGCAGGTCACGAGAAAGTCGACCTTCTTCAGGGCCTGCATGACCTCAAGGCTGTTGCCGTAGGAGCTCACCGGGTTGGTGGCACTGACAATGAGCGCGCGCACGGGGTACGGCTCTCCCGTGAGGATGGCGCGAAACACCGCTGGGGCGTTTGCCTCGCACATCCACTCGGCTGTAGGCGCCTTGCCCCACTTCTCCTTCGCGATGTCGGCGATGAGCCGGTAGCCCGGCCAGGCGCAGAGCTTGAACGTGCTCGCGCCGATCTGCTTGGCGCGCTGCTCTTCGCTCAAGTACTCGTTGGCCTCGAGCTCCTCGTCCACCACGTACTCTTCGCTCGGCCCCGGCATGAGGTCACCGCCCGGACAGTCGATGTTGCCGGTGATGGCACGCAGGATGGCGCGCGCCTGGATGCCGGCGCCTGACGGCCTGCCCTGCTGGTCAAGGGCGGTGCCCCACTGGATGTTGCCCGGCGTGTTAGTGGCATACAGACGGGCGCTCGTGCGGATAAGGTCGGCCGAAAGCCAGGTCAGCGGCTCTGCCCACTCGGGCGTGTACTGCGCGACGTGCTGCGCCAGCTCGTCGAACCCCACGCACCAGTCGCGCACGAACGCGGCGTCATACAGCTTCTCCGAGATGATGACATTGATCCACGCGAGCGCAAGCGCGAGGTCCGCGCCGGGGCGTATGGGAAGCCAGAGGTCTGCGTGCGCCGCTGTCTCGGTGAAGCGCGGGTCGATGACGATGACCTTGAGGCCGTTTTTTTGGAGGTCGGTGATGCCGCGCATCGACGGCAATGTGGAGGCGCCGGGATTCGCGCCCCAGATGACGGCTATCCTGCTGTTGGCCATGTCGCTCACAAAGGGGCTCCATCCCGAGATCGCTGCCTCTATCATAAACGTGGGTATCCAGCAGAGCAGCGCGTTATGAAAGCCGTTGGGGCTGCCGTACAGGTTCATGAAGCGCCGCCTGGCCCAGTCGTCCGTGCGCAAGGTACCGCCAGCCGTCGCCACTGCCTCGGCACCGTAGGTGTCGCGGATCTCTGCGAGCCGCTCGGCGATCTCGTCGAGCGCCTGGTCCCAGCTGATCGTCTCCCACTTGTTCTCGCCGCGCTCGCCAGCCCGCTTCAAGGGACGATTGATGCGGTCGGGGTGGTTGAGGTGCTTGAGGGCGATGTTGCCCCGGCTGCACAAGCCCCCCTTGTTGACGGGGTGAGAGGGGTCGCCTTTGACGGCAAGCACCTCTCCGTCCTTCACGTATGCGAGGACTCCGCAATTGGTGTGGCAAAAATAGCACATAGACTTACGGACCTCTATGGCGGGGTCGCTCAGGTCGTCAAGTCGCTTATGTGGCATAAGACCTCCTTGATACATAGTGCGCAGATGCCGCAGTCAGAGTGACGCCGAGAGCGTCTCTGGTCGGGATGCCGCAGTCAGAGTGACGCCGGGAGCGTCTCTGGTCGGGATGCCGCCGGTCTTATCACCCAGCAGGGCTCTTGGGGCCTTTGGGGCCCTTGGGGCCCTTGGGCGCAGAGCCGCTCGACGTCCTCGGGAACACAAAGCCGCACTTCTCACAGCGTCGCGCCGTTATCGGTTGCTCGGCCCCACACTCAGGACATTCCCGCGTGCGTCTGCGAGCAGCTGCCTCAGGAAACAAATACCCGCACTGCGGGCACGTCTCGTTGGTGCCGTCTTGGTTGAGGCCACACTTCGGGCACTCCTTGTTGATATTGTCGGTTCCAGATGGGTTGAAGCACATACTGTCCACCTCTCGGGTAGGTCGAACATACAGCGGCTTGCTTGGCACAGGCCGCCAGCACAAGCGCACATTGCCAGTTGCCGGCTGCCGGTTGCCGCGTGCCTTCTAACAAGCCTGCCTGCCATCCCCTGTCTCGACTACGCGCGGTCAAGAGGACGGCAGGCTAGGCTCGGTGTGCATGCGGGGCACTAGGCGCTAGAAGCGTGACTGCTACTTCTTGAGCTCCCAAGAGCCGAGGTAGGCATGCTGCGTGTCGAAGAACGTGTCGCCGGCCATGAGGGCGTCAGACGTGACCACTTGGTCGGAGCGGTCATACGCATCGAAGCACGGATAAATCTTGCAGAGCAGGCCGCGTGCCCACCAGTTGGCGGTCATCGGGTCGAGGCTCTCGATGGAGTCGTCGATAAGCACGTTGGCGGCCGACTCGAACACGCCTTGGCTCCACGGCTCCTCGCTCGGCAGCTCCGGATACCACCAGGACGGCGGTACCTGGACGACGCCTTTTTGGATGTCCCAGCCGAGGTGCGCGACTTGGCGAATGCGCCCGCGCGGGGTCTCGATCCAGATCCAGTCGCCGTCGCGGATGCCAAGGGCGCGACCGTCGTCGATGTTGAGGAAGGTCATCGGGTACGGGTTCATCGAGCGCATGCCGTAGCCCGGATGCCGCATCTCGGCATGGTACTGTGGGCTCACGCGACCCGATGTCGTCAGGCGGAACGGGTATTCCTTGGCGAGCTCGGGCGTGCTGAGCGGTGACTCCGGTGGTTCGCGGTACGACGGCAGCGGGTCGTAGCCGATGTCCTGGTAAATGGACGGCACGATCTCTGCCTTGCGCGACGGAGTGGCAAACCCGCGCGTCTGGCCGTTCTTGAGCTTGTTGCGGTACTTGTAGTACTGCGACTCCTGCGGCTTGTAGATGCCCGCAGTGACTGCCTTGTCGTAGTCGAGGTCGGGCACGCGCTCGATGCGGTGCTTCACGACGTCCTCGTACTCGGCCCACGGCCAGTACTCGGCCTGGCCGAAGCGCAGGGCCAGCTCACGGAAGAACTCGTAGTCGGTTCGACGCTCGCCGATGGGGGCGACGCCGCGGTCGCCGACGACGATGAAGTCGTTCGAGTCCTCGCAGGTTGAGCACAGCGGGCGCTCCATCCAGTCGGTGCTCGGGATGATGTAGTCGGCGAGCACGGCCGTCGGGGTCTTGAAGAACTCGACGACAACCAGAAGCTCGAGCTTTTTGAGCGTCTTGTAGATGCGCTTGATGTTCGGGGCCCACGCCAGCGGGTTCGCCTCCCAGCAGATGGCTGCTGTCACAGGATACGGCTTGCCCTCCTCGATGGCCGTCCAGGCAAGGGGCGGCGCACACAGCAACTGGTGCAGCATCGGGCGGTTTACGTCGAACATCTTGATGTAGCACTTGCTCACGGCCTCGAAGCCTGGCCATGCCATGGCGCGGAACTGGTCGTTTCCGAGATACTTCTTGCGTGTCTCGGGCAGGCACTTCTCGCTCAGCTCCATCTCCGAGTCGCGGACCGGGTACTTCTTCACCGTGTCGCCCGCAGCGTCGGGACCAGCGGGCTCGCCGATGTACTCGCCGCCGGGGTTGTCGATGTTGGCGGGGTGAATGCGCAGGATGGTCTTGGCCTGCGCGGAATACGCGGCGTTGTAGCCATGGAAGTCGCCGCCGCCGAGTCCCCAGCCGATGCAGGCAGGGCCGTTGGTGGCATAGAGGAACGCGGCCTCTTCGATCTTGCGCCTCGGGCATCCGGTTATCTTCGACGCCCGGGCAGTGGTGTACTCTGAGAGACGGTCGCACAGCGCGTCCCATGCGGTGCGGCAGGCAGCTTTGCTGCCGTCGGCAAAGGTGACCTCGAAGCTGCCGGTCAAGGCGACGTCAAGATCGGCGTCATAGTACTCGCCGCGATCAGAGTTCCAGAACTTGACGGACTTGCTCTTGTTGTCCCACACGACGAAATCGTCTGTGTTGCCGTCCTTCGAGACGTCGGCGGAACGCAGTATCTTGGTGTCGGAAGTGCGTACGAGGAACACCGAGTTTGACCATTCCTTGATGAACTCCTCGTTGTAGAGCTTCTCCTGGATGATGTAGTTGCCCCAGGCGAGCATCATGACGAGGTCGGTGCCCGGATACGGGCTGAGCCAGATGTCGGCCTTGCGGGACTCCTCGGTGCAGACCGGGTCTACCTGGATGAGCTGCATCGGCTCGGGCTCGCGTGCAAGCGACGACAGCACGGCGCGCCACAGCGGGCCTTCAGGCGCATAGCTCTCGCAGAGGCGCTTGCCCCAGACGACCATCGTGCTTGCCAGCGCTGATCCTGGCGGGAACATCGACTCAATAGGCCAGCCTACCATCGCCATGTTGAGAGTGTAGTTCCAACACCAACACACAGTGCCGGGGTCAACAACGTTGCCGGGGTTGCCCAGCAGGTTGAAGAAGCGCGTGCGCGCCCAGAGGTGGTCGGTTCGATACGTGCCCTCGATGGCAAGCAGCGTCTCGGGACCATGCTTGTCGATAAGGACCTTGAGCTTCGCGGCAATCTCGTCCATGGCCTGCTGGTACGAGATCTGCTCCCAGCGGTCCTCGCCACGCTCGCCGATACGCTTGAGCGGGTGATTGACGCGACCGGGATGCATGTGGAACTTGATGGCGCGCTCGCCCTTGGGGCCGAAACGGTTGCAGAGCACGGTGCCCAATTCTTCATTGGGGCGTATCTCCACAATCTTCTCGGTCTTGGGGTCGGCGCCGATGATCACGGCACAGTTGAGGTGACAAAAGTGACATATCGAATACCGCCACCTCACTCCGTTCTCATCCACATAGTTGTTCGGCATCTTTTTTGTCATACTGGCTCCCTTCTTCTCTTTGGGCAGCCCGCCACGATGGCGGCGTGAGCCGGATATCCAGGGACTCCCGTCTTGACACATCGGCAGCAGGACGGCAACGGCAGCGTGGTAAGTCGGCAGACCGGTGGACGGACCGAGTCACAAAAGAAGCATACTGTGACTGTCGCGCAGGGGCATCGGCCCAGGCGAGGTGATGTCGTGCACGATTATTGGGTGATGTTGATGGGTGATAAATTCCGCATGCCTTAGCACCAACGTGCGGGGTTGTTGCATCGGCTCTCATGGCGCGTTTTGTATAATACCTTCTGTCTAGGCTGGGCTGCCTTGTTAGAGGCTGCCGCAATGGGATTGCGACAAAGGACGACAAAGGACGGGACATGACGACGAAGATCATCCTCAGCGCCGACAGTACCTGCGACCTGGGAGACAAGCTCAAGGATCGCTACCACGTGCAGTATTTTCCGCTGCACATCACCTTGGGAGGAAGGCTCTACACCGACAACGTAGACATCACGCCTGGGGAGACCTTCGAGATCTACCGCAAGACGGGCGAGCTCCCCAAGACATCGGCCGTGAACGTCGGCGAGTACCTGGAGCGCTTCAGGCAGTGGACGCAAGAAGGCTTCGAGGTAATCCACGTCAACCTCGGCTCGTCCATATCGTCATCGCACGAAAACGCCGTGCAGGCAGCCAAGCAGACGGGCGGCGTGCACGTCATAGACTCCGGAAACCTCTCGTCCGGCTCAGGGCTTCTTGTCATCGCGGCCGCCGAGCGCATCGCACAAGGCATGCCGGCGGCCCAAGTCGCCCTTGAGGTCGAGGAGTTGCGGGAGAAGACCCATGCGAGCTTCATCATAGACACCCTCGAGTTCCTGCGCGCAGGCGGGCGCTGCTCGACGCTGCAGGAGTTGACGGCCAACCTGCTTAAGATAAAGCCCTGCATAGAGGTTGACAACCGCGACGGCTCGATGCGCTTGGGGCGCAAGTACCGAGGAAAGCTAGAGAGCGTCTTACTGCGCTACACCGAGGACAAGCTCGAAGAGTACGTCGGCCAGATCGACGACTCGCGCGTCTTCATCACCCATACGCCCATTGCCGCAGAGCTCATCGAGCTCGTGCGTGACTACCTTCGCGAGAAGGCCTGCTTCAAGGAGATTCTTGTCACCGACGCTTCAACGACCATATCGTCGCATTGCGGCCCTTCGACACTCGGCGTGCTGTTCATGACGCGCTGAACGCCGGGAGCGGAAGTTGACAGAGGGGTCGGATCTCACTGTCATAATTTAGCAACATGTTGCT
>JAITHV010000034.1 GCA_031279835.1 Coriobacteriales bacterium
GCTTCTGCCCCTCCACGGCGCGGTTGCCCGGGATGTCGAGCACCTTGCTGCTGTGGGGGTTCTTGACGGTGTAGCAGCCGTCGGAGGAGTTGTAGACAAGCTGGAACAGCTGCGCGGCCGTCCAGTTGCGCGTGTAGCTCACGACCTTGGCGTCGTTTGCCGTGCTCGCGCCGTCCACGTCCATGACGAGGCTCGACCCGAGCGAGGAGGCCATGGTGTAGTAGCCGCTCGCGACGACGTTGCCGGGCGCGGGGTCGGTGAGCGCCTTCACGGCGTCTGAGACCCTGAGCCGTCCGTGGCCGAAGCAGGGGTCCTTGCCCTCGGCGCCCATGTCGATGGAGGACGAGGTGAGGACGGACTGCACGAGCTCGGGGGTGAAGTCGGGGCGAAGCGAGAACACGAGGGCCGCGGCTCCTGCTGCCATGGGGGCGGCAAACGAGGTGCCGTAGTCGGACGTGTAGGATGTGCTGTCGACGTTCGTTGTTGTCCAGATGCCCCGCCCGTAGGCGGCGATGTCTTTGTTGTTGTTGTAGCTGCTGAAGTCGGAGCGCGCGTTGTTCTGCTCGATCGATGCCACCGAGAGAACCTCAGGCTAGTCTGAGGGGTAGTGAGCCGCACTTCCGCCCGTGTTGCCCGCCGCGGCCACCGGCAAGACGCCTGCTGCCCGCAGGCGCTGGACGGCCTCATGAACATAAGTCGTGGGAAAACCAGATCCAAAACTCATGTTGGCCACCTTGAGGCTGGGGACGGCCCCTGCCTCCCTGAGGGGCGCGAGGTAGTTGATCGCGTAGGCTACAGAGAAATTGGAAGCTAAGTCGATATTGCTTGGGAATATGTTGACCGGCAGTATCCGCGCGTTGTACGACACGCCCGCGCCGCCCAGCTCGTTGTTGGCGGTTGCCGCCACGATGCCGCTCACCTTGGTGCCATGCTCGATCTGGCTTCCGTCGCCGCCTTTGCCGAAGGAGGGCGTGAGCGAGCCAACGTATTCGACGACGCCGTTGTCGTCCATGATGAAGCTGAACGCGTAGGAGGAGAGCACGTTTGCGGCGAGGTCCTGGTGGTCTAAGCGAAGCCCCGAGTCTATGACCGCTACGGTCACCGCGCCGTTCGACTTCGCTTGGTCCCTCGCGGTAATTGAGCCGATCTTGTCGGCATTGTGCCACCACTGCTGGTTGTTCTGGAGCATGGGGTCGTTCGTGATGCTCATGGCAGAGAGCTCGTCAGCGCCTTCAGTGTCTTGGCCCGAGTCGTCAAGGGTGCAGAAGTAGTCCGGCTCGGCATAGCGCACTTCTGGGTCCTTGAGCGCCACGGCGATCGCGTCGGCCACGCTCACGTCTTTTGGGAAGCGCACGAGGGCGACGATGGCCCCGTCGCTTTGCTCGATGGTAGTCCCGCGCCCTCCTTTGATCGTCCCAGAGACGCCCTCCTTCTTGCTGAGCGCGGCGATGGCGCCCGCGAGGGAGTCGGCGCGGGCAGCGCGATCGTCTCCTCGGTCGAACGAGACGACGATGCGCCCCTCGGCGTAAGATCCGGGAGGCCCTACTTCTACAAAAGCGGCCTTCTCAGGGAGAGGCGACGGTGCCCCGAGAGCGGGAGGCGCTGCGACGAGTAGCCCCGAAAGCGCGACAGCGACTGACAGGATGGCGCATGCGAATCGGTTGGCAAGACGGCTGGCCTTCATGATGTGCCCCTTTCTACTCCATGCAAGACCCGCCCACTCCCTTTGGAACGAGTCACTGTCAGAGAGCAGCATAGCATGGAACAACAAAAAATAAACAATAGCTTCTTTGTCAAGCCCCCTGCTGCGCTCTGCTAGAATGTGGGCAGACGGCTGGCAGGGGACTGCGCCCACCAGGTCGTTGGCGACACAAAGGAGGATCCCATGGCAAGACGAGGCGAAGTAGCTCTCCGTGCGCGGGGCAAGGCCGGCAAGGCTGCGGCGCTGGTCACTGCGCTGTTGCTCGTGCTCGCTCAGGCTGTGTTTGCCCCTGCCTCGGCATGCGCAGACGACGCAGCGCCGGCGGGCAACGGGCCCCGCCCGCTGTGGTCGCGCGCCGTGGGGAGCTACGATAACGACAACTTCACCACGGTCGCTGCGGCCTCAGACGGCGGCTGCCTTTTGGCGGGCACATTCAGCTCGGCAAGCGTGAGCCTCGGCGAGCACGACTTTGGCGATGCCGACGGGTTTGTGAGCGGCGTCGGCCTCGTGCGCCTCGACGCGTGGGGAGACTTCATTTGGGCGCGGGGGATAAACAGCCTCGACGCGCGCTTCACTCACGTCGCGCCAACCGCAGACGGTGGCTTCGTGGCCGTCGGCTCGACCTTCGGGCCGAGCACCAACCTCGGCGCGCACGACTGGGGGCACGAGGGCCTCACCGACGGCATCGTCGTCAAGCTTACGGCGTCCGGCGCCGTAGAGTGGCCGCGCAACTACGGCGGACCATCCTTTGAGGGTTTCGGCTCGGTCGCGGTTCTGCCCGACGGGGGGTTACCTCGTTGTCGGGGGCATGAGCGGCCCGAGCACCAACCTCGGAGCGCAGAACTGGGGCGCGACGCAAGGCGGCAATGACGCACTTGCCGTGAGGCTCGACGGCACAGGCGAAGTCCTGTGGGCGCGCGCCTACGGCGGCACAGGAGACGAGAGCTTCAGGAAGGTCGCCGCCCTGCCCTCCGGCGGCTTCGTGGCAGTCGGGGACTCAGACGCCCCGAGCACGAGCCTCGGCGCGCACGACTGGGGCAGTGCCGGCGACGACGACGCCATCGCGGTCTGCCTCGACGACACAGGCGGCGTGCGGTGGGCGAGAAGCATCGACAGCTCCGCCGCCGACAGCTTCTCATCGGTGGCCGTGAGCCCGGGCGGGCTTGTCGTGTCGGTGGGCGAGTCCATGGGCGCAGGCACCGACCCCGCAGCGCCGAGCTGGGGTCTTGAGGGCTACCGCGACGCTGTGGCCGTGGGGCTCGACGGCGTCTCAGGGGAGGTGCTCTGGGCGCGCAACTACGGCGGTCAGGGCGCTGACGAATTCAGGGCGGTGGACGCGTTGCATGCGGGCGGCTTCGTGGCGGCGGGTGCCGCAAGCGGGCCGAGCACCAACCTCGGCGAGCACAACTGGGGCTATGCGGGCGACTGGGACGATGGCATCGTGGTCATGCTCGACGACGCGGGCGACGCCACCTGGTCTGTCAACGCGGGATGCGAGATCAATGACGTGTTCTTGGCCGTCTCGGCTGCTGGGGACGGCTTCATAGCAGCAGGGTGGTCCTACTGGGAGAGCGCCAACCTCGGCGAGCACAACTGGGGGCATGTCGGCACGGGGGACCAGGGCGACGCCATCGTCGTGCGCTTCGGCACGGAGCTGCCCCCGCGCCCGACAATCCCGCCTGCGCCCTCTACGCCCTCTGCGCCACCTGCGCAGCTGCCCGCCCCTGATGCCGCATCTGCGATCCCTGCGACCGGGGACGCCGCCGCGCCATGGCTCGCTGCCGCAGCAGCAGGCCTTGCCGCGTCCGGGGTTGCCCTTATCGCCCGCGCAAGCCGCCACAGCAAAGCGATGCGGTCTTTCAAACAAAGCGAATATCAGTGATGACACGACTGTCATACTATAGTCTTGTCACCCCGCACTTGAAGCGGGGTCTCTTGCCATGAGCCTGCGCAGCTCGCGGCGAGATTCCGCGGCGAGCGCGGAATCATACTGCAAGCCACTAAGGCATCAACTCATCAGCCAGGGCGCCGCCCCGCTGGCGGAGTCAGGATTCCGTAAGCCACGAGGGCAATGACACACAGACATCGCGCCAACGGAGACGGCCGGCAGGGGGCCAGGCGGCCCCCCCCTGCCGGGAATGTTAGAGGTAATTCAACTCAGTATGACAGGGCGGCGGCCTGCGATCAGGCTCAAGGCTGGGACGACACATTTTTGTTCCATGGTATCCTTTTACGGTCGTATACTGCACGCCATAGTTGAAGGAGCGATGACGTGGGAGTTGTGCTGCGAGCCGAGAGGCTTACCAAGACATTCAAGTTGTCCAAGAAGCAACAAAACCTCGAGCATACTGCCGAGACGATGCGGACCGCTGCGAACAACCTCAGTTTCGATGTCGGCAAAGGAGAAGTGTTCGGCCTGCTCGGCCCCAACGGCGCCGGGAAGACCACGACGCTGCGTATGCTCTCGACGCTCATCAAGCCCGACTCGGGGGACGCGACGGTCGAGGGGCACAGCATCGTCCGTGAGCCTGAGCAAGTGCGCGCCGCAATCGGGTTTCTCACCAGCGAGCTGCGCCTTGAGGACTTCTTCACGCCAGACTACCTGTTCGGCTTCTTCTCGCAGCTGCGCGGCATTGACGCCGCCACGACGGAGCGCCGCAAGCGGGAGCTGTTCGAGCGTTTTGGCATCAGCGAGTTCGCCGGGGTCAAGGTAGGCAGCCTCTCGACAGGCATGAAGCAAAAGGCGTCGCTCGTCATATCCATTGTGCACGATCCCGGCATTATCATCTTTGACGAGCCAACCAACGGCCTCGATGTCATAACCGCGCGGGTCGTCACCGACTACCTCAAGGAGCTTCGGGACTCCGGCAAGACCATTATCCTCTCCACACATATATTTTCATTGGTGGAGAAACTCTGCGACCGCGTGGGGATCATCATCGAAGGGCGCATGACGGCGTGTGACACGCTCGACGCCATTACCCGCGATGCCTCGCTTGAGGACCGCTTCTTTGAGCTTTTTGTTGAGGCAGGAGGTGAGGTAGCATGAGGGGCGGACTTTCGGCCATCATAAAAAAAGAGCTTGCCCGCTTCTTTACCGACCCGCGCTCGGTGATCACTACCATTCTGCTGCCGGGACTCATGATATTCGCGCTCTACTCGTTCATGGGCGAGGCCATGACCGGCCTGTACCGGGTCTCCGACGATTACGAGGCACAGGTGTATGTCGTCAACATGCCCGAGTCTCTGCGCCCGGTGCTCGAGGGGCAGGGCACGGAGATACAGACTGCTGCCCCGGGCGATCTTGCGGGGCTGCGCGACAAGATCACCAACAAAGAGGTAGAC
Source organism: Coriobacteriales bacterium (assembly GCA_031279835.1). GTDB lineage: Bacteria > Actinomycetota > Coriobacteriia > Coriobacteriales > UBA8131 > JAITHV01. The sequence continues at coordinate 5,048 of JAITHV010000034.1, forward strand.
CTCCTCGTGGTGTTTCCCGAGGGCTTTGACCAGGCGGTGGCTGCCCGTTTGAGCGCCAAGGGAGGTGCTGCGGAAGACGGCGTCGGCCTTTCCGTGTCGCCCACCGGCCTGGCCGCACCTCCTAATGTGGAGATCTACTATAACTCCACGCGCACCGAAAGCAGCGGCGCCTACGAGGCGGCCAGCCAGCTGCTGCAGGGGTACCGCGACACGCTGTTCACGACCTACACGGTCAATGCCGTGCCGGACCCTGCGGTCGCCTCGCCTTACGACCTCGCAAGCGCCCAGGACCAGGCAGGCTTCATTATCTCGTCGCTGCTCCCCATGCTCATCATCATCTTCCTGTTCAGCGGTTGCATGGCGGTAGCTCCCGAGTCGAGCGCGGGCGAGAAGGAGCGCGGCACGATCGCCACGCTCTTGGTCACGCCGCTTAAGCGCCACGAGCTTGCGATCGGCAAGATCATCAGCCTCAGCCTTATAGCCCTGCTTGCGGCGGTCTCGAGCTTTGTGGGAATCCTCTTGAGCCTGCCGCGCCTTATCGGCGGCGCGCCAGAAGGCATGGCTGACGCAAGCATTTACGGCCTTAACGAGTACGCCTTGCTGCTTGCCGTCATTCTCACGACGGTGCTGCTGTTCGTCGGTCTCATATCGGTGCTCTCGGCGTTTGCCCGGACGGTCAAAGAGGCGTCGACGCTGGTCATGCCGCTTATGATCGCCGTTATGCTCGTCGGCGTGCTCGGCTCCTTTGCCGGCGCGCAGAGCAACCTGCTTTACTATCTGATACCGGCCTACAACAGCGCCCAGTGCATGGCGGGCATCTTTTCGTTCACGCCCAATGTGGCGGCAATTGGGATAACCATAGCGGCAAACCTTGTGCTGACTGCCGCATGCGTCTTTGCCCTGACACGGATGTTCAACAGCGAGCGGATCGTCTTCTCTCGCTAAGCGCGAGGGACCCTTTGAGAAGCGCCGTGCCTCGGCCGCGCCTTTGAGAAGCGCCGTGCGTCAAGCGCCTTGGGGGCGTTCGGCGGCGGCGCTTCCGCCTGCGTCGGCGCTTTGGGCCCTCACGCGTCCCGCCACGAGGCCGACTACAAATATTGCTAGTGCAAAGAGCAGAATAATCCCGATATTGCCGAGCAGCGGGGCGAGGTCGCTGAGTCTGTAAGACTGAAGGGCGCTTGCCCGGCTAATGGTGTCTGCGTAGTAGAAGGACGGCACAAAGTGGCCGACGGCGATGACGCCTTCGCCCAGTATGCTGAGGGGCACCCACACGCCGCCCAGAAACGCCATGACGAGCCCGCTGATGTTAGCAGCGGCGTTTATCGCCAACTCGCTGCGCGTGAGCTGGCTGAGCAAAAACCCGATGGCGAGCGCCACGAAGCAATAGGCAAAAAGCGCGGCGAGCACAAGTACGAGCATGCGTGCGTCTGCTGTGCCGAGCGATCCGCCAAACACCGCGAGGCCGAGGCCTGTGATCCAGATGCCGACAGCCACTGCGGCGATGACACAGGCGGCGGCGGTCTGCAGGCCCATGGCCGAAGGGCCGAGGGGGGCGACGAGGTTGCGGCGGCGTGTCTCGGTGCGGTTAAAGCTCGCAAGGGAAAGTCCGACGAGCGTCCCTACCGAGATGACGGCCGTGTACGACGAGAACAGCATGTAGCCCACCCACTGCTGCGACAAAGGCGACGACGCACCAAACGCAGCGACTGAGGCCGGGGCCTCGTGGGCCATGTCGGCACGGGCAAGCGCCACGGCCTCGGCAGGAGTTTTCGCGCTGCCCATAGCGAGGTGGACTCGCGCGGTGTTGAGGTACTCGTTCACCAAGGCGTCGGCTGAGTATGCCGAGACCGACGCATAGCTCAGGACCGTCTCGGCCTGAGGGGCCGGCTTGCCGTCGCGTGCCGACGCTACGAGGCCTTCTCCAAAGCCTTCCGGAAGAATCACCATGTACACGGCAAAGCTTTTGGCTGAGGCTTCTTGAAGGGCGGCGCGGGAGTCCTCGACTTCGACGAGCGTGACATGCTCTGAGAGCACGTCGGCCAGCCCCTGCGTGATCTCGCTGCGGTCACGATCGATTATTGCCACCGCAGGGCGGTCCTGAGTGAACTCTGTGGGCGTGCCACTGTAGAGGCTGAGGCCCATAAAGACGGCAAAGGAGCTTATGAGCACCACGTAGACGATGAGATAGGTCGGGTGCCTGAGCACGATGCGCAGGGTTGTCTTAAACACTTGCATAGCGTTGCCTTCCCATGAGCACGGCGGCAAGCGCCAGGCATGCGGCCGAAAAAACGAGCAGTGCCCCGACTGTCGAGAAAAACGCCTCGTAGCCGTCATAGTAGTAGAGGGTGTAAAACAGGGTGGAGACTTGTTGTACTGGGTTTATCTGCTGGAACGCCGGCGCCTCGCGCGACAACCAGTCCGAAAGACGCTGGGCTGGCGTGCCGTACAGGCCGGCGAACAGGCTGGCAAGGCAGGTTATGCCGATAAGTATGCCCCCCTTTGCACCAAGCGTCATACGGGGAATGGCACCGATGAGCGTGCCGAAGGACGTGGCCATGAGCGTCGCTGCCGCAAGGCCCAAGACGCAGGCAGGGTCTCTGCCGCCAAAGCTGACCCCGAGCGCAAATCTAATATAGCAATAGGCGATAAGGATACAGACAAACGAGAGCAGCCAGCTTGCGAGCAGACCAGCCACAAGAGTCACCGACCTGTTCGTGCCGCCGAGGGCGCGACGTGCGCCAAGGGGGGAGAGGTTGGCCTGGGTCCTCACGACGGTCAGCATGCCCACCTGCGCGGTCATCAGGGCGGCAAAGCCGAGCAGCGCGTAGTAATAGCGCACCGAGCCTGAGGCGTCGTTTGCGGTGACGCGCAGTTCCTTGGTGAACTGCAGGGGGTGCGCGAGCGTCTCTGACAGCTCGGCGATCGTGGCTGCGGCGGCAGCTGCTGGCGCCGCTGGTGCCGCTGCCCCTGCTGGCCCCGCTGGTGCCGCCGGTCCTGCTGGCCCCGCTGCCCCTGCTGGCCACGCTGGCGCTGCGCCTATGCCCTGAGCAGTCTTCGCCATGACCGTCTCTGCGGTGGCGGCGCTGCGCAGGTAGTTGTCTATGACGGTCTTGAGGATAGTCCGGGTGACCTCCTCGGTAATGTCGAGCCCGACAGCGCTCACCACCAGACGAGGCGTTCCCGAGGCATCCACGACGTAATAGCCAACGACATCCCTCGACTTGAGCAGGGCGTCGGCCTCTTCCGTGCTGGCAACAAGGCGCACGTCGAGCAGCGGGCCAGCGTCTGTGGAGGGGCCATGGGCTCCATCATGGGCAGCTGCCCCGGTGCTAGTGGGCGCGCCTGTCTCGGCAGGTTCGCTGAGAACGCGCATGAGCGAGACGAAGGCGGCAGCATCTCGGTAGTGGGCGTCGTCGACGACGACGATGGGCACGGTCTTGAGGCGGTAGCTGCTGTCGATCCCTGAGAACATCGCGAAGAACAGCGTCGCCAGCACCAGCGGAAACGCAAGCGCCCAAATGAGCGCGTCGCGCTCTCGCACAAGCGCGAGCAGGGTGTAGGTAAAGGTGTTGGTCATGGCGTCTCCTCGGATCTTTTGCTCACTTGACAAGCTGTTATGGCAAAGGCATCAGTCGCGCAGGCCTTTGCCGGTTAGCTCGAGGAACACGTCGTTCAAAGTCGGCGGCTCAGAGTAGACCCTGCCAAACGAGACATCCTGTGCGCGCAAGACGTCAAGGACGTCGCTCAGGTTCCGGCTTCCGCCAGAGCAGGCAATGGCAAGCTCCGCCCCGTCATAGTTCAAAGAGCGGACGCTCGCAAGCGCCCTGAGCCTCGTCAATGTGTCATCAGGTAGCGCAGCAGTCTCTATGAGGATCTTCTCTCCCGTGCCAATGAGCGCCTTGAGCTCGCTGTTGCTCCCGCTTGCGAGGACTTGTCCGCGGTCAAGGATCATGATCCGCGAGCAGATGGACTCGACCTCCTCCATATAGTGGCTCGTGTACACAACAGTGGTGCCTTCGTTGTTAAGGCGCAGTATGCCCTCGAGGATGGCGTTACGGCTCTGAGGGTCAACTGCCACAGTAGGCTCGTCGAGGAAGATGAGCTCGGGCTTGTGCGCGATGCCGCAGGCGATGTTGAGGCGGCGGACAAGACCGCCCGAGAGCCTTCGGGGGCGAAACCGCGTGTGCTCGCCGAGTCCGACGAACTCGATTGCCTCGTCTACCATCGTCTTGCGCTTTGTGGCGTCTTTTATATAGAGGGCACAGAAGTAGTCGATGTTCTCACGCACGCTCAACTCCTCGAAGACGGCGACGCTTTGCGGCACGATGCCGATGCGTCGCTTGAGGTCGTAGCGCGACGGCGTCATCTTCTCGCCGAACAGCTCGATGGCGCCCTTCTCATAGGTGAGAAGCTGCAGGATGCAGTTGATGGCAGTGGTCTTGCCGGAGCCGTTCGGCCCTAAGAGACCGAAAACCTCGCCCGGGGCGATGCGCATGCTGAGGTGATCGAGTGCGATTAAGTCTCGGTAGCGTTTAACTAAGCTCTCGACGTTGACGACGGAGGCATCAGGCATTGCGGGCTTCCCTTCGGCTGGCTGTGGCAACGGCTGTGGCTGCGGCTGTGGCTGTGACTGTGGCTGTGGCTGCGGCTGTGACTGTGGCGCAATGCCCATTCTCCCCGTTTTCTCGGTTGCCAGCCAGTGACTGCCGTCACGAGCGCCTATGACATCTGTCATGCAGACGCAGATAAGCGCAGGCGGTGGGTGCCGGAATCACCCATGCCTGCGCTTGTCTGCGTCGTGCTGCGTCGTGCTGCGTCAGCAGCCTCAGTGCGCCTCGCCGGCGGTCCTGCGTGTCGTTATCCTCTTGAACACCAACACCACAAGCCAAGCCAAAAGGCCAAGGCCGATCACGTAGGCGCCCAGAAGCGCGTCGTCTGCCATGGCAGAGGCATCTGCAAGCTCCACAAAGGACTCGCCTTCGACCAAGCTTGCAATGCCATCGACACACCACATGAGCGATGCGCCCGCGTACATCAGGGCCAGCGCCCCGAGGTGAAGCCGCGCTCCCTGCTTGGGAAGGAAGAAGCGAAGCGCGGTCACCACGAGGGCGGCGGCGGCAGTGATAATCAGGGTCATGGCCTTACGCCCCTTCGCCTGACGCAGCCTCATTGGTTGGGGACGTTGCGTTTTGCCGTTTGGCAAGGGCGTTGCGCAGCGCCGGCAGGTTGTCAGCGACCAGAACCATGACCAGCCAGGCAACCGTGACCAGAACGGCCATCCCCACGCCAACGGTGCCCATCTCCTGGAGCATGACGGCTGTGTCGGCGGGGTCGGCCATGGCGGTCAAGAACGGCGGGTAAAAGACCACTTCGCCATGCCAGACATGCTCAAGTGCAAGCAGCAAGGCCCCGCCCCACAGCATCCCCGTCAGCCAACTGAGCTTGGTCTTAAGGCTCAGCTTGGGCTGAGTTGCACGCGTGTCTTCCGTCTTTGTGGTGTCTTGGCCAGGGGATGCGACTTGCTTGTCTGCAATGAGCCTCTTCACTATGCTTGCGACAATTGCCTCCGACCCGGGAACAATAAAGCACGCCATCGCCTCTCCTTTCGCAGGAAACACCTCTCTGGGTGTCAAGAGTGTTACGAACAGCAAAATAGTAACACCAATGCTTCTGCTTGGCAACTGCTTTTTGTGAGAAATTTCCGCACTTGAGCGGAATAGCCGGAGTTATTGCTGCGACTTGGGCAGCACGGCCTGGATGCGCAGCCCTCCTTGGTAGCTGACGCGGAATACCCCGTCAAACGCTCGGACGCGCTGCTCCATGGCCGCAACGCCCATTCCCGTGTCGGTTGGCATCAGGCCGTGCTGGTCGAGCGGGTTGCTGCTCCCGTCGTCATGAACCACAAGCTGCCAAAACCCTGCGTGTTCGGTGAGGCGGACCTGTACCCGACGCGCGTCGCTGTGTCGTGCCGCGTTGGCGACGGCCTCGCGGGCGATGGCAAGCAGGCAGTGGCCGATCTCAGGCGAGACTTCGCCGCCTTTGTCCATAAGCTCAATCTCGACCGGTCCCCTCGGACGCCCGGTCATCCTGCTATAAGGGGCTTCGAAGTCGAGGGCAGCCGCGTCCTTGTCTCCCTGAGCCTGCGCGAAATGCTCGGCGAGGGCGCGCAGCTGCTCATGGAGGTCAAAGGAGTCGTCGTGCAAGTTGTGGATGCTCTCGCGCACCGTTTCGAAGGCCTGGTGTATGCTGCTGCTGAGCTGCGCCAGCCCTTCGCGCACCTCGTCGTCGCGGGTGTGGACAACCTGAAGCGCCTCGACTTGCAGTATCGAGCGGGTGAGCATGTGACCTACGTTGTCGTGCATCTCGCGTGCGATGCGTCCGCGCTCGCCAAGCCGCGCAAGGCGCACTTCAAGGTCTTGGCGCTCAAGGAGCATGCGGTTCTCACGCTCGAAGCGCAGCGTCTCTTCGCGCAGCGCGTCATGCAGCCTGCGCAGCTCAGCGCTCGCGGCCACGGTGCGCGACGTGCGCCAGGCAAGCAGGCATGCTGCTGTGGAGAACAGCGCGAGCAGCAGCGATACCGCAAGTGGCAGGCGCACAAACGCTGCGACAAGCGGGACAGCCCAAGCGAGTCGCAGCGGTAGGCGGCGCTCGCCAAAGCAGTCATAGGCAACCAAGGGGACGAACAGGGCAAAGAGCGGGATTACGAGTGACGCGAGCAGGTAAACGAAGGGCAGAAGCCTTCGTGCGAGGCCGAAGGGGAGGCGAGTCTCGCACAGCGCGCTGACGGTGAGGGAGCAGAGAAAGGCGAGCACCAGCTCGACGCCGAGGGGCACCAAGAGCACGACCGCCATACAGCCGATGAGGATGATCCCTTTGTCGATAATGCGCTCCATGAGCACCTAGTGTAGTCGGGCGGCAAGGTTTTGTCTTCATGCGCTGAGGAGTTGTCGCTGGGGCCGGATCTGTTCTGTGTCAGCGGGGTCGGATCTCGCTGTCAACATTTTCGCCCATCATCATTTCATAGTGTTCGAGCTGATTGGTTTTCTCGAACAGTGCTCTGAATACAACAAGATATCGATCGAGTGTTGTGTCAGAATAGATGACTTCATCCTCCTCGAAAGCGCTATGCGAGCCAGCATGCAGCCAGGAGAGCAATGACCGGGCTATGACGCGGTCTTCTCCCGTAAAGCAATCAAGTGACTTATGCAGGTCATAGCCAAGGAGCCGAAAGAAGTTTTCAAGGATTCGTCTCATCGTGTTTCGAGCAGTTAATAGGTCTCCGCCATTCTTCAGGGTGTCCCATAACCGCTGGTAAGTAGTGCTAATGGGATTGCCTTCGGTTCTCTCGACCGTTGATACGCCAGAGCACTTTCTGACAAGGTTGAAAGTTTCATATTTTCGGCTTTTTTTGTTATCGCGTTTAGGATCAAAGCTGACCTCTTTATGAAATACAACATTATGAGTAAGAATAAACACTTGCTTAATGTTATGTTTATCATTTTTAGCTTTTTCGCATAATTGTCTTGTCAGGCTGCTAACAACATAGATTATGTCAGCGTCGAGACTTGATACAGGATCGTCAATCACCACCACCCTGTCTGACATCGTGCCAGATGCCTCTTTGCTCCCTTCAAGCAAATAATAAAAATACAGGAAAGACACAAAACACTTCTCGCCCTCGCTCAGTGTGTCTTCAACTGCCTGCCTGTTATCGCGGACAAGCCGATATGCTTTCTCATCCTCTGAGGTTTCCAAGGTAAAGCCGGTAAAAGAAAACCTTCCTAACATCTCGTTGATACGATCTGCAGTCGGGTTAATGCAAGTTGTTCTTGCCTCGAGTTCTCGCAACGCCGCTTCAACAGTCTGTAGCTCAGCGCTTTTCTCGGCAATTTGATTGCCGAGACTCGTAATCGCTTTGTCTAGGTTCTCGCCATCGACGCGATACGTTTTGATTGACGCGCTCAGACGCTCTGTGATGGATCTCCAGACTTGAGCTATCAGGAGATCCTTTTCGTTTTTGTTATTGTCGATCAATGCGTTGTGCTCATTAATTCTCTCATTGGCCTCTCGTAAAGTCCGTGTGATGCTTTCAGCAGCTGACTGTATAGATGTGAGTACAATCGTCTGGCTGGGGTTCTTGCACTTATTGTTAACTTGTGTGTTATTGTTATTGATTGTTGCTATACAGTTATCAACTTGCAGCTTCAACACTGCACTGTCAACGAAAGCGCTGTTCGTTTGAGCTAGATCTTGAAGCTGTGATTTCATACGCTCTGCTGCTTCGTGGTAGCTTTTGGCAAGCTGGTCGAGACTGGCGCAGTCGGCTTCATAGGAATCGTCAAAGAACTTCGCGATTTCGCTTCGAAAGTCATGTGCGAGCGGCTGTTGGCAAAAGGGGCATTTCTCCTCACTGTCGTCAAGATACTCTGTGCCCTTTCGCACCCAGTCGCTGTTATCTAGTTTATCAATGAGACGCGCGATGTCGACGTCATTTCTGCCAACAATTACCTTTTGTAATAGAGTATTAGACTCAATAATAATAAGTGTGTCAAATTCTAGGACAGTGAGAGCATTTACTCGCTCACGTGCGTCACTGAACAGCACTCGCGCTTTTCTTTGCAGCTCTGTTTGGTCAATATGCTCGGCATTATTGTTGTCGTACTGCTCAAGAACGTGCGTTGCGAATGCGTCTTTGCTTTTTATATGCCCCTTAAGAGCATCACGGTACTTATCGTAATATTCGTCCTTGACGGGGAAAGCTTCAGACATAAAACTCTTGTAGCAAGTATCCTTCTCTTGCTTTTTCTCATTGAGCGTTACGTTGTGTTTGTCGAGCTCCTCCTTGAGACCATCGATCTCAACTCGTTTGGCTGCGATCTGCTCCTTGAGCTGAATCGCGTCGTCTCCAAGCGTGAACACGCCGGGTATCTCTGAGGGCATAAGATTTCGGTCGATGAAATCGCGATTGTAGACAAGCGTTTCAAGCTGCTGGCCGTCATTCCACAAAACAGCTGCGCCTGGGTACTTGTCCGGCTCAGCAATAACCCGCCCAATGCTCGTTTTGCCTGTGCCGTTTCCGCCAAAGAAGAAATTAATCGTATTGAGGCCATTGATAGTTGAATCTTCTCCCGTGAATGTGGCGACACCATTCATAGTGATGCTGCTTATCATCGATCACCGCTCCCGTATCGGTGGACAAAGTCAGCCGCTATTGTATCCGATGTCCAACAAGTATAGGATCGTGCCGCGCATGACACTCGCGTGCCATACAGCTAGATGGTAGTATTGCGGCAACAACCGCGCGACATAAAGGAGCACCACGCATGCCTGACGCAGGCACAGGCAACAGCACTGACGCAGGCAACAGCGCTGCCACAGGCGCCCCAGCCCCCATCCAAACCCCCGCTCCCGCCCCTATTCGCGTCGCCCTCGTGGACGACGACCCCTTTGTGCGCGCGTCGCTGGCCACCATACTCGGCGCTCACCCCGATATAATCGTGTGCGCTGAGTGCGCCGACGGGCACGAGGCCCAGCAGTGCTACCGCGAGCACCGTCCCGACGTGATGCTTCTAGACATCCAGATGCCCAGCTGCGACGGGCTCATGGCGGCCGAGGCCATCCTGAGCGAGGACCTCGCAGCGCGCATCGTGTTTCTCACCACCTTCACTGACGACGAGTACCTGGTCACGGCGCTCAAGCTTGGCGCGCGCGGTTACCTCGTCAAGCAGGAGGTGGCCACCATAGCGCCGGCGTTGCGTGCGGTCATGGCAGGCCAGCTCGTGCTGGGCGGCGAGGTGCTCGGCCGCATGGACGCGCTCGTGGGCATGCGGGCCCCCACCGCCGAGGCGCTGCCAGAAGACGGTCTGACCGAACGCGAGGCAGAGGTCGTTGCTGCGGTGGCGAGCGGCCTTGACAACAAGGAGATCGCTCAGCGGCTTTTCATCAGCGAAGGTACGGTGCGCAATCATGTGAGCGTCATCCTGCAAAAGCTCGGACTCAAGAATCGCACGCAGCTGGCGGTGCGCTACTATCAGAGGCTTTCCGGAAAGTCGGGGATCTGAGTGGAACTTTCAAGGAGGATAAAGACGCAGCCAGCAACCGTCGTGCACCCCTGGCCGCCGGTGTTCTCCGAGCACTCGCGGGTTCTCATCCTCGGCACGCTGCCTTCCCCGACATCGCGCGCCCAAGGCTTCTACTACGGGCATCCCCACAACATCTTTTGGCCAGCACTCGCCACCGTCTTAGGGGTGCCTGAGCCCAAGCAAGACCCCGGCTCCAGAAAGGCGTTCGTGCTCGCACATGACCTCGCGCTCTGGGACGTCTTGCAGCAGGCAGACATCACGGGTGCATCAGACGCAAGCATCGCAAACCCGGTGGCAAACCGCATGCGCCCCCTAATCGAAGCGACCTGCGTCAAAGCCGTCTTCACCGTCGGCAAGACGGCCGACAAGCTCTATCGCGAGCTTTGCGTCGAGGAGGCAGGCATCGAGTCGGTCTATCTGCCCTCCACGAGCCCCGCAAACCGAGCACAACATGCCACCGAGGAATTCCGCAGGCGATGGTTGCTCGTTCGTGACGCGCTGGCACAAGGGGAGGCCGCACATGACGCGCTGGCACGCGACGCGCTGGTGCGAGGGGAGGTCTCGCCATGAGCGACTATGCCCCCACAAAGACGCCCGGCGCCCTTGGAGCGCGCATCGCCGTAGTCGAGCCGTACTCGGTCGCTGCCGCCGCCGGGCTGAAGGCAGGCATGAGCGTCCAAACGCTCGACGGGGAGCCTCTGCGCGATTACATCGACTGGCTCTGGCGCAGCGACGGGCGCGTGATCGAGCTGCGGTGCGTCGATGCTGCAGGCCGCGAGAAGCGCGCACGCCTTGAGCGCGAGCCAGGCCAGCCGTGGGGCATACACTTCGACGAGGCGGTGTTCGACGCCGTGCGCACCTGCACAAACGTCTGCGTCTTCTGCTTCATGGCCATGCTCCCTCCCGGATTGCGCCCGTCTCTCTACCTGCGCGACGACGACTACCGGCTCTCGTTTTTGCAAGGCAACTTCGTCACGCTCACCAACATGGAAGACGCCGACGTGCGCCGCGTCGTCGACTGCCGACTCTCGCCGCTGCACGTCTCGCTCCATGCGGTAACGCCGGCCGTGCGCCGCAGGCTCATCGGCCCGCGCCATGCCCAGGGGATGCAGGTGCTCGAGCAGCTGCTGGCCGCAGGCATCGAGGCACACGCGCAAGTGGTGCTCATGCCGGGCGTCAATGACGGAGGCGAGCTCGAGGCAACGCTCGCATGGGCAGGCGCACACCCGGGCATACGCAGCGTGGGGGTCGTCCCCTACGGATACACCCGCCACGCGCGCGTACAAGGGTCCTACCAGGACGCCGGCGAAGCCCAAAAAGTGCTAGACATTATAGCACATAAAAACAAGGAGGGGAGAAAGCCAGGCGGCCCGATGCGCTTCCAGGCAAGCGACGAGCTGTATCTCCAGGCCTATGGGGACAAAGTCCTCGGCTTTCTCCCGCTCGACGAGGAATACGGAAGCTACCCACAGCTCGAAGACGGGATTGGCATGCTGCGCCTGTTCGTAGACGGCTGGCATGCGGCACTGGCCACGTGCGCGACCGCCGCAGAGTCAGCTTCAGCTTCTTGTGCCAGCCGACAGCCAGAACCGTCCCCTGTGTCAATGCCAACTTACCTTATAGCCACCGGCACGGCCTTCGCGCCCGTGCTGGGCGCGCTTGTCGGACAGTCGCCCTTTGCCGACCGCGTCGAGGTCAGGGGTGTCGAGAACCGCTTCTTCGGCGGCAACGTGGACGTTGCAGGGCTGACAACCGCCCACGACCTTATCGAGCAGCTTGGCCAAGCGGCGCCCAGCTCACGACACCAGCTTGGCCGAGCGGCGCCCAGCTCACGACACCGTGCCCAGCGACTTGTCATCTGCGACGCGATGCTCAACGACGACGGGCTGTTCCTTGATGACATGACAGCAGCGGATCTCTCGCGCGAAGTAGGCATGCCGGTCGATGTGCTATCGTGTTCTAGTGAAGCACTTGTCAAGCTACTGAGCCAGGAAGTTGGAATTCTGTGAGCCTGCCGATCGTTGCAGTCGTTGGGCGCCCTAATGTTGGGAAGTCCACATTCGTTAACCGCATAGCACTTACCCGCGACGCCATCGTCCATGAGCAGCGCGGGGTGACGCGCGATCGCTCGTATCACCAGGCAGACTGGAACGGCACGCACTTCACGCTTGTTGACACCGGCGGCATAGAGATGGGGGACGACGACAGCTTCCAGACGCCCATCCGCAACCAGGCAGTCATGGCAACCGAGGAGGCAGACGCCATCCTGTTCATGGTGGACGGCACGACGGGAGCGACGAGCGACGACATGGCGGTAGCCAAGATGCTCAAGCGCGCCGGGTGCCCGGTGCTGCTCGTCGTCAACAAGATGGACAACCCTTCGGACGAGACAGCAGTGTGGGAGTTTTACAGCCTGGGCCTTGGCATGCCATACCCGGTCTCGAGCGTGCACGGCCACGGAACCGGCGACGTGCTCGACGAGCTTGTAGAGGTGCTGCCGTCGCCCGACGACGGGGAAGACGAGGCGATAGACGCGATCAGCATCGCGATCATCGGACGCCCCAATGCGGGAAAGTCGTCGCTTGCCAATCAGATGCTCGGCTTTGAGCGTTCCATCGTCAGCGACGTGGCGGGCACGACACGCGACGCGATTGACGCGCTTGTGGCGCGGCCGGCCAATGCGCCGTCTTCCGCCGGGCGCGCTGCCGACAAGGCCGCAGTCGCCGCTGCCGCCGCTGCCGCCGACACCACGCCTGAGGCAGACGTTGCGCCCGAGCAGTTCTATCGCATCATCGACACCGCCGGCCTGCGCAAGAAGTCCCTCATCGACGAGGACGTAGAGTACTACGGCTTCGTGCGCGCGCTGCGCGCGATCGACCGTGCCGACGTGGCGCTGCTGGTCATTGACTCAACGCTCGGCCTGACCGACCAAGACCAGCGCGTCGCAAGCTTCGCTCACGAGCGCGGCTGCGCGCTCGTGGTCCTACTTAACAAATGGGACCTGCTTGAGACCCTCGAAGAGCGCGAGAAAGTCCGCGAGCAAGTTGCCGACCGCCTCGTCTTCGTGGGCTACGCGCAGGTGTTGGCGATATCGGCCAAGACAGGACGCTCGGTGCATCGCATCTGGGGCGCGATAGACAGCGCCTACCGCCACTTCAGCGACACGATCCCCACGAGCAAGCTCAACGGCCTGCTCACCGAGCTGCGCGACTTCGGGCACACGATCTCGAAGGGGCGCATGAGGCTGCGCATCAACTACGTCACCCAGACAGGCACCTGCCCGCCGGCGTTCACCTTTTTTGCCAACCACCCGCAGATCATCAACGAGAACTACGAGCGCTACCTCGAGAACCGCCTGCGCGACGCCTTCGACTTGAGCGGCACCCCTATCCGTCTCCGTTTCAAGAAAAAGGACTGACGAGCATGCTAGAGACTCCGGGGCTTCTCCCCACATACCCCTTGGTCGTGGCGGCCTCGCTTCTGGTCGCCTATCTCTGCGGCTCGGTGCCCGTCGCCCTCATGGTGGGCCGCCTCGCCGCCGGGCTTGACATCCGCGAGCATGGCTCGGGCAACACCGGCACGACTAACGCGCTGCGCGTGCTCGGCTGGCGCGCAGGCATCACGGTACTGGCAGGAGACGTGCTCAAGGGCGTGCTCGGCTGCCTGGTTGTGGTCGCCGCCCTGCTCGTGGCGGGCAACGCGGTCTTTGAGGAAGGCCGTGCGCTTATTGCCCAGGGCGACATGCAGTTTGCTTCGGCGTCCCTCGCAGCGCTCAGCGTTGCCCAGGGGATAAGCACCTCTGGCCTGGCCCACGACATACCTTTGGCGCTTGGCCTTCTGGCAGTCATCTTGGGGCATATGTTCTCGCCGTTCATGCGGTTTAAGGGAGGCAAGGGCATTGCCGTTGGCTTCGGCGGGCTGTTGGTGGTCCTGCCTCTTGTGGCCTTGTCGGTACTGGCGGTGTTCGCGTTGTGCGCCCTTGTCAGCCGCACAGTCAGCGTGGGGTCGCTCATGGCCTCAGTCGCGCTGCCCCTTTGCACGGCGCTTTTCACCGGCGGGTCGCCCACGTACCTCGTCTTGACCTGTTTGGTCACGGTTGTAGTCATTGTTGCGCATCGCAAGAACATCGCGCGCCTGGTCGCCGGGACGGAGCCGCGCCTCAAGATCGGGAAGCACAAGGACGTGCCGGCCCGTGAAGGCGCATCGGCCCGCGAGGGCATGCAGGCCCCCCGGGTCATGCAGGCCCCCCGGGTCGAGCATGCCCCCGAAGGTGCGCCAGTCTCACGTGCGCAACGTCGGCGTGAGAGCTAAGGGGCCGCCATGCGCTGTGCAGTCGTTGGAGCAGGGTCATGGGGCAGCGCGGTTTCGTGGCTGCTGGGCACCAAGGGCCATGAGGTCGCCCTTTGGGCGCGCGACTCCGCACTGGCTGCCACGCTCAACAAAACGCGGCACAACCCACGCTACATCAGCTCGGTAGAGCTGCCGTCGACGGTAGAGGCGACCGCCGAGCCCACACAGGCACTCTGCGGCGCCGAGCTGGTCGTGCTTGCAACCCCGTCGTCTGCGGTGCGCACGGTTGCCCGGATGCTCGCCGGCCAACTGGCGGCTGACACCCCGCTCGTGGTGCTCTCAAAGGGCATCGAGCACGAGACGGGCAAGCTCATACTCGACGTGTTGGGCGAGGAGCTGGGGGCGCCCGGGCGCCTCGCGGTCCTGAGCGGCCCGAACCATGCCGAGGAGGTTGCTCTCGGCAAAGTCTCGGCGACGCTCATTGCATCCGAGTGCCCAAAGACCGCTGAGCTCTTCCAGGAGGCCTTCTCCACACCCTACTTTAGGGCGTACACGTCTACCGATGTCACCGGCGTGCAGCTGTGTGGCGCGGCGAAGAACGTCATTGCCATCGCTTGCGGCGTCGCGGCCGAGCTCGGGTACGGCGACAACACTTCGGCCGTGCTCATGACCCGCGGCCTTGCCGAGATATCCCGTCTTGTCACGGCATGTGGCGGTCAGGCGCAGACCTGCATGGGGCTCGCCGGCATGGGCGACCTGGTGGTCACTTGCACCTCGCTGCACTCGCGCAATCGCAGTTTTGGCAGCGCGCTGGCCCGCCATATGGAGCTTCGGGAATACGAGAACAAGACGCATATGGTGGTCGAGGGCGCGCTGGCATGCCGTAGCATCCCGGTCCTGGCCGACGCGCATGGCGTGGACGTCCCTATCAGCCGGTGCGTGCGCGACCTGGTGTGGGGGCACGGGTCTGTGGAATCCATGATCAGCGAGCTCATGGCGCGCCCCCTCATTCCGGAGTTCCAGTTCGATTGCTGAAGGAGCCAGCTATGCCCGAATCGCCCGAATCGACCGAATCGCCCGTCGCGCCCGAATCGCCTGCATCGCCCGTCGCGCCCGAATCGCCCTTCGCGCCCGAATCGCCTGCATCGCCCGTCGCGCCCGCAGCGCCCGCATCGCCCGCAGCGGCCACCTTGGTCCAGTTCGCGCCGTCGTTGCTGAGCGCCGACTTTCTCAACCTAGAGCGCGACGTGCGCCTTGTCGCCGCCGCTGAGCCGCCGCCAGAATGGCTCCACATCGATGTCATGGACGGCCACTTTGTGCCCAACCTCACCGTCGGCCCCGGCCTCGTGCGCGCGCTTCGGGGCATTACCGACGTGCGGCTCGACGTGCACCTCATGATCAACAACCCTGCTGAGCAGCTTGACTGGTATCTCGACGCAGGCGCCGACCTCGTGACGCTGCAGGTCGAGAGCCATGCTGCAGCCATCGCAGAGACCGGCAGCATAGGTGTCTTGACGCACCGCGAGCGCCAACGCGGCACGTCGCACACCATCGGCGCGCTCACGGCCTCGCAAGCCGACGAGCTCGCCAGCTTGCTCGGGCACATCCGCGAGGCTGGCGCGCTCGCAGGCATTGCGCTGAACCCCGACACACCGGTCGAGGCGCTCTGGCCGCTTTTGCGCTGCGTCGACCTGGTGCTCGTCATGAGCGTCCATCCGGGCTTCGGCGGCCAGGCCCTTATCGCCTCATGTGTGGACAAGGTCCGCCAGCTCGCTGCCTACCGGCTGAGCAAGAGCGGAAGGCCAGACGGGGACTTTCTCATCCAAGTGGACGGCGGGATCGGGCCCGAGAACGTCGCCGCCGTCTGTGCGGCGGGGGCGGACATACTTGTGGCGGGCAACGCAGTGTTTGGAACAGACGACCCGGTGTGCGCCCTGGCTGGCCTACGCGCGGCCGTCAGCGGCTGCTGAGGCGTCAGCTTGCGCGCGGCCGTCAGCTGCCGTGCCGCCGCTCTCGTCAAGCGCGCCGCTCATGCCCTCGCCGCACCGCGCGCATATGCAGTTGACGATAAGCGAGGCAGAGACGACCTCGTAGCCGGGGGGCACGAGGCTTCGCACGTCGAAGCCGTCAGCGGGGATGTCGAGCAGCATGCCGCAGGAGACGCAAACTGCATGATGGTGCGGCTCGGTGTTTCGGTCAAAAAAAGTCGGCCGCTCAGGTGCGTTCACTGCTACGACGAGCCCGCGCTCCGCGAGTATGTTGAGGTTGCGGTAGACTGTGCTGCGGCTGATGCTCGAAAGCTGCTCAGACGCGAGCAGGTAGATCTCGTCTGCGGTCAGATGACCCTCGTTTTGCCGGACAATCTCTAGGACCATCTGGCGCTGTAATGTCTCTCCCACTGTTTGCCTAACTGTTGCTGCGACTGACAGACGTCGCCTCTTGACAAGCCGGATAAAAAGCTCTAACTTGATTTTAGGATACATTCCTAAAAAGTCAATTGTTGTTCGGACGGTCGGCATTGCGCCAAAATGGCGGCGATGCCCCAGAAACAGGAGGTCTTTATGTCACTTATCAACCAGGAGATCGGCGACTTCACGGTACAGGCCTATCACGAGGGCGCGTTCAAGGAAGTCTCGAAGAAGGACGTCCTCGGCAAGTGGTCGGTGTTCTTCTTTTATCCCGCGGACTTCACCTTCATCTGCCCGACGGAGCTTGAGGACCTTGCCAACATCTACGGCAAGTTCCAAGAGGTCGGCTGCGAGGTCTACTCGGTGTCGTGCGACACGCACTTTGTCCACAAGGCATGGCACGACGTGTCCGACACCATCAAGAAGATCAACTATCCCATGCTTGCCGACCCCACCGCAGTGCTCGCCCGCAACTTCGACGTCTACATCGAAGGCGCCGGCCTGGCCGAGCGGGGTTCCTTCATCGTCAACCCCGCAGGCGTCATCGTGGCCTATGAGGTGACGGCTGGCAACGTCGGACGCAACGCCGAGGAGCTGCTGCGCCGCGTGCAGGCATCGCAGTTTGTCGCTGCCCATGGCGACGAGGTTTGCCCTGCCAAGTGGCAGCCGGGCGCCGCTACGCTCAAGCCGAGCCTTGACCTCGTAGGCGCGCTGTAGCACGAGAGGGGAGAGGCCTCGATGAGCGAGACTTCACCGGGAGAGACTCCCGAAAGAAACACGTTCTACGACGTGGCTGTCATCGGCGGTGGGCCTGCAGGGCTCACCGCCGCCCTGTATCTGGCGCGTGCCCGCTATCGCGTGCTCGTGGTGGAGAAGGAGCGCTTTGGCGGCCAGATAACGATCACCTCCGAGGTGGTTAACTACCCAGGCGTGCTCAAGGCGTCAGGCTCTGCGCTCACCGAGACCATGCGTCAGCAGGCCGAGGCCTTTGGCGCAGAGTTTCTCGCCGCAGAGGCGCTTGAGCTCATGCTTGACGGAGAAGTCAAGGAGGTCCGCACGTCGCGTGGCGCCATACAGGCCCATGGGATCCTCGTGGCAACAGGCGCCCGCCCGCGTTCAGTGGGCTTCGTGGGCGAAGACGAGTTCAAAGGCCACGGCGTTGCCTACTGTGCCACCTGCGACGGCGAGTTTTTCACGGG
>JAITHV010000089.1 GCA_031279835.1 Coriobacteriales bacterium
CCAAGCTTGCGCAGGCTCATCAGCTCTTCGCGTGGCAGGTACCCGGCATTCGCCAATGCGGCATACAGCACGGGCGCCGCATGCCCCTTGCTCAGGATAAAGCGGTCGCGCCCCTCCCAGCTCGGGTCTTGAGGACGGTGTCGCAGCACATCTCCAAAATACAGGGTTGCCATGATGTCGGCCGCCGAGAGCGACCCGCCCGGATGCCCGCTGCCCGCAGCAGTCACCATGCGCACAATGTCGCAGCGCATGCGCGCCGCAGCTTCTTCTACTCGTTCACGGTCGAACACCTGCATCACTCCCCCTGGATGTCTTTGGCCTGCCTGCTTCCCGCCTCGGCCACCCGCCATCGGTGATACGCGATGACAAACGGGTCGAGGCGGCCGTCCACCAGCACCGCGTTCACGTTGCCCGTCTCGTGGCCGGTGCGCACGTCTTTGACGAGCAAGTAGGGATGCAGCACGTAGTTGCGAATCTGGTTGCCCCACGACGCCTCGGCCTTAGGGCCGCGCAGCTCCTCGAGCTCGGCGTCGCGTCGCGCCTGCTCGCGCTCGTAGAGCCGGGCGCGGAGTATCTTCATCGCAGCCTCTTTGTTTTGGAGCTGCGACTTCTGGTCCTGACAGGTCACAACAATCCCGGTGGGGAGGTGCGTGACACGCACCGCAGAGTCAGTGGTGTTGACGCTTTGGCCACCCGGGCCGCTCGACCGGTAGACGTCCACACGCAGGTCGGCCGCGTTGATGTCCACCACGATGTCGTCCGGCAATACCGGCAAGACCTCGACGCCGGCAAAGGTTGTCTGACGTCGCTTCTTCTCGTCAGTGGGAGAAATGCGCACGAGCCGGTGGGTCCCCTGCTCGGCCTGCAGCATGCCATAGGCGTTGCGGCCGCTCACGATGAACGTGGCATGGTCGATGCCAATGACTTCTCCGGCGGGCGCGTCGAGCACCTCCAGCCCCCAGCCACGGTTTGCGGCATAGCGAGCGTACATCTTAAACAACATGTCAGCCCAGTCCTGGGCCTCGAGGCCGCCTTGGCCGGGATTGACGGAGACAATCGCGTCGCCATGGTCGTAGTCGCCTGTGAACCACGAGCTCAGCTCAATGGCGTCAAGCATGGCATCAAGCTGCTCTACGAGTTCAAGTGCTTCTTCTCCCAACGCCTCGTCGCCTTCAAGCAACGCCAGCTCGTTGGCGGCAAAAGCGTCGTCGCACAGCGACGTCGCTGCGTCAAAGTCAGCGATCTCGGCACGAAGGTCCGACGCGCGCTTCGTGAGCGTCTGCGCGCGCGCCTGGTCGTCCCAGAATCCCGGATCGGCGAAGGTCTGCTCGAGCTCGGCAAGCTGGTGGCGTTTTTGGTCTAGTCGCAAGGATGCGCGCGCCTGCGCAAGGCGGGCGCGCAAGGGCTCAAGTTGTGGCTCGAGGTCGTCCATAGGTTCTCACAGGTCTTTCTTGAGGGCTTAGGGAGCGGCGACGAAAGCCTCGCCGTCTCCATCGAGTGTCTTGCGCAACGCAACAACGCCGTCGCTTATCCCCGGCGGGCTCCTGTTGCGATCCCAATGATACCACGAGCGGCACTTCGGCGCTGCCGCTGCCGACACATCGCGACAAACCGCACGCCGACGCAACAACGCGCGGTTACTACTACGCTATACTGATTATGCGGCATGCTCGCCCTCCGGCGACGCATGCGGCTGCAAGCGGCTTATCGGCCGCTGTCACGACACGCACCTGAGAAGAGAGGCCAATGTTTTCTGAACGGGCGACTGCCAACCTACACTACATTCAGCGGATGTTCCCCTTCCTCGACCAAGCGGTACTCAAACGCATCAAGGCGTTTGGCTCTCAGCCTCCCTGGCCCCACGACGTAGTGCTCCCCTTCGCCGAGTGGAAGCAGCTGCTAACGGGCATGCTCCCAGACTTGCCGTTTCTGGAGAAGGCGATGCTGGCAGAGAGGGCTGTTGCGGTGGGGACCTGGCAGTTCACCCGCTGCGTGTATCGCTTTGAGCCGCTGCTCATGTCGGCGCTCTCTGCCACCAGGCTCCCCGACATCATACCGCTCAGGGTCCTGAGGCACCTGCCTGACCCATGCCCCTACATTATCTTGGACTCTTTTACTCCGCTGCGCGGCATGTATTGTTACCTCGACTTCAACACGAGCAAGGGCGCGTGGGAGCTGCGAGTCTATCTTGACGACATCTCTCACAACCACTCGTGCATCCGCATCGAGCTGACCGAGGGCCTCACTATTCGCGAGGCGGTAGACCCCTCAGTTAGGCGTGTAATAGCTGATGCCTCTATTCCTGAGACGCTTCGCGAGTCGCTGCTCAAGAGCGTCAGCGTCCTTGACATCAGCGGCGCGCTCACGCACCTGGCCTACTTGGTGCTGCCCCTCATCTTGTACCTGTGCCAGCCGTACCCCGATATTGAGGACAAAAACGGGGTCCCCGTCGCTCCCTTGCGCAGCCGGAGCAGCCTCGTGGACTCCCTGCACCTGACAGGCACAGTCGAGGACGACAAGCCTGTCGTTTACAACGTCGGCAGGCAGATGGCGCCCAAGATAGCCAGTCTTGTCGAGAAAAAGAAGGCCCAGTCGTCGCTGGAGGTACACCCCAGCTATTGGATCCCCCACAAGTCGCGGTATGGCGACCGCGAACTGGAATACCTCTGGGTGCCGCCCGAAGAGAGGTCCGTGCGCCCTCTGTAGGCGCTTGTCAATACGCTGCTCAACGAAAGGAACCAGGTATGAAGAAGCTCAAAGGATTCTCGCTGAAGGCCATTGCGGCCATGCTAGTCTGCTTGGCCCTCGTGCTGACCGGATGCGGCGAGGCTCCCAAAGCCAGCGAGAGCACCGGCGCCGAGAAGCCGCGCGTGCAGATAAACATGGCCGACGGCGGCGTCATACTCGTGGAGCTTGAGCCCGACGTCGCTCCCGCCACGGTGGCGAACTTCCTCAAGCTCGTGGATAAGGGGTTTTATGACGGCCTGACCTTTCACCGCGTCATTCCAGGCTTCATGATCCAGGGAGGCGACCCGCTTGGCACCGGCACGGGCGACTCGGGCGAGACGGTCAAGGGCGAGTTCAGCGCGAACGGCGTCGACAACACCATCGCCCACAAGCGCGGCACGCTCAGCATGGCGCGCTCAAAAAGCTACGATTCGGCAAGCTGTCAGTTTTTTATCACCAACGCAGACGCCCCGCACCTTGACGGCCAATACGCCGCGTTCGGGCGCGTTCTCGAGGGAATGGATGTCGTTGACCGCATCACGGCCGTCGCAACTGACAGCAACGACAAGCCCCTCGTCCCTGTGGTCATCAGTTCCGTGCGAAGGGTATAAGGGCAGGCTGGCGCCCAAAGCCGCACTTAGACGCCCTCAAGGCCCAAAAGGCCTTGAGGGCGTCTTGCTCCCTATGAGTTGGCGCCGTGACAACGCTTGTACTTGAGGCCGCTCCCACAGGGGCACGGGTCGTTGCGTCCCACGTCGGCAAAGGGGTCGTTCTTGTCCTTCACGATAGTGGCCGTCTTTTGAGTCGCTGCCTGTTGCGCAGGCTGCAGCATCGCGCCTTGTGCGCCAGCATGCGTTGCCTGAGCGCTGTTTTGGGCAGCACGGGAACGCGCCTCATTGGCAAGCGAGGGGACGTCACCGCTCGGTCCTGAGTACTGTGCGCCTACAAGCGCGGCAGGCTGTGCCTCGGGAATGACGATCTGTATGCGCAGGATCGTGCGCAGGTAGTCCTCGTACATCGTGTCGCGCAGCTCGCCGAAGGCAGCGTGGGCCTCGTTTTTATACTCGGTGAGCGGGTCGCGCTGCCCAAAGGCCCGCAGCCCGATGCCTGCCTTGAGATAGTCCATCTCCTGCATGTGGTTCATCCAGCGGGTGTCCATGATGCGTAGCATCACCTGCGCCTCGAGCCTGCGCAGCTGCTCCTCGCCGATGGCCTCCTCCTTCTTTTCGAACATCGTCCCTAGATGCTCGAGGAGCGCCGGCGCGAAAGCATCCTCGTCGTTGAAGTCCGGTATGAGCGTGCGCGGGTCGAAGCCTTCCAGGCCCGTGAGCTCTTCGAGCCACTTGCCGAGCCCGTTCCAGTCCCAGTCGTCGATCACCCCGTCGCAGAAGCTCTTCATCGTGCGCTCTACCGTCTTGTCCATTATCTCGAGCACGCGGTTGTGGATGTCTTTGCCGTCGAGTATGGCGTTGCGCTCCTTGTAGATGGCGTCGCGTTGGAGGTTCATCACGTCGTCGTACTCGAGCACGTGCTTGCGGGAGTCGAAGTGCATGGCCTCGACCTGGCGCTGTGCGCCTTCGATGGCCTTGCTCACCATGCCGCTTTCGATGGGCACGGTCTCGTCCCTGTCGGTGCGCTCCATGAGGCTTGCGATGCGGTCCATGCGTCCGCCTCCGAACAAGCGCATGAGGTCGTCTTCGAGCGACAGGTAAAACTGCGTGCAGCCGGGGTCGCCCTGGCGACCTGAGCGGCCGCGCAGCTGGTTGTCGATGCGGCGTGACTCGTGCCGCTCGGTGCCGATGACGGCCAGCCCGCCGGCCTTGACGACGAGCTCGTGCTCGTCGGCGCACACGCGCTTTGCTTTGACAAGCGCGTCGGCCAAAAGCCCTGCGCGCTCGTCGTCTTCCATCTCCTCTAGGTCATAGCCCTGGTTGACGAGCAGCTCTTCCGCAAGAAACTCAGGGTTGCCGCCTAACAGGATGTCCGTCCCTCGACCGGCCATGTTCGTGGCGATGGTCACCGCGCCCACGCGCCCTGCCTGCGCGACGATGTGCGCCTCGCGCTCATGGTGCTTCGCGTTGAGGACCTCGTGGGGGATCCCGAGCCTTTGAAGCAGCCGCGAGAGGTGCTCGGAGTTCTCGATGGAGACGGTGCCCACAAGCGAGGGCTGGCCCGCCTGATGGCGCTCGGCGATGTCTTCTGCCACCGCGCGGTACTTGGCGGCCACTGAGCGGTAGACGAGGTCGACCTTGTCCTCACGAATAGCCGGGCGGTTGGACGGGATCGCCATGACGGGCAGCTTGTAAATCTGCCTGAACTCGGCGTCTTCCGTCATCGCCGTACCGGTCATGCCCGAGAGCTTCTGGTACATGCGAAAGTAGTTCTGAAGCGTGATGGTGGCCAGAGTCTGGTTCTCCTCGCGCACCAACACACGCTCTTTGGCCTCAAGTGCCTGGTGAAGCCCCTCGCTGTAGCGACGGCCTTCCATAATGCGGCCAGTGAACTCGTCAACGATCTTGACCTCCCCGTCGATGACGACGTAGTCGACGTCCTTCTTAAAAAGGAACTCAGCGCGCATGGCCTGTTGCAGGTGGTTAACCAACTGCCCAGACGGGTCACCGTACAGGTCGTCGATGCCGAGAAGGGTCTCGATCTTGTGAAGGCCTCCCTCGGTGGC
The DNA here is from genome assembly GCA_031279835.1 of Coriobacteriales bacterium. Classification (GTDB taxonomy): domain Bacteria; phylum Actinomycetota; class Coriobacteriia; order Coriobacteriales; family UBA8131; genus JAITHV01. Next base: position 5,405 of record JAITHV010000089.1, read on the forward strand.
GAATATGGTGCGCTTCGCCTCGTCTTTCTCGAAGTCTGCGCCCTCGCGCATGTTTGACATCGCGCGGGCGAACTTGTTGTAGGTGTCTGCCGCGCGGGTCCCGGCGCCGCTGATGATGAGGGGCGTGCGCGCCTCGTCAATAAGAATCGAGTCTACCTCGTCTACAATCGCATAGGCATGCCCTTTTTGCACGCGGTCGCCGGGGCGGCTGACCATGTTGTCGCGCAGGTAGTCAAAGCCGAACTCCGAGTTGGTGCCGTAGGTCACGTCGGCCTCGTAGGCAGGAGACTTGCTCTCTGGGCGCATGCCCGCCTGTATAAGCCCCACGTTCATGCCGAGAAAGCGGTAAATGCGCCCCATCCACTCGCTGTCGCGGCGGGCGAGATAGTCGTTGACGGTGACGATGTGGACGCCGGTCTCAGGGATGGCGTTGAGGTAGCCGGCAAGGGTGGACACGAGCGTCTTGCCCTCGCCGGTCTTCATCTCGGCGATCTGGCCGGCGTTCAAAGCCATGCCGCCGATAAGCTGCACGTCAAAATGCCGCATCTCAAGCACGCGCACCGACGCCTCGCGCACGGTTGCAAACGCCTCAGGCAGCAGCTTCTCCAGGGACTCCCCTGCCTTGTAGCGGCTGCGCAGCGTGTTGGTCTGTGCAAGAAGATCATCGTCGCTCATGTTTTGCATCGTGGGCTCAAGCGCGTTGATCTCGACAACGAGCGCCTGAAAATGCTTGAGCTGCTTGCCTTCGCCAGCGCTCAGCAATTTAGAAAAAAACCCTGCCATGGTGAGTCCTATCGAATCGGGCCGTTTGTGGCCGCAGCGAGCTGTGACGGTCGCCGTTTCTCAAGCATAGCACAAGAACAACGTGCTGGCACTGCCGCCCAAACGCCCCTCGTTATGGCATGCGCTCCGGCTGTGCTCCGCACTGTGCTCCGGTTGTGCTCCGCGCAGACAAGACCGCGCAGTGACTCGCTAGTCGAGACGACCGAGCTCGGCCACAAAGCCCTTGAGGCGCGTGAGCGTCTTGCCGACGTTGTAGGGCGCGCCGCGCCCGAGCATTACCTGAAAGTTGACGGCAATGCCGACGATCACGCTGTTCATGATGAGCGTTGCGACGAGCCGTGTGTCAAACGCCTTGGCCAGCCCCTTGTTGACCGCTGCCGCGAACAGGCTGTCAAGACACTTGATCGACTCCTCGAGGAAGACCCTGCGAAACACCTCTCCTGCCTCCTGGTCGCGGAACTGCTCGGTTATAACGATCGAGAAGGCGTAGTTGGTAAACGTGTTGCCCATCCTGACAGGCTCTGCGAACACAAGATCGAGGATCTCCTCAAACGTCTGCGCCTCGTTGCATAGTTCCTGCAGTCGCTGCAAGTAAATGTGATAAAGGCTCTTCGCCTGCTCGATTATGGTGCGCCAGAGCTCTTCCTTGCTTCTGAAGTGGTTATAGAGCGCTGCCGCTGTCAGCCCTATGTTCTCTGAAATGTCACGCACCGACACAGCGCTATAGCCGTATTTTGCGAACAACTCAGTCGCAGCGAGCACGATGCGCTGCTTTGTTGGATTCCCGTCCTCGGCCAAAGGGACATGAAAGTGAAGCCCCAATACCTTAAACTGGTCTATAGGTTGTTTAACCATAGACTGCCCTTCTCGTCCCAAACTCCAATGTGACTGCTCTTCACCTGCATTGCCTCGACACAATTTACGCTATCTTTAGAATAATTACAAGCGAATTTCGCGGTAATTTCTGATGTTCGTTTTTTGGCCCACATCCTACAAACAGCTGATATCGTGCGCAAACAATAAGGCTCCGTTTGCTACGCAGAAAGATAATCCTAGATTTATTGTACTAATATTGAACCATTTCGATTGATGACAACTGTAGAATTTGGAGAAGCCCCTTAGAAACGCAGGGGTTTTGCCCAATGCGGTTTACCAAGATTTGCACATGCGTTTTTTAGTCACTGTTTACCAGACGCGGGCCAAGGTCGCCACGCGGACCTCTAAGACCCCGGCACAGACAAGCGCCTCTGACGCCGCGTTGAGGGTCGCTCCGGTTGTGAGCACGTCGTCCAAGACAATGACATGCGCCGGCATGTCTCGTGCAAAGGGCGTCGCCGCGACGCGAAAGGCGCCGGCGAGGTTCGCGGCCCTTTGGCTGCGCCCCAAAGCACGCTGGTCGCCGGCAGAGCCCTTGGCCAATAGTTCTGCGAACGCTTGCCCTGTCTGGGACGCGAGCGCTGCCGCCACGTCGCGCATGTGGTCGAAGCCGCGTCGGCGCAACGCCGCTCTGTTCGCAGGTATGTAGGTGACTGCGTCTGCCCATTCAAGCCAGGCGCCAGGAAGCGCCTCGGCCAAAAACCCCGCGATGCAGGCGGCAAGGCGGCGCTCGTCGTGGTCCTTGTACCCGACAACAAGCCGGGCCAGCGTCTCGTTGAAGCTAAAGGCGCAGCGAGCGGCCGAGAAGCTGAAAGGCACACGGCCATCGCGGCCAGTGCACTCGGTGCAGACGAGGCTCCCGTACGGCGCGCCGCAGCGGGGACACGCCGTCACAGGGTCTATAGGCTGCAACGCCGCGCGGCATGTGCCGCACAGCAAGACGCCGTAGGACTCGCAACCGACGCAGCGCGTCGGGAACACAAGCTCCATGAGCCCGTCAAGCAGCCTACCCTGCAAAGGAGGCGCCTGCGATGATGCGTGCGGCCTGGTCATCTGACGAGTCTCGCACGCTGCGCCAAACGCCCGCTGGACAAAAGCTGTACCGAAACTATCTTGTTGTTATATGTGCGAGTCCATGTGGTAGGGTGGACGCATGACCCCCTCTTCGGTCACTATGGCCGAGACAAGGGCTGCCGGAGTGACGTCGAACGAAGGGTTGTAGACGCTCACGCCAGGCGGCGCTGAGGCAAACCAGGCGTCAAAGGCATAGGTGCCTCCCTTGCGCATAATGCTCATGGCCTGGCCGCCGCGCAAGGAGAGCTCACAGCTGCCTGAGGCAGTGAGCGCGTCAAACGCCGCAGCCTGTGTGGCGTCTTGTGGGGCGATGAGGCCTGTTGCCGTGAACCCTGAGACCTCGCGCGGGTCACGCTCCTCGATGGGCACGCCTGAGCCGTCGGGCAGCCCTGCGTCTATCGTCGACGTGGGCGCACAGACATAAAGTGGGATGTCGTAGTGGCTCGCTAGCACGGCGAGCTGCAGCGTGCCGATCTTGTTGGCCGTGTCTCCGTTTGCGCAGATGCGGTCGGCGCCTACTAAGACCGCATCCACTTGGCCATGCGCCATGACGCTTGCCGCCATGTTGTCGGCTATGAGCGTGCAGGGCACCCCGCAAGTCATCAGCTCCCAGGCAGTGAGACGCGAGCCTTGGTTCACGGGGCGCGTCTCGCAGACCCAGACCTTCTCGACCTTGCCTTGGGCGCAGGCCGTGTAGACGACGCCGAGCGCAGTGCCGTAAAAGGCAGTCGCGAGCGACCCGGCGTTGCAAAGCGTGAGCACGCGCGAGCGCGAGCCCAACAAAGTGGCGCCGTGGTCGCCGATCGCCCGGTTGTGCAGCTCGTCGCGCGCGACAAACGACGACGCATGCTCGATCACCCGTTCTTTGAGGCAGTCAAGCGACACGGCGCCTGGATGCTTGCCCGCAACGCGGCACGCTTCCTCGACCACCTCGTCGGCGGCCGCCTTGAGGTTCACGGCGGTCGGGCGCGCAGACGCGATGCGCAGAGCGGCCGCCTTGAGCGCGGCAAGATAGCCCGCCACGGACTCCTGTGTTGACTCGTTTGCCGTCCAAAGCGCCAAGGCAAGGGCGCCTGCGACCCCAAGGGCCGGGGCGCCCCTGACTGCCAGCGACTGGATGGCGCACTCGAGCGCCTCAAGCGTCCGGCAGCACAGTATGTCTCCTTGCATCGGCAGGCGGGTCTGGTCTACGAGGCGCACCTCGGCCGCATGAAGAGAACGCGCGCCGGTGGCCGGCGCGCTAGAGCCAACGGTCGCCCCAGGGCTGACAGGCCTCGTCTCAACGCGCTCAAGCCAGATGGTGCGCGGAAGCCTGTCGAGCGCCGGCGTGGTCATGGCAGCCGCGTCGTGTTGCGTCACCGATAGTTGTTGAACTGGAGCGGCTGGCCGTAGTCTTTATCCTTAAGAAAGGCAATGACTTCTTGCAAGGTGTCGCGTGAGGGAGAGAAGACGCGCAGCTTGTCTCCTTCGATCTGCACCTTGAGGTTCTTGTGCTTCTCGGCCTTGATGTCTTTGTTGATGCGGCCGGCGGTGTCTTTGTCGATCCCGGCGATGATGTCGCCGTAGAGTCGCACGGTCATGCCGCTTGCAGCCTGCGGATCTGACCAGCGGATTGCCTTGAGGTCGATCTTGCGGTGGACAAGCTTGGTGTTGAGCACGTCAATGACCTGCTTGGCCACAAAGTCGCTCGGCGCCGCGAGGGTGAACCTGCTGGAGCCTTTGTCGAGGTCGAGCTTGGCGGCCGAGTCCTTGAGGTCGTAGCGCTGTGTGAGCTCTTTGCGCGTCTGCTGAAAGGCGTTGTCTACCTCTTGCATGTCAACTTCAGAGACAACGTCGAAGCTGCTGTCTTTTGCCATGGGTGCTCCTGACTCATGTCTGGGAAGGGGTAATGCGGGCAGCCGCCCGAAAGGGGGAAGACGGCATAGACTGCCCGCTTCAGTAAAGTATGCCACAACACCTGGGCTCAGGCGAGGCGAGAAGCGCCGGGAGAGTTGCCGGGAGAAGCATGGCGAGAGTTGCCGCGAAAAGCGCCGGGAGAAGCACCGGGTGAAGCACGGCGAGAAGTCGTTCACGCGGCAGCTTGTCTGGCAGACGAGGGCCGCCGGCTCATCTGCTTTGGCGCTATTCGTTGATGTTGGGGACTTCACTGCCGGCATTGGCGTCGCCGGCTTGCGGCTCCTCGGGTTTTTGCTGCACCTCGAGGCTTATCACATCAAGTCCGATGGGCACCTCCTCGCCGTTGCGATACACCTTGACGTAGCTTGGGGCGCCTGACTGGACCTGCGCAGACCCTGAGACCCGATAGGTTTGCTCCCACGGGCCGTCAATGACGTTTGCGAGCTCAGTTGTACCATCGACGGTCACTTGGAGCCATGACGCTCCCCCATCGACGACGATCTTCAGGTCGAAGGGGCCGTAGCGCGCGTCTTGCGCGGTTTGTGCCTGTATCTCTTCAAGGCTATTGCCTAGCTGCTCCTCCGAGATGCCCTCGGTAGACGACGAGGAGGCGCCGGTCACGGGAAGCAGGTTCTCGTTGTTGCGGGCGCAGTTGCTCGCAAGCGTCGCCCAGACGACAAGGACCGCCACAGCGACAATGGCGAGCAACACGATGAGAAGCACGGGGCGCGTGGTTATCGGGGCGAGCATGCGCGAGAGCAGCGAGCCTTGGGGACGCGAGCTCGTGTAGTGCTGGTTGCGAATCGAGTTGGGCGGCCTGCCCTGGTCGCGCGCCGTCGCGCGCCGACTGTCGTTGCGCCGGGCGCTGCGGCGCGACGTGGGGTCGATGTTGCGGTTGAGGGCATCGGGGTTCTCAGTGGACCAGTACGAGCGCGAGCCCTTGCCGCGGTTTGCCATATTGACGGTCTCACGGCTTCTCGTGCTCCGATTGATAGTTCCTGGCTCAGGATAAATCGCCGAGTACGCCTCTGGCTCGTCAATGTGGGTGACGTGCGAGCGCCTCTGAAGCCGCTCGAACTCGCGGTACTCGCGCAAGAACTGCTCGGTGATGTCTGTGGAGTTAAGGCCCAAAAAACGCGCATACGAGCTAACCATGTTGCGCGAATAGCCTTTAAGCGGCATATGGGAGAACGTGCAGGATTCGAGTGCATCGATTATCGACGAACGAATGCGCAATATATTCGAGACCTGCTCAATGCTCAGGCCCTTTCTGATGCGCGCCTCGGCGAGCCTATCACCAAAGGTTTCGTCCGTCAATTAACCCTCCTAGCATAACTGATATGAATAATATCACATTACCGTCATCGTTATGCTCAAATGAACAATCAGGCACAAAAACTGTACATGGCAGACACCGTTCTGCAATACGTAGCAAGTGTAACATGTATCGAGCCTCGTGAGTCGTTTGTCGCTGGTCAGAGGGATGCCCGGTCGTGCGACAGCACGACCGGGCATCCCTACCGGGCATCCCTCCTCTTCGCGCTGCTATCGCGGCAGACGGCGCGGAGTTGGGCGCACTGCGGTGTTTTGGTCACGCAGCCGCGATCGGTCCACAAAGAGCAGCGCTGCAACAAAGAGCAGCACAAAGAGCGGCGTTCGGATGTTCGCAAAGACTATATGGCCGGTAACGCTCTCGAGCACGATGAAGAGCACCGGGCCGAGAAGCCCACAGAGGATGCCGGCAAGTGCGAAAACCCGCCGAACGGTCCTTTGGCGCCCCCGCTCATCCGGAGCGCCTTTTGCGGGCAGGGCAGGCAAGGCAATGCGCTCCGCAGAGTCCACATTGCCTGTGCCGACCGTGCGCCCGACAAAGGCCACGCTGGCGCTGCGGCCGGCTCGACCGACGTGCGCGACCCGTGCGGGATGCGCCCTGCGCTCGTCGTCGCGCCTGCTCAGGTTGTACATGGCCGCAAACGACATGCCGAGGCAGCCCAAAGAGAACAGCAGGTTCAGCAGCGCCCAACTCGTGGCGTCCAGACCATCGACAACCTCCACGGAGGCACCGCTGCCCGCTCCGCTGCCAGCAGGCGCATTGCTCACACCGCCGCCTGCGCCTGCGCCTGCGCCGTCGCCGGCCTCGCTGCCATCGCTGCTGTCGCCCGCCGTCGCTCCCCCAGCGCCCGCGCCGCCGCCCGCGCCGCCGCCCGCGCCGCCGCCGCCTTGCCCGCCCGCCTCAGACACCGGAGGAGCCGCCGGAGGAGGAGGCTCCGGAAGCTCGAGCTGCTCGAAGAGAGCCGTCACGTCAACGGCGCCTGCTGGCATGAGAAACGCCAGCGCGGCGCCGTCCACGCTTGCCGTAGCGCCGTTGACACGCCAACCGGCGAAGCGCCAGCCATCTGCCGGCTGGGCGGACAGGCCGACGCCCTCGGACTCTATCAGCAAGGTGTCGGCTGGGATGCCCGCCACGCTTCCTTCTCCCTCTACGCCCACGCTCAGCTCATAAGCCCGCACGCTCACGCCGTACGCAGAGAATTTGCCGGCCCGCAGCAGGAGCCAGTCGCGATACTGGTCCTGGTTGAACAGCTCGCTGCTCCAGTCGTCGGCATTCATGTAGCTGAAACTCGCGTCGGGCTCAAGGCAGTCGATGGCCGCAGCGCCCGCATGGATCCGGTACACGTGCGCCGCTTCTTTGCCGCTTATGGCGTCATCATGGGGCACTGCAAGCGTCAAGTATTCAGAAGCTGCAAGCTCCGGCACGGCAGACTGCGCGAGGAGCGTGCCGTCTTGAGCGTACGTCGTCTTGAGGATGTACAGGTCAAAGAAGCTCAGCGCGCGCTCGCTGTTGTCACGGGCGTCTGCGCTCAGCGCCTCGATGTCGGCGGGCTGCGCGTCGGCAACCATGAGCTTGAACTCGACCACGCCGCCCGCTTCAATCACTGCCTCGTCGTCTTCGGTGAAGTGTGGGGACAAGAACAGCCGGTCAAGGCCGTCCACCGAGAGCTCCGGCGCGCCCGGCGCGACCTCCACCAGGCTCTGCTTGCGGCCGAGCGCCAAGCTGACCGACGAGGAGGCCTCGCCGTCGTCTATGGCGATGCCGCGCGTTATGTAGTACGACGTGTCGGGCGGGTCAGGAGGAGGCGTGGGGTCTTGCGGCATCACATGGCTGAGCACGTTGTAGTAGCCGTCGGGCACCTGCTCGAACACGAAGGTGGTGATGGCCCCGGGCGCCAGGTCGCGCAAGGAGATCAGGTCGTTGGTGTGCATGTAGCGGTTGTTCATGCTCGGGCTTGAGATGCGCTCGTCTCCGATCATGAGGAAGATGTCGACATCCACCGTCTGGTCGGTGTTGTTCGTGACAGATCCGGCAATGGTGCCGCCGGGAGGCGGGGGTGGGATCGTCCCGATGCCGCCCGGGTCGCTTGGGTCGCCTGGGCCGCCGCCTGAGCCGCCACCGCCGGTGCCGCCTGAGCCGCCGCCGCCTGAGCCGCCGCCCTTGATCGCCTTGACGAACACCGCCTGCGGGCCTGCCCCTACCTTGTTGTAGGCCCAGACCTGCACGGCGTAGGCTCCGCACCCGTCAGGCAGGTCGAACGCAAGATGCCGGTCGAACTGCGCCCCGAGCGACTGCCAGTCGCTCCAAACGCCCGAAGCGCCGTCATAGTAGCTGACAGAGGACTCGTAGCCGAGCAGCGGCGTGTTGCCCAGCGCGCTCGGCTCGTTCCAGGTCACCGTCACCTCGCTTGGCAGCGCGGCACTGGTGCTTTGGCCGATAAGCCCAAGGGGGGCGCTCGGTATGTCTATTACGCGAATATGATAGTCTGCCGGGTCAGACGTGCGCGCCACGTCCTCCAGGCTGTTGGTCGCAACAAGGCGTATGAGCGGCAGGTCGCCCACCTTGGCGGTGGCCGTAGGTGACACGACAAGCGCGAAACTCTCGCTCGCTACGCTCCCCGAGAGCGTCACGCCTTCGATGACGCTGCCAACATTCGGGCCAGATGCGGCAGTGACCTGCGGGAATGCAAGCCCTGACGCGTCTTTTACCTCAGGATACGGAAGCCCGTTTGCCCGCAGGCCATGCCCGGCGAGCGACGAGCCGCGTACCACCTCGATGGTGTCTCCCAGTATCTGTGGCGGGGCGCTGACGTTTTTGTTGAACTGCCCGAGGGCATAGCCGTCAGCAAAGCGAATGTACACGGTGTGCGCGCCGTTCGCGAGGTTGTCCTGCGGCATCAACAGGTGCGGCTGCAGGTAGAAAAACGTCGTGTGGGGCAGAGGTGCAAGGCCGAGGGTGCCGAACCAGTCGGGACCAGACACGCCCGACCCGTCATACACGTTGTAAAACGACAGGTAGCTTGTGCCGTCGCTCGCGAAGTAATCGACGTACACGCCGTCTATGTACAGCCCTACGTCAGACCGCAACGCGCTGGCCGGCTGGTGCTTCTGTCGCACCAGCAGCGCAGGGTCTCCTGCGTATGGCTGGTAGCCGATGACCGTGAAGTCAGACGAGCGGTAGACCACGGTGTAATAGCTGCCCGCAGCCTCGATGACGTTGAGCGAGCCGTCGGTGTACAGGTCGTAGCTGCCCGGCGCAATGCCCGCGCCTGCAGCGGCGTCTCCGGCGGTGACCTCGAAGCTGCGCGCGACCAGGGCACCCGTCCAGCTGGCCAGCTCTGCGTCCGTAGGCGCCGCAGTGCCGTTGCCATAGTCCAAGTACTTGCTCGAGAGTGCTTCGACGCTTGCCGCCGAGTTTCCCACGCGCATGAAGTACTTCTGAACGCCAGAGTCTTGCTTAGAGAAGTCCGGGAGCTCCTGCGCGCCTGAGCTGGCGGCCACGTAGGGCGTGTTGGCGTCATCTACGAACTGGTACCGGGTCATGCCACCCGAGCCGCCGCCCACCGGGTGTGTCACTGCGACGACAAGCGGGTCGTTGATGACCTTGAGGCGGTCAGCGCCGCCGTCGAACCACAGGGCGATGTCGCCGTCATGGGTCACCTCTGCAAGCATGATGCTGAAGTGGAAGCCGTCAGGCACCTCTCCCAAGACCGGGGGACCGGTGTTGCCCGGCGCATGGGGCACGAGCCTGCTCGCATAGGCCATGCCTCCGTTGGCACCTTGAACAATGCGGATGTCGTTTAAGGTCATGCTGTCAAGACCCAGCGCGCCGTTGGCGTTCTCGAACACCACGTCGATCCACGCGGTGCCCACGAGCGGGCTTGCGGGCGTTGCACTGAGGACCTTGTGCCGCACATGGAGCGGCGCCGTGCCGGTGGGGCTCAGGAAGGCAGCGTCGTAGAAGCCTCCCAGGTCGGTGATGGTGGCAGTCACCGCCACCTCGTCGCCCTCCAAGGCGGCGGGGTCGGGCGCGATGGCGACCACGAAGGTCCTGCCGTCCCATCCGCCGCTCGTGCCTCCTGCGATCTCGGCCGCGTTGAGGAAGTCGGTTTGTGCGGCGTCCTTGGATGCGGCGCCGCTTATCTGCACGTCTCCCCAGGCAAGCGTGCCATGGAGAACATTGTCGAAGACGAGCGTCACCGTGCTCGACGTGCTGTTGTCGTTTTGCGAGTCTGCCGCCGTGCCGTTGCAGGCAGCTGCGAACATCACGCGCTTGGCAGAGTACAGGTAGGTGACCGTGTGCGACTGCATGAGGTCGGTGCGCTCAGCCTCGCCGGCGTTGCTGAAGTCGCTAATAGTCGGCGACGCGGCGTCGTCCCACTGGTAGCCTACCAGTGCGAACACCGTGCCTGTCTGCGGGTCGGTGAGCCGCGCAGGCGGCGTTCCAGACGCACGGTCGTAGCTGGCAGGGCTGCCCGAGACGGTCAGCACGTTGTTGGGTTGCAGGGTGTTTGCCTCGTTGCCCTGCTCGCGGAAGCGCTCGGTGACGGTCTTGTTGTTCGTCGCGGCACCGCGCTTGTACACGCAGATGATGTCGCGCTGGCCCCAGAGGCTGGTGAAGGCCGGGTTGCCCGTCATAAGCGGCGCCTTGTCAGAGTCCATCTTATAGCCCTGGTAGGTCCAGACATACATCACTCCGTCACGCCCCAGCGCGTTGAGCGTCTGCGTCGGCGCGGGGTACGTGTGCGAGGAGCCGCCCTTGAAGGCCGCCGTGTCTTCGCTCATGAGCGTGGCGGGGACAATCTCCTTGGCAAGGTCAGCGTCGCTTAAGTACTCATGATAGCGCATATTTACATTATAATAAGTTGAGAAGTACAAGGTAAGCGCCCCGTCGCCCGTCCCGGAGTAGACGCCTGGCTCGCCTTGGGCGACAGACGAGTCTCCCGCATAGGGGTCGTCAGTCCAGTTGTAGCCCTGGTACGTGTAGACGCGCCCTCGGTCGTTGGGGTCGGTGGGGTCGTCAACAACCGTTATGTCGTCAAAGAGCGCGCCTCCGTCAGCGGCCTTTGGGTCCCAGTTGCCAGAAGACACGAGGAAGCTGTGGTCGGCGTCCACCATGTAGTTGGCGTTGCCCTTCTCCACATAATGCACCGTGACCTGTCGCACGTTGGCAAAATAGAGCGTCATGTTGAGGTCGGCGGCAAGGACGCCCTGGTCGCGGGCAGGACTGCCCGGCACGATGGTGGCGCCGCCGTCAGTCGAGTAGCCGTAGTAGGTGTACTTGGTGCCCGGCGCCGCGCCGACGGTGAACTGGCGCGCCCACTCGTCTGAGAAGTAGGCGTGGTCACCTGCGTTGACCGTGCTCACGATCGGGGGCTTGAGCGCCGTGCCGGGGTTGACGCGCGCTCCTGCCGCGTCGCACTGCTCGAAGCTCACGTTCATCGCAGGGTTTTTTTGGTACCAGAGCACGACGAAGTTGTTGTCGTTGCTGACCGACGGCACGAGCGCGTCGCGCGTGTACATGAAGTCGGGGGCCGCAATGTCTTGACTTGCGTTCACGGGCGTGTTGCCATTGACCGAGTAGCCCACATAGCTGTAGGTGACCGCTCCTTTGGCGATCGGCGTGAGCTTGCTCATAGGCAGGTAGTAGGGGTCATGCTGTGTTTGTTGGGTGGTGGTGTTTGCCACCAGAACGGTAGAGGCGTCGCCGAGCACCCGGTAGCGCTCCGTCACCGTCTGGCGATGCTTGTCGAATAGCAGGTA
>JAITHV010000123.1 GCA_031279835.1 Coriobacteriales bacterium
TGTCAGAAAAGAGTCCATATGGCTTTGATGGACAAAGGGGAAGTCTCACGAGCGTAAAGCCGCTATTGCTGTTGTATGCAGTAGGATCTCAGTGGGGGCATGTCGAACGTAGGACTGCCAATTGCAATGAGGTTAAGGGGAAGGTTTGGGAGTATGACAATCAAACAGTCACATACTCACTTCAACGGGGCATCCGTTGCCTTTGCCACCGCGCACCCCAAAGCCTTCTTGCCCGCGCATCCGACTGCGTCCCCAAAACGTAGCATTCCCATTCCTTATATCTCCTTGAGCCTCACGTTTGTGCTCGTCATGTCGTTCCTTGTCATGCAAACCGGCGTGGTGAGCGCTTACGCCGCAGGCGAGGGGTCGCCAGACAGCATCTTCGAGCGCTTTGAAAACACAGAGGCTGTCACCATTGATGAGGCTGTGTCTGCGGCCAATGCCCTCATCGCATCGAGGATGCCTGCAGCGGATTCACGCCCGATGCTAGGATGGCAGTCGGGGACTGACACCGACTACGCTGGTCCCCTCACGCCACTTGCACAACCTGGATCTTCCCAAGAATCATTGGGCACGTTAATCCGAGACAGCATATTTAAGACAACAACAGATACAATACTACCCATATTAGTAACTTCAATAATCTGCTTTATGATTCTTGAAGTATCAATTAGACAATTGCGTAAGGTACAATAAGAGAACGGAGGTGCGTCAGCCCGGACTGCTGGCACGAGTTGTAGGACTTTGACAATCGTATATGGGGAGTTCCCGATCCTGGGGGAATGACACAGAGATGCACGATACGACAGTAGCTCATCCCTTCATAGTACGTCCGAACGCTCTTCTCTGCTCGTATCAAGCACGCGTGACTCCTTTGCGTGTCTCATAATCTTCTCCTGAGTGTCTTTGCCCGAACACTCACTTGTTACTGTTCGTGCTTCTTGTCCCCTTGCCGGGTTGCCCTCCTGGTTTGTGTTATTCCCCCAGGAATGGGAACTCCCCCCGATTCGAAAGGACAACGGGACGCAGCGTGCTTCAAGGATGATGGACCTTGAAAGCCCTGCGTCCCGTTGCTGTTTGCTAACAGGGTCATCAGATCGTCATGAATAGCGGGGCGCCACGACACAACTGCTATAATTCGACTATGCATCGACCTACAGCCAACACCACCCCCTTTGCCCGCCACGACCCTTCGAAACCGAGGTACACTGCGTCGCGCCACGCAGCGAGCGACCCGGTCACCGGTCCGTCGGTGCTCGCCGCCCCCGATCTTTATATCTCGCAAGACGACATAGAGAAGCTTGAGACCTCACTGGGTCCCTTGCGCGGGCAAGTGGCAAAGAAGCCTCACACGGCGGCAGTGATTCTCGGCGGCGGCAGTGGCGAGCGTTTTGGGCGCAAGGGCGGCAAGCAGCTGTTAAGGCTTCTCGGCAAGCCCATACTCACCTGGAGCGCTGAGGCATTCGACGCCGTCGCTGATGTGGGGCTTATCATCATTGTCGTGCCCGAGGAGCGCATGGATGAGTACTGCCGCGAGGCGATTGACGCCTTTCCGTTTGTGACGCCGGTCATTATGGCGGCGGCTGGCGCAATCCGCCAGGAATCATCGTTTTCTGGCCTCAACATGGTCCCGTTGAACTACGAATTTGTCGCGGTTCATGACGGTGCCCGTCCGCTGGTCACCCCCGAGCTCATAAGCCACACCATCGCCACCGTGCGGGGGAGCGTGGACGCTGACGGCGCGGTAGTGGGGTATCCGGCGATAGACACGCTTAAGCTTGTGAGTGACAACAACATCATAGGCACTCCAGACCGCGCGGCATTCTGGACTGCGCAGACCCCTCAGGTGTTTCGCACCGAAGTCCTGCGCGTCGCCCATCGCCAAGCGCTTGCAGAAGGTTTTGTGGGCACTGACGACTCGTCGCTTGTCGAGCGGGACGGTGGCAAAGTCCTGCTCGTTGAAGGGCCGCGCGACAATATCAAGATCACGGTTCCGGAAGACCGCGGTCTCGCTGAGGCGGGGCTCACGCTGCGTCTTAAGGCGCACTGAGCGCATGACTGACGCGTCCAAAACCATCGGCACCTCGGCGGCGCCCGGCACCGCCTGTGACGTCGGCCATGACGCCCGCCACGTGCACATGCGCATGCGTGTTGGGCTGGGCATCGACGCGCACGCCTTTGCCGTGGGCCGCCCCTTGGTTCTTGGAGGCGTGCACATCGCGCACGAGCGCGGCCTCGCCGGCCACTCGGACGCCGACGTGCTGGCCCACGCCGTCATGGACGCTCTCCTGGGCGCCGCGCGCATCGGCGACATCGGGCAGCTCTTTCCTGATTCTGACCCGAGCTATCGGGACGCCGACTCGCTTGGCCTTCTCCAGACAGTCGGACGCCTGGTGGTCGCCCGGGGCATGAGCATCGAGGACATCGACTGCGTCATAGTGGCGCAGGCGCCAAGACTAGCACCGTATCGCGGCGCGATGCGCGCGAACATAGCGGATGTCCTTGGCCTTGAAGTAGAACAGGTAGGGATAAAGGCGACGACAACGGAGCGCCTCGGGTTCGAGGGACGCGAGGAGGGCATATCTGCCCACGCCGTCGCCCTTCTCTGTTGTTGTTGACCACGAGCCGCGCGTGCGGGCGGGCAGGCCACAGGGGCATGCAGGCACGCGAGCGGCAGACGGCAGGCAGACCACACAATTCCTTCATCAACGAGAGATTGGGCTAACAAATGTTTAAGCATTTGCGTGAAGACATACAGGCGGTAAAGGAGCTTGACCCGGCGGCCAACTCGACGCTTGGCGTGTTACTGTGCTATCCCGGTGTGCAGGCGGCATGCGCACATCGCTTTGAGCACTGGCTTTGGCGTCATGGGCGGCGCGGCATCGCGCGCTTCCTTAGCCAATGCACGCGGTTTTTCACCGGCATTGAGATTCATCCCGGCGCGCAGCTCGGGCGGCGCGTCTTCATCGACCACGGAATGGGCGTCATAATAGGCGAGACGGCGGTCGTGGCCGACAATGTGACGATTTATCAAGGCGTCACGCTCGGCGGCACCGGCAAAGACCACGGCAAGCGACATCCGAATGTCGATGAGGGCGCGGTCATCGGGGTGGGCGCGGCAGTCCTTGGCAACATCACCGTCGGCGCGCGAAGCAAGATAGGCGGCGGGGCGGTGGTTCTCGACAATGTGCCCGAGGACTGCACGGTCGTGGGCATCCCCGGCAGGATCGTCGCGAAGGACGGCATCCGCATCTGCCCGGCGGACCCTTTTCGCCGTGAGCTGCTGCCCGACCCCATAGAAGACCAGATCGAGCGCCTGCACCTGCGCGTCGCGCTGTTGGAGGAGAAGCTTACCATGCCCCGAGCGGACTGGCAGCACATTGGCTCTGCCCCCTACCAGATGCGCAACGACATCTTCACCCATGGGTCAGGGATTTAACTGCCGGTGCCGCTGCTATAATCGAGCAGGCAGGCATAGCCGCAACGCCCGGTAGGCCTGTTGGCCAACCGCAACGAGACGGGAACCCGATGAGACTCTATAACACCATGACGCGCCGCAAGGAGGAGTTCGCCCCGCGCACTCCCGGAAAAGTCGGCTTTTACCTCTGTGGGCCTACCGTCTACAACCATATCCATATCGGAAACGCGCGGACCTTCTTGAGCTTTGATGTCATACGACGTTATTTTATATATAAAGGATATGATGTAACATTTGTACAAAACATTACAGATGTCGATGATAAGATAATAAACCGCGCCAACGAGGAGGGGAAGGCCCCCGCCGAGATCGCCGCCCACTACACGGAGGCCTTCATCGAGTCTATGCAGGCGCTTGGGGTGCTCGACCCGACGCTGCGCCCGCGCGCCACGGAGGAGATCGACAGCATGGTGGGGCTTGTCTCTCGCCTTGTCGAAAACGGGCATGCCTATGAGTCGGACGGTGACGTGTACTTCTCGGTGCGGTCGTATCGGCCGTACGGCAAGCTCAGCGGGCGCGACATCGAGCAGTTGATGTGCGGCGCGCGCGTTGAGGTCGACCCTCGCAAGCGCGACCCGCTCGACTTTGCCCTCTGGAAGGCGGCAAAGCCTGGCGAGCCGTCATGGCCTTCTCCCTGGGGAGACGGGCGTCCGGGTTGGCATATTGAATGCTCGGCGATGAGCGCGCGTTATCTAGGCAACCCGTTTGACATACACGCCGGAGGCGACGACTTGGTGTTTCCGCATCATGAGAACGAGATCGCGCAAAGCGAGGCCTGCTTTGGCACGGTCTTTGCAAACTACTGGCTGCATGGAGGGATGCTCACCATTGACCGCGAGAAAATGTCAAAAAGCGACAACAACTTCTTGCTGCTCAAAGACGTGCTTGCCCAGGTGCGGCCTGCCGCGTTGCGCATGCTCATGTTGCAGACTCACTATCGCTCTCCGTTTGACTACTCGACCGAGCGTCTAGACGAGGCTACTGCTGCCCTGGAGCGCGTCGAGGGCGCGGTGCGCAACCTGCGTTGGGCGCAGGCGCAGGCGCAGGCGCAGTCGCAGGGGCAGGCGCAGGCGCACGAGGCCGGTGCCGCAAAGGGCGGCACAGCAGCTCGCACAACAGCAGACGACACCGCTGCCTGCCTCCGTGCGCAGGTTGCGCGCGCCCGCGAGCAGTTCGTTGCCTCAATGGACGATGACTTCAACACGGCAAGCGCGGTTGCGGGAGTCTACGACTTGGTGAGCGCGGGCAATGTCGCGCTTTCTGAGGGCGTGGGCGCAGCCGAGCTTGCATCTGCGGTCGCCCTTGCGGCCGACACGATTGAGGAGCTGGTCGGCGTCCTTGGCATCAAGCTCGAATGCAGCTGTGTCGCATCGGGTGGAGACGGCCTCCCCTCCGAGATCATTGAGCTTTCGGCGCGTCTGGCAGGCTGTGCATGCGCAACGCCTGCAGAAGCGCTTGACGCGCTGATGGCCGAGCGACAGGACGCACGCACAGCCAAGGACTGGTCGCGAGCCGATGCTGTGCGAGACGGTCTCGCCGTGCTTGGCCTCGCTATTGAAGACACCCCTCAAGGTCCCCGACTTATCCGTGTCGGCAGTGTATGAGCGACTGGCGCACACAGGCCAAGCAATTTGGCAACGAGGCGTATGAGTATACGCATGCAACCCTGACAGACCTCATAACGGCGGCGCAGGAGAAACCCCATGCGCTCATTGTCGTTCTTGACCATATAACCGATGTGGGCAACCTTGGGGCGATCATCCGGAGCGCCGAGGTGGTGGGCGCACTCGGCGTTGTCATACCCAGCAAGCGGGCTGCCCAGGTCAATGAGGCGGTGTTTAGAACCTCGGCTGGGGCCATCGAGTGCCTTATGGTGGCTCGCGAGCCTAACCTTGTTGCCGTGCTCAAGAGGCTTAAAGACGAGGGCTTCTGGGTTGGCGGGGCCACCGAGCACGCGCGCCACGACATTTGGCAAGCACCGCTCGAAGGACGCCTCGTGCTATGTATGGGTGCCGAAGACACCGGCCTCTCGCGACTTGTGCGCGAGACGTGCGACTTTGAGTTCAAGCTCCCTCAGTTCGGGCGCACCCAGTCGCTCAATGTCGCGTCGGCCTTTACTGCAATAGCTTATGAATATGTGCGCAGAAAACATGCTTCGGCATAACTGACTTGTGCGACTCACGGCCTTCGGGGCAAGATGACCGTGAAGGTCGTGCCGTCGGACCTGTTGCTTGTGGCCGCGATGCTGCCACGATGGGCCTCGACGATGCTCTTGGCCAGGCTCAGCCCGAGGCCGTATCCCTCGACCTGCTCGCTGCGGGCATCGTCACAGCGGTAAAACCGGTCGAAGACAAAGGCGAGGCGCTCGGGATCGATGGGTTCCCCGCTGTTCGTGACCGCGAGCTTGGCGTGCTCGGCGTCTGATGTGAGGGAGACCGACACGGTGCCGTCAGCGTTGCAGTACTTGCTGGCATTGTCGAGCAGAAGGCCGATCAGGCGGTCGATGTGCTCAGCATCGCCGAGCACGTAAATGTTGTCAGCGATAGCATTATGGGTGCTGACGCCGCGCTCGAAGAACACGGCGTCGAATTGCAGCAGGCTGCGGTTGCAGGCCTCGCTCAGGTCAACGGGCTTATCCGCCTGAACACGCGTCTCAAAGGCCTGGCTCCCACCATGGTGCGCCGAAGGCGCTCCCTCTTCGGTTTGTGCAAGCAGCAGCAGGTCGCGCACGAGGCCGTCCATGCGCAGCGCCTCGCACTGCGTGCTCTCAACCCACTGCATCTGGTCGGCAACAGTCGCTTCGGGGTGCGCGCGCAGCAGGTTGGTGTTTGCGAGTATGACCGTGAGCGGAGTCTTGAGCTCATGCGACGCGTCTGCCACGAAGCGGCGCTGCTTCTCCCACGCCTGCTCAACAGGGCGCAGCGCAATGCGCGAGAGCAGGCTTGTGATGCCGAGCAGCACAAGCATGGCCCCGATAAAAATGAGCGCCGACATGCCGGCCTGCTGCATGGTTGCCTTGAGCAGGGGAGTGGCGTTGGCAAAGGCGACGCGGGTCTCAGGTCCGGAGGGTGTGAGATAGGTCGCGGCGAGGTAGTACAGTCCCAGGTCGCTGAACTGCCCGCTCGACGTGACGACCACGTCGCCGCTTGTGGGGATGTCGTGCTTGATGCGGGCAAGCGCGGCGACAAAGAGCTCCTCGTCCATTGAGGCTATGTTGTCTCTGGTCAGTAGCAGGCCGCTCAGCTCGTAGCGTGTGACAACAAAGACGGGGATGTCAGAGCCACCGCCGATGCTGATAGAGGCACTTGCGTCATTAGTGCTCGATAGTGACCCAATCCAGAGGTGCCTGCTGTCACCGTTGCCGAATGCGACCGCCTCAGAAAGCGCCTCCTGGATGCTCTCGCGCTGCGTCTGATAGCCTGACGCGACGCTCGCGCCCAGCACCGCGACTAGCACGATGGCAACGAGCCCCATAGAGATGAGGATAAAGCGGCGGCGCAGCCGCCTTAGCATGAACTGGCCTCGTCTGACCGAGCGGCAGCGGGCGCCTCGATTGCGACACTCGCCCCCCCGACTGACTCAAGGCGGTATCCGAGCATGCGCAAGGTCTTGATGTGGAGGTCGGACTTGAGGAAGCGCAGCTTTTTGCGCAAAAACGAGACA
>JAITHV010000124.1 GCA_031279835.1 Coriobacteriales bacterium
GCGCCTGTCGCGCCTGTCGCGCCCGCCGCGCCCGTTGCGCCCGTTGCGCCTGTCGCGCCTGTTGCGCCTGTCGCGCCTGTCGCCCCTGTCGCGCCTGTTGCGCCTGTCGCGCCCGCCGCGCCCGCCCGCCCGTATCGCACGCCCGCGAGTATCGCCTATGCCTTGTTTCTGGTCGCTGCAGGCTTCTGTTTTTGGGAATGGGAGTTGGACGGGCGCGGGCTCAACGGCATCGGCGCAACCGTGTTTTTTATTGCGCTCATAGTCGGCACGCTGCTTTACTTTGTGTCCAACGGCATCAAGCAGTCAGTCCGCAGCGGCATCCTCCTCGGCGTTGCAGTTGCCGGGGCCCTTCCCTTCGCTTTGTGCGGCCCACGCGGCATCAACGTGTTGCTCTTCATGTTCGAGGCGCTTGTCTGCCTCATGTGGGCAGCGTGCTCGTGTCACTCTCTCCTCAAGCGCATGCTTGACGGGTTCGTGGTCGTAGATCTTGCGCGGCATAGCCTCGTGGTGCCGTTTAGGCATTTTGGCTGGATGTTCCTCTGCCTCGCCAGCTTGTTTGGGCGACTCGTGCGGGGCAAGCGAGCGCGGAAAGCCGTGTTGGTGGGGCTTGTCGGCCTTGTGGCGACCGTGCCGCTGCTCCTGTGTGTCATCGTGTTGCTCAGCGCTGCCGACGACGGGTTTTACGCTCTGGTCGACCATGCGCTCGTCACACTCATGGCGCTAGATCCGGCGCGCCTGGTCGAGTATGCCGGGGAGCTTGTCATTGGGCTTCCTGTCGCCTGCTATGTGTTTGGCGCGACCGTAGGCAACGTCGCCCAGAGGCTGCGTCCGTCATGGGGCGGCGACCAAAAAACGGGCGGTCGGCTCGCGCAGGCTCATGAGGTCGAGCAGAGCGTCGGACGCTTGCGCATTGTGCCCCCTGCCTTGTTCGCGTTGCCGCTTGGCGTGTTCGCCTTCGTGTACCTTGTCTTCTTCATAGCGATGGGAAGCTACCTGTTCTCGGCACTTCAAGGCGAATTGCCCGAGAGCCTGACCTATGCGCAGTATGCGCGGCGCGGCTTTTTTGAGCTGTGTTGCGTTGCGGCCATCAACCTGGTGATAGTGGCCTTTGTGCACCTGACGGTCAGGCGTCGGCACGACGGCACTGAGGCTGGCGCAGGTCCGGGCGCACGGGGGCGCATCCCCCGCGCGATCTGCCTGGTCGGAGGCATTGTCTCGCTCGAGACGTGCCTGCTGGTGGTCGTGGCAGCCAGCAAGATGCTTCTCTACATAGACGCGTACGGACTTACAAGGTTACGCCTGTATACCATCTGGTTCATGCTGCTGCTTCTGGCAGCCTTCGTGCTGCTGACGCTTTGGCACATGCGACGCTTCAACATGGCCCGACCACTGGTTGCCGTGGCTTGTGCTCTCACGCTTGCCTTAGGCCTCGTCAACACCGACGCGATCATCGCGCACTACAACGTCGACCGCTATCTGAGCGGCAAGACGGAGGAGGTTGACGTGCAGATGCTCGCAACGGGGTTGCCCGGAGCGGGTCTTTCTCCACTTATGAGGCTGCAAGACGAGGCGCCAGACAGCGACGTGCGCCTGAAGGCGGCAGCTGTCATACGAGAGAAGAACAAGGCCGATGCAAAAGACGAGCTACCCTGGTACCGCTGGAGCCTGGTCAGGTTGCCTTGAGCCCTTGGTGCGCACCGTGCGGCATGAGCAGTTCGTGGTCGGCGGCCGAGTCGTCCTCTTCGTCTTCTGGCACAACAGGCCGTGGCACCGTGCGCACGACCACTGTGGGCGTTGGGCGCAGCGCCACGACTGCCACTGCAGTCTGGATGCATGCGAGCGTTGCCATGAGCAAGGTGTAGTCGTCTACAAAGACCAGGGGCATCTGCAAGTTCTCAGTCATGAAGAAGGCGGCAAGTGGCGCCAAGGCGGCCACCAAGCAGATGAGGTGCAAGCTCAGGCGGCCTTCTCCCTTGCGAAAGTAGTTGACGAAGAGAAGGACGATCGCCGCAAGCGGTATGACGGCAAGCAGGAGGTTTGCGAGCGCCCAGGTGCTCGAGATGTGGTCGGCAAGGGGCGGCTCCTGCTCGTAGATCACGTCCGTCGCCTCCGATTCGGGCGCAGGCGGGGCGTCGGGCGTGATGAGCAGGGGTATGGTGGCCTCGCTGACTTCGACCTCGCCTGCATGTGGCCCGGTGCTTGTGCTGTCGTCGCCCAGGATGTTTGATAGGGGGTATGTCTTGCTGAGGGTGGGCAGCACAAGACGCGCCCCCTCAAGGGGACCCGCAGTGACGCGCTCTTGCGCAAACGCCGGCGAGGCGAACAAGAGTGCCGACATGAGGCATGCTGAGACAATAGTGACAATCGATACGCGGACCTTGTTCATGTGTGCCACCCCTTTGAAAGACCGCCGTCAGACCCCCTGACGGTCATGTGAGACACTTCAACGAATCGTTTGTAACATGAAATTGCCAAAAAGTAAACAATGAAGAAGAAGAATGACAAAAGTGTACGGTTCCGGCTTGGCGGCGGCTTGGCGGCGGCGGCTTGGCGGCGGTGTCTACCCGCCCCGCCGTCAGTCTTTTTGATCCATGAGCAGTATAATAACAACAGTACCGGCTGGTGAGACGGGAGTGCCTGCACAGCCATGTGCGCCAAAAACCTCGATACCTCAAAACCGCCTCTGCGCATACTGGTGGTAGACGGCTATAACGTGCTGCGCAGCTCCGGGATGTATGACGGAGACGGCCAGGCGGACTTCTCCCACGAGCATTACAACAAGTCACGCGAGGCGCTCATCAGTGATGTCGCGGTGTTCGCGCACCGGCGCTTTGTGGCGACCGTGGTTTTTGACGGCGGCGGCAACCCGTCTTCGACGGGCAACACTGCTGATGTGGCGGGCGTCAGAGTCGTCTTCTCAGCAGCAGGCGTCAGCGCCGACACCGTGATTGAGGAGGAGGCGCGTGCCGCTGCCGACGACGGCCACGAGGTGCTCGTGGTCACCTCTGATGCCGCAACGCAATGGACAGTGTTCAGCAAGAAGGTCACGCGCATGTCGGCATTAGGGTTTGCCGACGAGATGCGCGCCCTCAAGACGCTCACTCATGCCGAGCTCGAGCGCACCCTCGTCAAGCGAACGCTTGGCGAGCGCCTCGACGAGACCACGCGCGAGCGTCTGGCGCGGATGGCGCGCGGGCAGGAGTGAGCGCGGCCGCCGGGGCCACAGCAGGAGTGAGCGCGGCTGCCGGGGTCACAGCAGGAGCGGTTTGCAAAGAGAAGGGACGATCGAATCATGGCAGAAATAAAGGGAGGGTACGAGAAGACCTACGACGTCTTGGTGCCGAGGCTAGCTGGCTGCGACTTCGCGAGCGTGTGCGGCGACCTTGGTTTGGAGCCGCCACAAGACGGCGTGGTGCGGATCGAGTTTCTCCGTAGGCCCTACGAGATCGACGCGACGGGCGTGCGTTGTCTCACAGAAAGCACCCGGAAATACGTCAACCGCAAGAGCGTCTTGATCTACTACCTGACCTCGGGCGGCCGCGGGGAGCCGTTGATGCAGTTTCAGATGCTGCACGCCTTCTCGCAGGGAATCTTCTCGGGCTCGCGCGGCACGGAATGGATGACGAGCGGCGTGTGCAAGCTCTTTGGCGACTCGCCCGAGCTCTTCAGCAAGACCATGGACGTCCTTGGCGCACGGCGTCTTGAGCCGCGGCCGAGCGCGCACGACATCTGGGAGTACTGGGTCTTGCCGCGCGTGCCCACCGAGATCTCCTACTATGGCGCTGACGAGGAGTTTCCCTGTGAGATCCGGGTCATGTTCGACAAGACGGCCTTGGCGTACGTGCCGTTTGAGACCCTTGCGGTGCTCGACGGCTGTCTTATCCAAGAGATAAACGACATCGGCATCGAGCTGACACAATAACACGGCCTGCCCTGTTAGGGCTTGAAGCGGCGACGCTGAACGCCACACGAGGTGACCCCCGTGTCGGTTGTCAGCGAGAGATTGCGTTCGAAGCTGCAGCGTCTCGCGGCTAGATCGCTGGTCTAGCCGCGACTAACTCTTTATGCCAGTACCTCGAGGACTTTGCCTTTGATTGCGGCTTCGAATTTGTTCCATGTCATTTCTGGATTAGGCTCAAAGAATTCACCGCTTTCTTTGAGACAGACATACCAGGCATTATTATAAAGACGTTCTGCTACTAATCGACTGCACATGATTTCAAAGCGCTCAAGATAGTTTGTTTCTTTGAAGATTCCGTCTACCAAAAAGTGAGGCTCCTTGAAGCGAGTTGTCTTTCGGATTATTTCATTATCCTTAAGAATAAATACATAACCTAACCAAGGCGATGAACTGCCGAGCAGACCAGAACGTATCGCCCTTGCTATGTCAATAGCAGAGCCGATGGCTTCTTCTGCCCTATTGTTTAAGTTCTTGCTGTAAGAGCCCCAAATCGATTTTAGTTCTATTGCGGCTATAAGTTTTGAGTCGTGAGCGATTATTATGTCCCATTTCTTCTCAGCACGAAAGTACCCAGGCAATTCAAGGCTGTTTCTCGAACAGAATATCCAGTCAGCAGGGATTCCTGCATCAATAAAGACATTTGCGATTACCTTAGCCACAGCGTTTAGATGACCGCCGCTCGTAACCTCGCCCCGCGCTCCTTTGTCTATTGCCCCTGCTGCAGCTTGCTTGGTTGCGGCTGCCTTTCGTGTCCTAGTTATCTCAAGCAGGGCATATTCGATCTTCTTCATGCATCCTACCTCTCAAGTTTGAAGGCCATGAGTGCCGCCTCGCTGGCCTTCTCCCGGTCATTGCGCCTAAAGGCGTCAATGAGTGCATCTTGCAACGAATCATCGATGGAGCCTGGGTCAGGCAGCCTGATCTTTCTGAGGAACTGCGCTTGAAGCCGTAGGGTCCCACCGCGCATCTTGACGCAGTAGGCCGCAACGATCATACGCACCGTCTCAGACATTAACAGCCCGCCAAGTGCCTCGAGGTCCCATTGCTCCGATGTTATCCAATAGAGGTTGTGATGAGGATAATACTCGCCTCTGTCATAAACCGGCTGGATGGATGACTTCATGTCTTGAATAAGCAGCTTTGGCTTGTCAATGAGACCTGGGTATACTTTGTCTATAGTTCGATACCAGCCGTGCTCGCCGCTCTTCATCGCGATATGGCGAGTTCTGAGAGAGTATTCATGATCCGCCAGATAGCTTTTAGCAAGGGGATAACGATCAATGTCGATGAGATTTCCGGCCTCATCCCAGGGATTAAACAGCCAGACGCCCTGCCGCTCGATCTTGCCGCTGCGAGTTTGCCTAGAAGTCACAAGCGGGAGTAGAAGACAGTCCTCAACAAGGGATGGATCTTCAATTACAAACACGTCGTCTCGCCCCGTTGCGATTCCTATGCCGACCCGAGTCTTGGTTGCATCGTTTTGCAAGGGATGATATCGCGCATTGAGCTCTTCGAGCAAAGAGATGACTTTTGGAGAGGCCAGTGGCCACGCCTCGTCTGTCTTGCACCAAGTATGCAGCCGATAGCCTGTGAGCGTGGAGTTCTCGAAGGGAGAATGAGAGTCGCTGTGCAGCCAGTCATGCAACTCAGGCAACGAGTCTTCTGAGAACGACTCACGCATAGTCACAAAAGCGGTCTCGCCTTGCTGGGCGTTTTTTATCTGCGTTATGGCGGGATAAGCCGCCACTTTGTCTTCAAACGCATCAACACCATGCATAAGCAATACGATGTCAACTGAGAAACCTTGAGTTACCATCTTGCGGAGTCGTTTGCCGTACGCGTTGTGCATCCACCTGTCCGCGCAGATGAAGCTGAGAACACCATTCGGTTTGAGAGACCTCAGACCTGCCTCAATAAACCCAACATAAATGTCCGTTCCCGCAGTCATCGTCTTACAGGATTTGGCATATTCCTGCCTGAGCTCCCAGTCGATTTCTGTTCCTCGAATATAAGGCGGGTTGCCAACGACATAATCTGCGACCTGCTCTGTGTTGTGTAGCAAGTAGTCGCTATGAACCAGCCAGGCATCGAGCAAGTCCGCAACAACCTCTTCGCCCACGCCGACCTCACGAAGCAAGCCGTATAACCGCTTGTGACATACATCCAAGTCATCTTTGTTCAGCTCAAAAGCACGGATGGAGCTGGCGAGCTCAGAGAACTCGTGCCCATGCTTGAGAGCCGAATCAAGAAGCCTGCTAACAATGGGAAACAAAAAAGCACCTTGTCCACAAGCTGGTTCAATGACGAGCTTAGTGGCCAAGTCTGTGTGCGACAGGTAGCCGCAACAGTCAAGCATAAGCTCGACGACCCAATTCTTTGTGAACACCACGCCGTTGGCAACTCTGCCCACAGGCACTCCTTGCTAATCGTTTGGTCAATTATAGCCGCAACGACCGGCTCGGAACCAGGTTTGCTGGCTGCTTGCAAGGTCGGTATCCGCCTTGAACCATCCAGGAGTTGTCAGAGCCGCGCCGTCCCCAAGCGTCATGTTTCCGTGCCGGCTCAGCATTCTCCCACGTTTTGACCAGCGCACAAATAAAAAACAGCAGGCACCGCCCTCAAGCGATGCCTGCCGAACCGACGTGTGCTGCCTACTTGCCGGCAACGATCGGGATGTCTTGGTCAGCAGCCTCGTCGAGGTTGTCTTGATAGACGAAGTGCTTGGTCTCTCGCCACACCAGCCCCGAGAGGGCCAGCACGGCAATGAGGTTGGGAATCGCCATGAGCGCGTTGAAGGTGTCGGCCATCTCCCACACGAGGTCGATTGAGCCGACGACCGCTCCAAGAAAGACTGTGACGATAAAAATGAGCCGATAAGGCAGCAGCATCTTCTTGCCAAAAAGATAGGTGATCGCGCGGTCGCCGTAATACGACCAACCGATGATGGTGGTGTAGGCGAAGGTGAGCAGGCCAAAAATGAGCAGCGGCACGCCGACGACAGGAATCTGCCCAAAAGCGGTCTTGGTGAGCAGGTCGCCTTTGCCCGACAAAAAGACCTCGTTGAGCTGCGGGTTGGCTATGATCGTCGTCACCAGCACGAGGCCGGTCATAAGGCAGATGATCACGGTGTCCCAAAACGTGCCGGTCATAGAGACCAGCGCCTGGCGGGCGGGGTTCTTCGTGCGGGCGGCGGCGGCGGCTATAGGAGCCGAGCCCATGCCGCTCTCGTTAGAGAAGACGCCTCGAGCCACGCCGTAATGCGCGGCGATGGCGATGGTGGACCCGATGAAACCGCCGAACGCCGATGAGGGGCTAAAGGCCGACTGGCATATGATCACCACGGCGTCCCATAGGTACTGCGCGTTCATCACGAGGATGACGAGGCAGCCGAGCACGTACAAGACGGCCATGACGGGGACGACCTTCGTGCACACGCGCGATATGAACTTGATGCCTCCGATGGTGACGATGCCCACGAGCACGACGAGCACGGCTCCGACGACCCATGGGGGGACGGCAGTGTACTCCACCACGGCCGTCGACACGGCGTTTGACTGCACCATGGAGCCGATGCCGAAGGCAGCGATGGCAGTGAACAGTGCAAAGAGGACGGCGAGCCACTTCTGCTTGAGGCCACGCTCCAGGGCGTACATGGCGCCGCCAAGCATGGTGCCCGACTCGGTCTGCACGCGGTATTTGACGGAGATGTACGACTCGGCATACTTTGTCGCGATGCCAAACACGCCGGTCAGCCACATCCACAGCACCGCGCCAGGACCGCCCATCGCAATAGCCGTGCCGACGCCGATGATGTTGCCGGTGCCGATGGTCGGTGCCAGGGCGGTGGCCAGTGCTCCAAACTGGCTGATGTCGCCCTTTGTGCCCGAGTCAGCCTGAAACGAGAGCTTGATTCCCTTGAAGAGCTTGCGTTGGATAAACCCCGTGCGGATCGTGATGAACAGGTGCGTCCCCATGAGCAACACGAGCATAGGAATGCCCCATAGGTAGCCATTGACTTCCTTAAAAAACCCAGCAACAGCATCGACGATTTCCATAATGTGTTCCCTTCCTTGTAAGTCTGAAACTCGCCTATGATACCAAAAACGGTGCTACCATAGCGCTATGGAACATCTAGTCAGCATAGCGCGGCAGCTCGCCTCGGTGCCGCTCGAGCCAGGCGTGTACCTCTGGAAGGACGCCAGCGGCACCGTGCTCTACGTCGGCAAGGCCAAACAGCTGCGCAACCGCATGCGGCAGTACACATCCTTGCAAGACGAGCGCGCGATGATCCCGCAGCTCATGGAGCGTGTGGCGACGTTCGAGTACCTCGTCACGGTCAACGAGCACGAGTCGCTTATCCTTGAGAAGAACCTCATAAACCAGTACAGCCCCCCGTTCAACGTGGACTTCAAGGACGACAAGAGCTACCCCTTCATAGCGCTGACGATGGGCGACAAGTACCCGGCCATAAAATACACGCGCGAGCGACCGGTGCCGACGACGCGCTACTTCGGGCCGTACACCGACGCACGGGCAGCGCGCGCCATGGTAGACACTGTGCGGCGCATCGTGCCCGTCTGCTCGGCAAGCTGCGTCGAGTGGAAGCGCCTGCGCAACTGGCTTGAGGCGCACCCGCCCCAGGAGGACGCGGCGGCTGACGCGACCGCGCCTCCAGAGCCGCCAAAGACGGTGCGCCCCTGCTTCGACCGGCATGTGGGCATAGGCCCAGGGGCCTGCAGCGGCGACTGCACGGCGCAGGAGTATGGGGATAATGTCCGTCAGGTCGCGCGCTTTTTGGCGGGGCACCGACGCGCCTTTGTGAGTGAGCTGACCGAGGAGATGGAGCATGCCGCCGCCGACCTCGACTTCGAGCGCGCGGCGCGCTGCAAGAAGCGCCTCGACTCCATCCAGGCCCTGCGCGACAAGCAGCATGTGGTCGTCTCCCCCTCGCTTAATGCCGACTGCATCGGGTTCTTCCGGGAAGAGACTATTGCCGGCGTGCACGTGTTCAGCGTGCGCGAGGGCGCGGTGATAATCAGCAACGAGTTTGTCTTGGACAAAGGCCTCGACATCAGCGACAGTGACCTCACGAGCCAGTTCTTGTTGCGCTACTACGAGCAGGCGACCGACATTCCGCGTGAGGTGGTTGTCGCCGCGCTGCCCGAGGACGCCGAGGCAGTCGAGGAGTGGCTGACCACCAAGCTCGCCTCAAAGCATCGCGCAAAAGTGCGCCTCGTGGCGGCCCAGCGCGGCGACCGCCACGAGCTGCTGGGGCTTGCCGAGCGCAACGCGCGCCATACTCTCCTGCGCTACAAGGTGCGCACGCGCTATGACGACGAGCGCATCAACCGTGCGCTCGTCGAGCTCGAGAGCGCTTTGGCACTGCCGTCTGCGCCCTTGCGCATCGAGTGCTTCGATATATCGACCATACATGGCAAGCATTCCGTGGCCTCGATGGTGGTGTTCACGGCAGGCAGTCCCGACAAGGCTCAGTACCGGCGCTTCAAGGTGCGTTTTGACGGGGGAGAGGCGAACGACTTTGCCATGATGAGCGAGGTGCTCGCACGCCGTTTTGCTCCCGAGCGCATGGCCGACGAGCGCTTCGGCAGCAAGCCGGACCTGCTCATCGTGGACGGCGGCAAGCCGCAGCTGACCGCAGCGCTCACGCAGCTGGGCGGCCTGGGGCTTGACGACATCGCAGTCGCGGGGCTGGCCAAGCGCGACGAGGAGCTCTTTGTGCCTTGGAGCCTCGACGCCCCCATCGTGCTTCCGAGCGGGTCGTCGGCGCTGTATCTGGTCAAGCAGGTGCGCGACGAGGCGCACCGCTTCGCGATCACGTTTCACCGTGAGCTGCGCGGAAAGGCGATGACGGCGAGCATACTCGACGACGTGGTCGGCCTGGGGCCAAAGCGCAAGAAGGCGCTCCTGCGCGTCTTCGGCTCCTTGCGGCGCCTGCGCGAGGCGCCGCTTGAAGAGATCGCCTCCGTGCAGGGCGTGCCCCGTGAAGTCGCCGAGGAGGTATATGCGGTGCTGCGGCAGCAGGAGTCGTGAGAGAAGGGTCGTCGGCGGGTCCGGGTCTCGGCGTCTGTGTCCACGGGTCCGGGCCTCGGCGTCTGTGTCGGCGGGTCCGAACTTGACAGGAGGGGTCGGATCCAGGTGTCAACTTTTGGCC
>JAITHV010000026.1 GCA_031279835.1 Coriobacteriales bacterium
CCAGTGTCAGATTTTGGCAGCATGCTGCCAAAATCTGACACTGGGAACCGACCCCTCTGACACACCATGACATGCGCTCCGGACACACTCCGGACCATCCAGTCACACTGACGCCCGGACCCGGTGTCGGCCTCTTTGCTTGTCATCCTGCGCCCATGGGCGTATACTGGTCCAAGCGTTCAGAGAAGCCGGTGAGAATCCGGGACAGCTCACAGCACTACTGTCAGAGGCTACGCTTATCCCCAGCACGCCGCGCACAACGCGGCGTGCCGACAGCCACCGGGACCCTTGAGGCACCTGGGAAGGCGGGATGTAGCGGCTTGACGCCTCGGAGTCAGGAGACCTGGCGCGCCACATACGCACGGCTTTCGGTGAGGAAGGCGGCAGTGTCAGACGGCCTGTCGAGCTCCCTGCCCGCTGAAGGCCCGAAACCTGACCAAGCACACCCCGCCGGAAGCCAACCCGGCGGGGCTTTTTTATGCCGCTTGTCGGGACGTACCCGAAAGGAAGGGACGGCACATGCAACAACGACACGTTTGGTCTGCGAGAGCTGTAGGGAAGGGGGCATCAAGAGACTCTTATAGTGAGGGTAAACACCGAAGGAGGCTGACGACACGCCGCCTTGCGCCACGACTGGTCTCGTGCGTGCTGGCGGTGTTTTTGTGCCTGGGGATGCTGCCTGCGAGCGCGTTCGGTGCAGTGCCCGACACACTGCCGCTCGCACCGGAAGAGGTTGGGGCGCAGCCTGGCGCACAAAGCGCTGACAATCCTGAGGCGGCAACTCCCGGGCCAGCAGATACTAAGCCAGCAGATCCTAAGCTTGCAGATCCCGGGCTAGAAGATCCCGAGCCTGAAGATCCCGCGGCCGCGACTCCTGCGGCCGCGACTCCCGCGGCCGCGACTCCTGAGGCCGTGACTCTCGATACCCCAGAGCAGGCAGCCACGGGGCCAGAGGTTGCTGCTCCTGTGACTGCCACAGAGTCAGAGAGCACCCTGTCAAGCGCTCCTTGCGTCATCCATTACGACACGGGGTTCAACGCCCGCACGTTTTGGGGCTTTGACTCAAACACGTCTTCTAAGAACACCTTCGAGTACAAACTGTCGCTCTACGAGTCGTATGCCGACGGACAGGCGCAGGGCCTCATAGCCCAAAAAGAGACAAGCTCAGGCCCTACCACGGGCGCGCTGCCCCAGCAGCTTGAGTTTGACGCCGTGCCGGGCGAGCATTATTTTGAGCTCAAGGTCACGAGCATCGACTATATCGACGGCCAGCGCCTCAACTACCAGACGGGCGGATTCTTCATGGTGCGCCCTGTTTTGGCCGGCGAGCAGCAAGCCCCCGATCCCGACGAACCGGGTGACGACCCGTGGGAAGGCGTGAGCGGGACACAGAGCTATCTAATCGGCTGCGCCACCATTAACGTCGCGCCGCGCGAGACGGGCGGCACCTGGACCAACGCAGGGCACAGCATCGAGCTCAAAGACTGGTCAGGTCGCCCGGTGAGCACTTCCTACCGCATCAACGCGGTCACCGGCCAGCCCGCACAAGGCCTTAGGCAGGCGGGGTTTATCCTCATAACCACCGATGAGAACCTGCGCTACAGCTGGCTGGTCACGCCGCTTGAGGCAGGCTTTGAGCCCATCGCGGGCGAGCTGATGTGGACTGCCGAGGAGATCGCGGACCTCACGTCGCCGGCCAGCCCCACCGTCGCCAAGAAGGCCGTGCTCGACCCCAGCACCGGCTCCTCGAACCTCAACACCACTGGTCTTGCCAACCTGCGTGTCAAGGTCACCGAAGGCTGCCCGATCGGCATATACACCAAGGGCACTAAGCACTACGTGGCGTTCAAGGAGTATCCGCTCGTGTATCAGGCCACGGAGGGCGGCTACGACGTCTACACGGGCAAGGTCGGCAGGTCGTTCCATGTCACCTTCGGGGGCAAGGACTCAGGCTTCCTCAAGTCGACGATACTGGCCGGCGTGACCTCTGGCCTGTCTCCGTTCGAGACCGTCGAGATCGTGATCGACGGTATTCCTCGCGCAGAGGCCGGCTATGCCGAGGATCGCACGATGATGAGCAACATGTACCTCAACGTCAACGAGGCCGAGCATCTGGTGCTCAAGCAGGGCGAGACCTTCGGGCTCCTGCCTCTGCGCACCTTCCAGGTGCAGAGCGGCTGGGTGGGCAACTACTTCATCGAGCCGGACTATCATGCCGAGCTGCTGGGCGCCAGCGACGTCGCGTCGCTCACGCCCAAAGGCACGCCGGGCTGCGAGTACTTTGACATCACCGCCCTTCAGCCAGGGATCAACGTCCTTCGCATCACCTATGACGACTCCGGCTTGTTCTACGGCCCAAACAACATCAGCGCACAAAGACCCTATGTGTTCTCTGCGCAAGATGACTTCAACTCATACTGGCCGTCGAACGACGTGCAGTACACGGGCACCGTCGTGGTGCACGTCGTGCCCGAGGGCGCGAGCAACGATGTTGGCCTCAAGACGAACATAGAGCTGAGCGAGGGCCACACGCTCTACTTCGACCGGGCGGCGACCGACCATGCCACCTACACGTTCACGCCTGAGGCCGACGCGGGAGACCTGCAGGTGCGCGCGCATCGCCCCATCCAGGAAGGCTCCTCAGTCTGGGGAGAAGGATGGTCCGATGCCACCGCCAACCCTGACGGCAGCTTCACCGTGCCGCTCTATGACGGGCGCAACATCATCGAGGTCGGATCGACGGCTTCTACCTGGCGTGAGTACCATGTGATAAACGCGCATGGCATCGGCGTGGTCGTTGAGAACCTCTCAGACCCTGAGTGGCAGCCTGGCCAGCCTTTCCAGGCCGGCCAGGAGGCGCGTGTCGCCTTTGACGGGATCGCCATACCCATCGGCAAGCTTGCCGGCATCTACAACCCGGGGTTTCCCAACACCTGCTGGACCCAATATGACGCCTCGTTCGGCGAGCTGGTCAGAAGCGCCGGCACCCAGTACTTCATCGGCAAGATGCAGAACAACGCGATTCGCTTCACCATACCTGGCGAGGAGGACGTAGTGCTCACGGGCGGCATCGTGCGCACCGGCATGATCGCGAACGGCCCCTGGGGCTCGCATCGCATCAAGCCGGGCGAGGGCTTTGAGCCCAACCTGAGTGGCGGCAGCTTCGCGGCGCCGATCCAAGGGCTTCTCCCTGACCTGATTATCCCGGTCGGCGACGAAGAGGCCCCTGTGTTCGACGGCACGCTTGACGTGCAGGTAGACGCGCCGGGCGGCCTGCAGGCAGCCGTCGAGGCCGCGCTTGCCTCGTTCGGGGTGCTCGCAACCGACGTGACCGGCCTCACGGTGCACGGCACGGTCAACAACGACGACTTCGCGTATGTCAAGAGCACCTTCAACGCGCCCACGGCCAACGGCGCCAGCGCCTTCAGGGTGCTCGACATGGGCGACTGCGCCGTGGACGGCGCGCTCACGGTAAAGATGGTCGCGGCAGCGGACTACTTCAACAGCAGCCTCAAGGTGGAGTCTGTCGTCATGCCCAGGCTCGGCGACCCCTACGCGATGCCGGCCGAGATGTTCCGGGACAGCCACGCGCTCAAGAGCATCGACCTCTCGAACGTCTCGGCCATCGGCGA
>JAITHV010000084.1 GCA_031279835.1 Coriobacteriales bacterium
AACGACACGACGATGACGACGGCCGCGGCGATACTTCCTCCTACGAGGCCGCTCAGGTCGGTGGCGCCCATTATGAGCTGCAGGCCATGCCCGCCGAGCAGCAGGGGGTTCCAGGGCACCAGCTCAGCAAACCCGCTGACGATACCGGTCACGACCAGCAGGCCGCCCGGAAGGATAAGCCCGGCGAAGCTGCCCTTGAACAGCACTGACGACAGCAGGATCGGCGCAATCAAGAACTCGCCGAGCAGCCACTGGGCAGCGATGCCGACGAACAGGTGGTCTACCGACTCGCCCGGGAACAGCGCCAACGTGCACACCCATGACGACACAGCAGCAACAAGGATGCCCACAAGCCATAGGGCGCTGACCGACAAGAACTTCGCGACGACGACCGTGGTGCGCCCCAGGCCTTTGGTCAAGGGCAAGACAAGTGTGCCCTTGCTGCGCTCGCCCGAGAACATGCTGCCGCAGAGGAGCAGTATGGCCAAGACGCCCATCTGGCCAACGTTGCCGAAGAACTGCATCCAGGCAGAAACAGCCGTGGGGTCGGCGAGTCCCAGCCCCTCTGCCATGCCCGACAGTCCCGAGGCCTCGAGTATCAGCGGCGTCGCCTTGGCGATCGGCGCGTTCATGAGGCCAAGCAGCAAGAACACTACCACTACGAGAATGAGGCGCAGCGAGCGCTGGACGTACAAGAGCTCCTTGAAGAGAAACGCGCCAAAACCCTGAAACGTGCTCATGTTGCTCTTGCTCATGCGATCAACTCCAGGTAGAGGCTCTCGAGGCTTGGCGCCATGACCCGGTAGTCGTGCAGCGCCACGTCGTGCGAGACGAGCACCGACGCGAGCGCGCGCGTGTCTGCGGGCGCGTCGTTCACATCCACACGAAACACCGCGCCCTCCCCCGAGACCGCCCGCACAAACGGCAGCGCCTGCAACGCCGCGGCGAGCCGCGCAAGCGTGTCGGGCAGCGTGTCTGGGTCGAGCGTGAAGCAAATGGTGTTGCTGCGCGTGGAGCGCTTGAGCTCGTCGAGGCTGCCGGTCAGCACCAAGACGCCGTTGTTGAGCACGCCTATCGTGTCGCAGATGCGCTCGACGTCGGTGAGGATGTGCGTCGAGAACACGACAGTCGTGCGCTCGCGCACCGCAGAGAGGATGCTCAGCACCTCGCTCCTGCCTTGGGGGTCCAGCGCGCTCGTGGGCTCGTCGCACAACAAGAGCGCGGGACTGTGGATAAGCGCCTGCGCTATGCCGAGGCGCTGCTTCATGCCGCGCGAGTAGCCGCGGATACGGCGTCGCGCGTCGCCCGCCAGCCCCACGAGGCCGATGAGCTCAGCGCTCTTGCGCTCCCGGTCCGTGCGGTTCATCCCGGTGACCTTGCCACAAAAAGCAAGGTACTCCAAGGCGTTCATGAAGCCGTAGAACTCAGGCACGTCGGGAAGGTAGCCGACGTCGCGGTTCGTCGGGGTCTGGCCAAAGGCGACGGGGCGGCCCTTGATGCTGAGCGCGCCGGCATCGGCCTTGAGCAGGCCGACCACGAGCTTCATGGTCGTGGTCTTGCCGCTTCCGTTCTTGCCAATGAACCCATAGACGCTCCCCTGCTCGACCGCAAGGTCGATGCCCCGCAGGACCTCGACCTTGCCAAAGCGCTTGTGAACTCCCTCAAGTGCGAGCAATGCCATGGCAGCGCCTCCCTAGTCGCGGTCGCGCCCGACGACGAAGTACAAAATCGGGCCGATGGTGTTGAAGAGAATGACGATGACCACCCACAGCCAGCGGCTGCCGTTGCGGTAGGTGTCGTGCTTGAAGATGCTTACGAGCGCCGCGATCATGAGTCCAAGCTGGATGACCGAGAAGACAATGATTATCGGCAAGATCATCATCAAGACGCCCATCACGGTCTCGTCCAAACCGGGAATTGAGTCAATCGACATAGGTCCCTCCTTCGATAGCAGTGCCCGCTTCGGGCAACGCTGTCAGCCGACAGTCTTCAGCAAACTATCATATCATATCTTGATATAGAGCGATGTTTTGAACACGCCGTCAGCGGTCTCGTACTTCATGGCGCCCTCGTACTTGCGGACCTCGGCCTTGACTGACGCCATGCCGATCCCCTTTCCGGTGCGCTTGCGCGAGTAGAACTCGCCATTGCGCACGTCGAGCCGCCCGTCGTAGCTGTTGTCCATGATGAGAGTGAAGCGGTTCTTCTCCGCCGCGCTCAAGATCTTGATGAAGCGCTTGTGCTCCTCGACGTAGGTGCAGGCCTCGATCGCGTTCTCGAAGAGGTTTCCGATGATGATGCACAGGTCGTTGTCGGAGGCACGGCCGACCTTCTCGGGGACGACCATCTTCAGCTCGACTTGGATGTTTCGGTCATGTGCGATGGCCAGGTAGTGCGCGATGAGCGCGTTCACGGCAAAGTTGTCACAGAGCAACAGGCCGGCGGTCGAGGGTATCGTGCCGATAAGGTTGTCGATATAGCTCTTCGCCTCCTCGACGTGCTGCTCGTCCGCGTAGCCGCGCAGCACGCTGAGCTGGTGGCGCATGTCGTGACGCAGCTTGCGGATCTCCTCGTTGCTCGTGGCCAGCGTCTGGTACAGCGTGCGCTGGGCTTCGAGGGCGCGGTTGGTTGAGGCGATCTCGGTCTCGAGGATGATGGTCTTGTCCGCAGCCTGGAGCGCCGAGTCGATGTGCTCCCAGGCGAGTATCGCCAGCTCGAAGACGAAGAAGGCAAGGCCGATCTGGAAGAACAGCCCCTCGGGCAGGATGCTCGGCTCAAGCGCGACGTTGATGAGCTCGAGCGCCACAAAGGTTGAGAACACGAAGCACGAGACGATGTAGCGCAGCGCCTGCGGGTTGCGGAAGTACACATGCTCGATGATCACGGCAATGAGGAACAGCCCCAAAAACGCCGGGCTGAGGTTGTACAGGATGTTGATGCTGTGGGCAAAGGGCAACGCGCCGGCGCCGAACACGTAGACGAGCAGCACGATGATGAAGGCAGCCGACGAGATGAGGTAGAGCACGCGGATGAGCCAGTTGCGCTTGTTGGCGAAGATGACCATGTTGAAGCGCATGAACGGGGGCAGCAGCGCAAAGCCGCCGATGCTCGCGAGGTTGTAGAGCAGCGAGGGCATGGGTATGAGCGTCAAGACGATCTCGTTGACCGAGACCGTCCACATTGCCGTTGCCAGACAGGTGAGCCCGAGCCAGATGAACAGGCTCTCGAGCGAGGTTCGCCGGATGGAGATAAGCCCGACCAGTATGAGCGCGAAGCCGGCGATGAGCATGAGGACGCCAATAACGAGCGAGACCAGCCCGCGGTCCATCAGGTAGGAGAAGATCGCGTCGCGGTCGCCGACAATCATCGTCGGTATCCTCAGCGTGTCGTCGATGTCGGAGACCGTGTACTGCATCTGCAGGTGCACGCGGGGGTTGCCTTGGTCGAAGGGCAGCTGGAGCACGGCCATCTCGACGGGCGGCTCAATCTGGAACTCGGGAATCGTCTTGTCGGTGCTGAAGTAGGGCACGGTGGGCAAGTCGCCGATGGGCGAGCCGTCCTCTGCCGCGAGGCGCGTGTAGATCTCGAGCTTGCTGTACTCGGAGCGCACGAGCAAGGTAGTCGGGCCGTTGAGCATGAGCGTGAAGCGGAGGGTCACCTTGTCTTGCGGGGCAAGGCCGGTGATCTCGAAGGGCAGCTTCTCGATCCTTCCCTGCTCGGTCTCAGAGTCGTTGACGAAGTACGGGATGTCCCGCAGCTCGAGCGGGGCGTTCGCCTCGGCGTCCGTGTTGTCATTCGAGTTGCTCTCGTGCCAGGCGACCACGGACTTCACGAGTATGAACACAATCAAGAACAGCAGGAGCAACGAGTACGTGACCCCGGCAAGCCGGCCAAGTACTGCCCACGGGCCCTTCTTCACCAATCGCTCCTCACGCTGTTGAAGAGGTAGTCGTCGTAGGCGTGTTTGATCTTGCGGAAGTCCTTGACACGGATGTAGGCCCGCATGCCGTTGTCCATGATAAAGTCGGCGTCGATGTCTACCACATGGTCGAGGTTTACGATGAACGCCCGGTGCGAGCGCAGGAAGCGCGGCGACGGAAGCAGCTTCTCGAGGGCGTCGATGGTGGTCAGGGTGGCATAGCTCATGCCGCCCTCCATCTGGAAGATGGAGCGGCGGTTGCTCGCCTCCACAAAGACGATCTCGCTGAGCGGCACCGTCACGGGGTCGCCGTCGCAGACTATCTGGATAGTGGCCCCTTGCGCACGGTCGCGTTTTATGGTAGCAAGCTCAAGGGAGTCTACGACATCTTCAAAGTGTATTGGTTTGAGCATATACTTGTAGGCATTTAATCGATAGCCTTCGCGGGTGAAGTCCTCGCTCGTCGTGGCAAAGACGATGACCACCTGGGTGTCCGTCTCGCGGATGCGCTCGGCGGTCTGGATGCCCGAGATCTCGCCCATGTAGACGTCGAGGTAGATGATGTCGAATGCGCCAGGGCTGAAGTCGCTCAAAAAGGCCTCGCCGCTGGAGTAGCTCTTGATGTCCACGGGCATGCGCGACTCTCTAATGAGGGTGATCAGCGTGTACAGCTCCGTAGCGACATCCTCGCACACCGCGATACGCAGTGGCGCGGCATCTGTTGCTTTGTCCATTCAACCGCTCCAAGCATTCTGGTACCACTCTGCAATGGTACATTATTATCCCATAGTGCCTTCTAGACGGCAGCTGTGCGCTGATCAGGCACCAGCAGGTGCGCGGCCATCCCGGCCAGGACCTCCCTTAGGCATAGGCAATCGCTTGCCTCTTTGACTTGTGCTCAATCTTATCATATTTAATAGAGGGATAATGCCGCCCCGAGCCATGTCTTGGGCCACGACGGGGATCCCGGCCAAGACCTAAACGGTGGGCACGTCTGCCCGACTGGCGTCTAAGTGCCTCGTCTGCGGCCTCAGACGCGCGCGAAGCGCCTGACGAGCGCGACGAGGAAGGCCGCGAGCGCCTCCAGGTCCTTGACGGCAAGGAACTCCTCAGTGCTGTGAATGGCCGACATGCCGGTGCCGAGGCTGATGGCGCACAGGCCGCGCTGGCTGAACACGTTCGTGTCTGCCCCGCCGCCTGTCACCTCGGCGCGCGGCTCAAGGCCGACTGACGCCGCCGCCGCAAGAGCGGCTGCGACGATCGGGTCGTCTTCCTGGAGACGAAAACCCTCGTAGTTCTCGACCCACTCGACGGTTGCCGACGCGCCAAGCCTCGCGGCCTGCTCGCTCATTGCCGCGTCAATGCGGGCGTGGACCTCGTGAAGGCGCACGGGGTCGTGCGATCGGCACTCGCCCGTGACCACGCAGCGCTCGGCGACGATGTTGTTGGCCGTGCCGCCGGTTATGGTGCCGACGTTCGCCGTCGTCTCGTCGTCGATGCGCCCGATCGAAAGCGCGGCCACGGCAGCGGCCGCCGCGGCGATGGCGCTCACGCCCTTCTCAGGGCTGACCCCGGCATGGGCGGCACGGCCAACGAACGTCGCCGTGAACGAGTGCTGGTACGGGGCGCCGACGACCACCGTTCCGGGGGCGCCGGCCGCGTCGAGCACAAAGCACGGCTCGCCGTCGAACTGCGACGAGTCAAGGGCGAACGCGCCCACGAGCCCCTGCTCTTCCTGGACCGTCAGCAAGGCCTTGACCTCCGGGTAGGGCTCGTGAGAGGCGGCCAGCACGCGCACGGCCTCGAGAATGGCGGCGATGCCTGACTTGTCGTCTCCGCCAAGCACTGTGTCGCCGGCCGAGCGGATCACGCCGTCTTGTACGACTGGCACGATCCCGCGTCCCGGCTCGACTGTGTCCATATGCGCAGAGACGTACACGCGCCCTGGGGCAGTGCCCGGCAGCGTGACGATGAGGTTGCCGGTGTCTGAGCCCGTGAGCGAGGCGGTGTCGTCTGTCTGCACCACGCAGCCAGCCATAGCGAACAGCTCGGCGCACCGTCGGGCGAACGCCCCCTCGAAGCGAGAGGGGCTGTCGAGGGACACGAGCTCAAGAAAGGTGTCGAGCACGCGTGCGGCGTCGACGGCGGGCAGCGCCTCGGGCACGGGCACGGGCGCGGGCGCAGGCACGGGCACGGGCACGGGCACGGGCGCAGGCACGGGCACGGGCGCAACCGGTGCGCCGCTTGAGCCTGGGGCGCTCATGCCAGCTCGTTTCGCGCGTCGTTGTAGCGGATGGCCGCGCCCACGAACTCCCGGAAGAGGGGGTGACAGCGCGTTGGCCGGCTCTTGAACTCGGGGTGTCCCTGGGAGGCCACGAACCAGGGGTGGTCGGCAAGCTCGATCATCTCGACAAGCCGCTCGTCGGGAGAAAGCCCGCTTACCACCAGGCCGGCCTCTACGAGCCGGTCGCGGTACACGTTGTTGACCTCGAAGCGGTGGCGGTGACGCTCGTAGATGACGGGCTCGCCATAGGCCTCCATGGCCAGCGTCTGCTCTTTGACCTTGCAGGGATAGGCGCCGCGCCGCATGGTGCCGCCGCGGTCCTCGATGTCTTTTTGCCCGGGCAAGAGGTCGATGACGGGATACTCGACCCGCTCGTCAAGCTCCTCGGCAAACTCCGTTGAGTTGGCGCCGGGCATGTCGGCGACGTTGCGGGCGAACTCGCTCACCGCCGCGTGCAGCCCGAGGCATATGCCTAAAAACGGCACCTTGTTGAGGCGCGCGTAGTTGACGGCCGCAATCTTGCCCTCGAAGGCGCGCAGCCCAAAGCCGCCCGGCACGAGCACGCCGTCCATCTGCGACAAGGCCTTGCGCACGTCGTCGGAACGCAGCGTCTCCCCGTCGATGAGGTGGACGACCACGCGCCGGCCGTGATAGACGCCTGCATGGCCAAGCGCCTCGACGACGCTGAGGTACGCGTCGGGCAGCGAGACGTACTTGCCGACGATCGCGATGTCCACGGGCTCGCCCAGCGACTCCATGCGCTCGACGTACTCGCACCAGTCGCGCAGGTTGATGTCTGCCACCTCAAGGCCGAGCAGCTCCAAGACCTTGGTGTCGAACCCCTGCTCGTGCAGGGCAAGCGGCACCCGGTAGATGCTCGGCTCGTCGCAGCAGGCCAAGACGTTCTCCACGTCCACGTCGCAGAACAGCGCGATCTTCTCCCGCACCTTCTGGGTGATCGCCCTGCTGCTGCGGCAGACGATGAAGTCGGGCTGCACGCCTAGCGAGCGCAGCTCCTTGACGCTGTGTTGGGTGGGCTTGGTCTTGACCTCATGCGCCACGTCGATGTAAGGCAAAAGGGTCACATGGATGAACGCCACGTCGCCGTGGGGCTTTTTTAGCTTGAACTGGCGCACCGCCTCGATGAACGGCAGGCTCTCGATGTCGCCTACGGTGCCGCCGATCTCGGTGATCACGATGTCGGCGCCGCTTTGGTCGGCTATCCGGACAAAGCGCTCTTTGATGGAGTTGGTCATGTCAGGGACGACCTGCACCGTGCGCCCTAACAGGTCGCCGCGCCGCTCGCGCGTGAGGAGCGACTGGTAGATGGCACCGGCGGTGAAGTTCGACTCCTCAGAAAGGCTCACGTCGATGAAGCGCTCGTAGTGCCCGAGGTCGAGGTCGCACTCATGGCCGTCGTCAGTGACGAACACCTCGCCATGTTGGAAGGGGCTCATGGTGCCGGGGTCAATATTGAGATAGGGGTCCACCTTTTGCATGGTCACCTTGTAACCACGTGCCTTGAGGAGCTGCCCGAGGGACGCTGCGGTGATCCCTTTTCCGAGCGATGACACTACTCCGCCGGTTACAAAAATATGTTTTGCCATGCTGTTCCTCTCACGCCACAGAGCAGACGGGCTGCGCCCAAACGCCTGGGCGCCCTGATCCGCTGAGCCAACGTCCCTATTCTACCCAACATCGGCGCCCTGCACTGTGTCATCCCCGCCACAACGGCCGAATTAGACGTCTTTTCTGCCAAGCCGGTCGAAGAATCGCAGGACGCGGTTGTCCTCGATGACCTCTGAGAACGAGACGCGCTCGCTCACGATGTTGAGAAAGAGCAGGAGCGGCATGATAAAGAAGAAGACTACGGCGCCGGGAAGTATATAGAGAAAAAGGTAGCCGAGAAAGGCGCCCATCGAGTTTGCGCCGGCGTCTCCGAGCATGCCCTGCTCGCCCGCGTCAAAGCGCCAGACTGCGAGCAGCGGCCCGAGGCCTGCCAAGGCAAGCGCCACGATGTCTGAGCCGCCAAAATAGCCGACAGGACCCAACCAAACATAGTATTCGGCGCCCAACGAAAGTATGATTGGCAGCGCGAGGACGAGAATGGCCACGACCAGTCCGAGCAGGTAGACCTTGCCCGCACGGGCGGGGCGCCGGTCTAACAAATTCATGGAGTTGGCCATGAGCGCCATGAAGCAGGCGGGGTACACGACACGAAACACGTTGAGAAGCGGGGAGCCCAAGTGCACGTAGTCCCTTTGCATATAAAACGCCGTGACAAGGCACAGGAAGCCGATCCCGATCATCTTCAGCATGCCAGTCGTGATGGTGCCGTGGGCAAGTGCCCGCACGTGTCCTGTGAAGCCCTTGGCGTCACGGTCCCTCACCCAGTCGTCGAACATGCCGAAGGCGCACGTGCCGGCAATGAGCGGGAGCACGGGCATCAGAAACGTCATCCAGTCAGGAAACGCCTCCAACTCTAGGTAATACAGGCTGGCCCCGATCAAGAAGAAGAGGATCCAGACAAACCAGACGATGCCCAGCCCGTTGAACACAAGCGTCCCGCGGTAGTTCGGCTCCTTGGGGGCGCTTGCCTTCAGCGAGCGCACGAGCAGCGCCATGACGCAACATGGTGCGAGCACGCAAAAAAAGATGGCTGCGGGTATAGTTAACATGAGGAACATGAGGCTTGCAGCGCCTTTCTGACCAAGAGGGAAAGCTCCTCTAGTCAGTCTACTATAATGGCTGCCTCGCTCATGGCGGCGCCGTCGCTGGCGCCGTCTCTGGGAGCGTCTTTATCGGTGCCTTTGGCGGTGCCGACCAGCGCCTCGACGAACTCGACAGCTGCCTGTATGCCATCTTCTTCGGCAAGGACGCGCCCCATCTCGGCGGCGCGCCGGCGCATGCGCTCGTCTTGTGTCGCCTCGGTGATCGCAGTCGCCAGCCTTTTGGCGTCGAGCTCCTTGATGGGGATAGGGCGCGGTCCGACGCCGAGCGCATAAATGCGCTCGCCCCAGCTGTATTGATCGATGACAAACGGCACGATGATCGAGGGCACGCCGCTTTGCACGCCAGCCATCGTGGTGCCTGCGCCCCCATGGTGAACGACTGCGGCCGTCTGGGGAAACAGCCACGAGTGCGGTATGTCTTCTATGACGATCACCGACTCAGGGACGGCCTTGCCCACACCGATGCCATTATGCCCCTGATGGATAACCCCGCGCATGCCTGAGATCTCGAGCGCCTCTATGATGACGCCGAAGTTGCGCTCAGCGTCGTTTGCGGCACTCCCAAACCCGATGTACACCGGGGGGTCGCCGCCTTGCAAGAAGCGCACTAGCTCTTCGGGCGGGGCCCAGTCATCGGGCGGAAGGTTCTTACACGCGCCCACCACATGAAAGTGATCCGGCCAGTCAGCGGGTTTGGGCAGCACTGCGGGGCTGTAGAGGTACAGCAGTGGGACCCCCTCGCGCGCTTTGCGCCGGTGCCACCGCTTGTAGGGGCCAGACGACGGGAAGGGCTTGAGCTGCAGGATGTCTGTCCTCAGTCGGTTGGCGGCCGCGCGCTGAGGCTTCCAGAGGATCGACTGCTCGTCAAACCACCAGAGCAGCGCGTTGTGCAGCCGGCCGCGGTACTTTCCGTCACCGATGTGAAAGCAGGGAAACTCCCGCGTGTGCGTCACGGGGAAGAGCATGACGCCCACGCTCGGGACGCCGAGCTTCTCGGCGATGCTGTAGCCTGCCACCCAGAGGTACTTGAAGATGATCAGGTCTGAGCCGGCCGCTGCCTCATAGGACTCCTTGGCCATCGACTCCATGAGCGCCTTACGGATTTCTCCGGTAATGCTCGACATGCGGCGAAAGTCGCCCTTGGCCATCCATTCGTCGCCAAGGCGCCGGTATGTCTCGGTCGAGGGACCGACGGGGCAGAGGTCGACCCCTTGGCCATCGACGCCCTCAAGCACGTCGGGCGACGAGCACAACGTCACCTTATGCCCTTTTTTGACCAGCTGTTGCCCCAGCAGCAAGAACGGCAGTATGTCTCCTTTTGTGCCCTGGGTCAGCATTGTCACACGCATAGCAGTCCCTTCTCCACATACTGGCCAATTGTCTTCTCCCACGACAATTAGACATTATTGTCGCATAAAGATGAAGCAGGTACAAGACGTCCTGCTCGACTGCCCGCGCCTCGTGCTTGACGCGGCAAGCGGCGTGACGTATCCTGAGTCGGTTGTCATTAATTATATATGGCTAACATTTTGGTGGTAGTTGGGGAACGCTCGTCGTGCCCCGCAAGAACGGAGGTCATCATGATCAAACAAAGCATCGGACTGGTTGCGGCAGGGTTTCTGCTCGGCACGGTGGGAGTCAAGGCAGCCACTTCCAAGCCGGCCAAGAAGCTCTACGTGCAAGGCGTCTCGAAGGTGCTCCAGGCGCGCACGGCCGGGCTGAGCATCGTCGAGGAGGCCAAGAGCAACATCGACGACATCATTGCAGAGGCAAGCTATCTTAACGAGAAGGACCCATGCGACTGCGCGTAGAGCACCGGATTCCTGGACGGCTGCGCGTCAGGCTGGCGGGCAACATCCCTGCTCAAGACGCCGTGGCACTCGAGTCGTGCCTGCTCGAGCGTCCCGGCGTCCTTGCGTGCACCGTCTATGGCCGCACCGGGTCGATCGCGCTGCGGTACCGCGAAGGCGCCGGTGCCCATCAGACAACAAGCGAGCCGCAGCTCCTCGACCTGCTCGCGACGCTTCGTCCGGACGACCTCGGGCCATGGCGCCCCACGCCCCAGGCAGCTCTCGCGCTTCGTGACGGCGGCCTGTTTGAGGGCGTCGTCCACATGTGCGCCGTGCGCCTTGTGACGCGCTACCTGCTCCCCTACCCTCTTAGGGCAGCGTGGACGCTCATACAGGTAGGCAGGTTCGTCTATCGCGGCCTGCGCTCGCTGCTGCGCGCAAGGCTCGACGTGCCCGTCTTAGACGCCGTCGCGCTGAGCACCTGCCTGGCACGACGCGACTTCGCCACCGCAGGCTCCGCCATGTGGCTCATCGGGCTGAGCGAGCTCATCGAAGACAAGACCCGCCGATTCTCCGAACAGGAGCTTGTCAGCTCGCTGCTCCATATGCCTGAGCGGGTGCACCGCGTCATTGACGGCGAGGAGACGTCCTGTGACGCCTCCGAACTTGTCGAAGGCGACGTGATCGTCGTGCGCACCGGGGCCGCGCTGCCGGTAGACGGCGAGGTTGCCTCGGGAGAAGGATGGGTCAACCAGTCGACGCTCACCGGCGAGTCCGCGAGCGTGCTGCGACAGGCCGGAGACGACGTGTTCGCCGGCACAGCCCTTGAAGAAGGCGAGCTGTTCGTGCGCGTCAAGGCGACGCCTGAGCACACGCGCCTGCGCGCCATCGTCGAGCTCGTGCGCGCCTCTG
This sequence comes from Coriobacteriales bacterium, assembly GCA_031279835.1. GTDB lineage: Bacteria > Actinomycetota > Coriobacteriia > Coriobacteriales > UBA8131 > JAITHV01. Next base: position 11,638 of record JAITHV010000084.1, read on the forward strand.
ACAGCCACAAGTCGCTCGTGCAGCAGCGGATGGAGCGGCTTGCCAACCGGATCGTGCCCCTCAACCTGCTCTTTGCCGCAGCGGTCTTTGCCGTGACGCGCTCGCTCGACAAGCTCAACGGCGCGCTGATGGTCGACTACTCCTGCGCGTTGCGCCTGACCGGCTCGATTGCAGCCCTGGCGGCAAGCGCCGAGGCGGCTCACGTCGGCCTGCGCGTCAAAGGGTCGCGCTCGTTTGAGGCTATTGCGTCGGCAGACACGATAGTGTTCGACAAGACTGGCACGCTCACCCTCGCCACGCCCTCGGTGAGCTCCGTGTGTGCGCTTGACGGCTGGGACGAGACTGAGGTCTTGCGACTTTCGGCCTGCCTTGAGGAGCACTTCCCACATCCGGTGGCTCGTGCCGTGGTCAACGAGGCGGCGCGACGGGGCATCGACCACCGCGAGCGCCATGCCGAGGTGGAGTTCATCGTCGCCCACGGCATAGCCTCGTCGCTCGACGGCCAGCGCGTCATCGTCGGAAGCGGGCACTTCGTGTTTGAAGACGAAGGCGTCCCGCGCGACGCGGCGCTCGACGGCCTGCTCGCCGAGCAACACCCAGACGCCTCGCCGCTCTTCCTCGCGGTCAACGGCAAGCTGGTGGGCATGCTGCTCATCCGCGACCCGCTCAAGCCCCATGTCGCCGAGACCCTTGACGCCCTGCGGCAAAGCGGGCTTCGCCGCGTCGTCATGCTCACCGGCGACAACGCCGCCACCGCCCGCTGCATAGCGCACGAGGCAGGCATTGACGAGTACGCGGCCGACCTGTTGCCCGAAGACAAGCACGAGTATGTTCGCAGGCTCAAAGAAGAAGGCGCCACTATTGTCATGGTGGGAGACGGGATAAACGACTCGCCCGCCCTGGCCTGTGCGGACGTCGGGATCGCCACAGGCGAGGGGGCTGCGATCGCGCGCGAGGTAGCCGACGTGACGCTGGCGACCGACGACCTCGGCGCCATAGTGAGCCTGCGGCGCATAAGCGAGCGCCTGGTGTCCCGCACGAACGCCTCCTATGCCGCTTCGATAGCCGTGAACACCGCGCTGCTCTTAGCCGGGACCGCAGGCGCCTTGACGCCGGCTGCCTCGTCTCTGCTCCATAACGGCGCGACGGCGCTGCTCAGTGCCTCAGGGACGCGGCGCCTTCTCTAGTGCATGTTCGTCAGTCAGCTTGGCCGTTGCTGCGCACGCCCCCTGCTCTACTGCTGTTTCTTGGATGGATCCTGCGACTTTGGCACTTCGCGCCTTTGCGCAGGATGACGGACGAGGGACATGCTCGCAGGATCCGTCTCAAGGGCCTGCCAATGTCTGATTTCCTGCGTGTTGTGGCAGGATTGGCGCTCAGGCAAACCAGGCAGGCACGTGACGGACGGCCTGAGAAAGCTCCTTCTCCGCCGCGCGGTCTGACCCCTCAAAGGAATACAGCTCCTCGTAAAACGCTGGCGAGTGGTTGTGGTGGCGAATATGCGCCAATTCATGGAGCACTATTTGGCGTGCGAGGGCCTCAGGCAGGAACACCACCCGGCGGTCGATGCGTATGCGCGCGTCTCGGGTGCATAATCCCCAGGCACGCTTGTGGCTGTTGACCGTGATGCTGCTGGGACGCGGATACCCCCTTGCGTGCTGGCTCGCCGCCAGCCAGCCATAGACGCGCCAGGCGTACAGGGGAAGCTCGCGCTTTGCGTGCCGGAGCACGAAGCGCCGCAGCGCCGCGAGGCAGAGCTCTTCTTTGTGCACGCAGCCAGAAAGCCGCAGCGTGTGCGCAGGCGCCAGCGCTCGGGCGGTTACCGAGTCGGCGCCGGTTGGGCGGTACTCCACCGCCCAACGCTCTCCCAAAGGAGGGAACTCAATACAGGACGGCAGGCCGGCCGCAGCACTAGCTTGATAACTCACTATGATTGTGGCAAGCCGACGGGCGGTGCGTTCGATCCAGGCGCGGCGCTCCTCAAGCAAGTCCGCGACGCGACGAGGCGCAAGCTCGGCCGGAGGACGGCCGCCGCGCTGTGGCACCACTACCTCAAGCGACCCTTTGACCGCAAAGACGATCCTCGTCCTGCGTGCCCGCGCACTGCCGCGCGCGCTCACCGGCAGCACCAGCCCATCTGTGCACACAAAGGGCGGATAGCCTAGCGCGCCCTCGTTATCGCCTTGTGCGCCCATCAGGGCGCCGTGCGCTTTGGCCGAGGCACTGAGACAGGCCGCGCGGCAGGGCTGCGTGGGGCGCGCTCGACCAAAAAGCATCGGTGCACCTTCGGCGTGCGCTCGAAGTCGGGCGGGATCGTTCGCGCCGTGACGTCTTGGCAGACGACGCCCGCGCGCGCCAGCGTCTCGTCGTCCAAGGCAAAGCTTCGCAGGTTGGTCGAGAACACGATGCTGCCGCCCGGGGACAGCATGCGCGTAAGCGCGATAAGCAGTTCCGCATGGTCGCGCTGGACGTCCCAGTTGCGCGTGCCCATGCTGCTTGAGTTCGAGAACGTCGGCGGGTCCACGAACACAAGCCCGTACTTCTCGCTGCCGTGCCGGTGCTCGCGCACCCACCTGAGCACGTCTTCCTGCTCAAAGCGGTAGCGCTGCCCGACGAACCCGTTGTTGGCCATGTTGACTCGAGCCACGTTGAGGTACGTGGGCGAGAGGTCTATTGTGGTGACGCTTTGCGCGCCTCCAGCTGCGAGGAAGACGCTCGCGGAGCCTGTGTACGCAAAGAGGTTGAGCGCGTCGCGGCCGGCGGCCATCTGCTTGAGCATCGCGCGCGTGAGCCGGTGGTCGAGGAACAAGCCGGTGTCGAGATGGCCTGCGAGGTCGATCTCGAACAGGTGGCCGCCCTCCTGGGTGAGGCGCGACACGGGGGGCGCCGACGGCAGGTCCCCGTACTGCGAGCCTCCTTTTGCGCGCTTGCGCGTCTTGAGGTAGACCTCGTTTGACGGCACGCCGAGTATGCGCGGCGCCAGGGCCAACACGACGCTCAGGCGCTCTGCCGCAAGCTGCTCGTCAACATGCTTGGGCGGGGCGTACTCCGCCACGTGCAGCCAGCGCTTGCCCTCGTCGCGGCCGGCGCCCTCGTAGACGTCGATGGCGACGTTGAAGCTCGGCAGGTCCGCGTCATAGACGCGATACGCGCTCACCTGGCCTCGGCGCGCCCATTTTGCACGATGTGCCGCCATCCGCGCAAGGCGGTTGGCGAACTGCTCGACATCGCGCGGGTCTGCGGCAGCGACCGCGACGGTTGAGGCGGCGGTCTGTTCGGGAAGCGCCAGGGTTGAGGCTGCGGCTGTTGCCCGAGCGGGAGGCTCAGCGGCTGGCGCGGGAGGCTCAGCGGCCGGCGCGGGAGGCTCAGCGGCCGGCGTGCCCGCAGCGGCCGGCGTGCCCGCAGCGGCCGGCGCGGGAAGCCCCGCTATCGGCGCGAAGACGTAGATGTCTGCCTCGAGCGGACCGTTGTAGGTGGCGACACGCAGCGTCGGCTCACGACCCACGGCAGCGACTATTCGCTTGTCAGAGGTGATGACTGCCAATGTCGGCGCTGGCGCGCCGCTGCCTTCTCCCTCAAGCGCTAAGACACTGTGCCGCAGCCCTGCATACAGTGCCGGGAGCTGGCTTGATGTGGCAAGGCGCTCGCCATAGGGCGGGTTCGTGACCACCAGCCCGATGCCGCGCACAGACAGGCTGCGCTCAGACGTCGGGTCTGTGTAGCTGGCGAGGTCGGCGACTGAGAAGCCAATATGAGAGGCGACGCCCGCCTTGCGCGCGCTCTCGCGCGCGACGTGCACCACCGTCTCGTCAAGGTCGCTTGCAAACAGCCGCACGTCGCCCGTCGCCTCGTGCGCCGCTCGCTCCGCGCGCTCGTCGGCCTCGTCGAGCAGCTGCTCCCACAACCCCGCGTCGCTTCCAAGCCAGCCGGTAAAGCCCCAGTAGTCGCGCAGCACGCCGGGCGCACGGTCATAAGCGACGAGCGCGGCCTCGATGGCGATGGTGCCTGACCCGCAGCAGGGGTCGAGCAGGCCGCCTGCGAGCTGAGCCGCCTGCGGAGAGTCCCACCCGGCCGCCAGCAGCATGGTTGCCGCCAGTGTCTCGCGCAAGGGCGCTATGACCGCCGACGAGGGCACGCGGTACCCGCGACGGTGCAGCGGCTCTCCCGCCAAGTCGAGCGCGATGGTCGCGCGGGCATCCCTGAGCGAGACGTCGATACGCACGTCGGGACGCGTCTTGTCTACCGAAGGGCGCCCGTTGCGCGTCTCGCGCAAGCGGTCGCACAGGGCGTCTTTTGCCTTGAGCGCGATAAACCGCGTGTCGAGCAGCGCCGCATTGACGCCTCGTGCCGTGACGGCGATCGTGCCGGCCGGGTCAACATGGTCCTCCCACGCCACCGAGCGGACGCCCTCGTACAGCTCGGAGGCGTTCTTCGCGCCCACACGCGCCACGACCAGCAGCACGCGGCTTGCAGTCCGCAGCCACAGGCAGGCGCGCAGCCCCAGCTCCAGGCCGCCGAAGAAGGCGACTCCCGCTAAGAGCGGCCGTACGCGCCGTGCGCCCAGTGCCGACAGCTCAGCGGCAAGCACCTTCTCCGCGCCTTTCGCGCAGGGGGCGAAGTACTCGTGCACGGGCGCATCTGGGCTCGAGAGGCCGCTGTCGCTGCGAGCGGCGCGCGCTGTTGGAGCTGACAAGGTCATCTGCCGCTCACCGCGTTGGCGATGCGGTCGGCGAGAGAGACGTGCTTGCGCCGGTCTTCTCCCCAAAAGACCACGGCGAGCATGCCGGGACCAACGTGCGACCCGATGACCGGGCCTACCTGTGTCTGCAAGAGCGTGACCTTGCCTTCAGTGATCTTGAGCACCTGCTCGGCCATGGCGTGCTGCTCCTTCACGGCGTCGGCGGACGAGACGATGACGATGTCGAGGCCGCTCTCGCCTCTGCGGTCGGCATAGTTTTGGAGGAGCTGCTTCATCGACTTCTTGCGCCCGCGCGCCACTCCATGCAAGGTCAGCCGCCCGTCGAGGTCGTAGGTGAGGATGGGCTTGATGTCGAGCTTGGAGCCGGCTAGGGCTGCCATGTCGGGGATGCGCCCGCCTCGGCGCAGCGACTCGAGGTCCGGCAGGGTGAAGAACCCGTTCACGTAGTTGCGCGCCTCTTCGGCCCAAGCGACAAGCTCCCGGGCGCTCAGGCCGCGATCGAGCTGGCGCACCGCCTCCATGACGAGCAGGCCCTCGGCTGCTGAGGGCAGCTTGGTGTCGACCACGTGCAGCTCGGCCTGTGGCACTGCCGCGCATACTTCGCGCGCTGCGAGCACCGCAGTGTCATAGCTTCCCGAGAGTGCCGCAGCAAACGAGAGGTAGACGGTCGGCATGCCGCTTTGTGCAGCGCGCGTGAAGGCCTCGACGAACTGCGCGAAGGGCACTTGGGCCGTCTTGGGCTCCTCGCCCTTGCGCATGAGCTCGTAGAACTCCTGATGTGGCATCGAGACGCCGAGGTCGTCGAGGTGCTCGCCGTCGCTCATGGTGAAGGTGAACGGTATGACATCAACCTCGAACGACCCGATGAGCTCGGCGGGCAGGTCGCAGCAAGAGTCGATGATGAGGTTGCATGTGCGGTCGCGCTTTTTCAAGTCATTCTCCCCATATAGTCTGCACAGTCACGTCTTGAGGCCTGTGGCGGCTTAGGCAAGGCAGCCTTCAGGCCGTGCATGGCGCAGCGCCGTATGCCGAGCGCTTGTCACGTGCTAGGACCGTGAGCTGGCCATGTGCGAGCGTGCCCCGTGCGCTCAGCTTATAAGGACGCCTCTGAGGTAGTCAGGGACGCTGCCGGACAGTTGCCATTCTCCGCCCTCGCCCTTCACGCAGGTGACTTCGATGGTCTTGGTCTCGAGGGCACAGACGTCGAGCATGCTCAACAGCCGGTCAAAGGCGATTTTCTGTCGGTCGGGGGTGAGCTCGGCGAGGCTCGTGACGCTGTTGACAGCGCTTTGCTCGGCAAGCCAGCCGTCAAAGATGGGCTTGAGCTTTCGGCCCGACACGAGGACATTGACCTTTAGCGTGTCGGTGCCTTGTTCAATGGTAAACGGGGCGACGTCCACTTTGTAGCCCTCAAGCCACTCGCTCATGAGCCTGCTCTCGTCATAGCTTATGGGGAATTCTCCCGCCACGCGCTCTACGAGGCCTTTTGCCGTCTCTGACGACGGGTCGCGCGCGGTCTCAAACTGCGCGATGATGCTGTCTTTGAGCTTTTGCTCGCCACTGTCGCCACAGCCAACAAGTGAGAGCGTGCCAGCGAGCACGACAAGTGAGAGCGCGAGCGTCGCACAGATGCGTGCCGGCTTCAGCTTGGTCTTGGTCATTGTGAGGTGACCCCTTTCGATATCACGTGCACGAAGGGACTATCATACCCTAACTGCGCACGCGGCGCGGGCGGCGCGGGCGGCGCGGGCGACGCGGGCGACGCGGGCGGCGCAGGCGGCGCAGGCGGCGCAGGCGGCGCGGGCGGCATAAGGTCAGGGCCTTTGAGGCCGCGCCTCGCTCGCCAGCCCCTCAAGCAGGCTCACGACGGCATCGGTGGCGCCTTGCGCGTCAAGCGCCCGCGCGGCGGCTGCCATCCGCGCTCGCTGCGACTCGTCGCGCAGGCAGGCGACGAGCGCGTCGCGAAACACGGCCGTCGACAAGTCCGCGTCGCTCACGCACACGGCGGCCCCTGTCGCGACGAGCGCGCGGGCATTGGCGCTTTGGTGGTCGTCAGTCGCATACGGGTACGGCACAACCAGGGACGCAACGCCGAGGGCCGCGATCTCGGCCAGCGAGCTTGCGCCGGCGCGGGCCACCGCCAGGTCTGACGCCACATAGGCATGCCCCATCTGCGCGCAATAGCCCAGGGCATGCCAGCGCGGCCGCTGCTCGTCGCCAAGCTCGCGCGATAGGCGCTCTTCGACCGCTGCGAGCTGTGACGGACCAGCTATATGGAGCACATGCAGCCCCGCGACTGCCAAGAGCTGGCCTGCCAGGTCAAGCACGGCGTTGTTTATGGAGCGCGCCCCCTGGCTGCCGCCAAACACGAGCAGCACAAGCGCGTCGGCAGGAATGCCCATCGAAGCCCGAAACGTTGCGCGTGCGACGTCGCGCTGTCTGGGGTCCGCCAAAGCAAGCAGCTCGCGGCGCACCGGGTTGCCGGTCACGACGACTCGAGACGTGTGAGGGCAGCGAAGCCCGGCTCGCGCGGCCCCATACGTCAAGGCGACGACCGATGCCCGCTTGGCAAGAAAGCGGTTTGCCCAGCCGGCTGCCGAGTTCTGCTCGTGCACAAGCAAGGGTGCCTGCGCCTGCCGTGCTGCAACTCCTACCGGCACCGAGACGTAGCCGCCGAAACCCGCCACCGCGTGGGGGCACAGCTCAAGGAGCCAGCGGCGGGCACTGCGCGCTGAGGCCATGAGCCGCAGGGTCGAGGTCACCAGCGACAAAGGCTTTGCGCGGTTGAAGCCGCGCGCTGCAAACGCCTGAAAGGGACTACCGGCCTCAGGGACTATCCGTGCCTCTTGGCCGATGGGCGTCCCGGCAAAGACGACCTCATGGCCGCGGGCGACGAGCTCTTGCGACACAGCGAGCGCGGGATAGATGTGGCCGGCCGTGCCGCCGCCTGACACCACGAAGCGCATCAGTCCCGGCCTTTTGTGCGACGATCGGCGCGCGGCTTGCCACTGCCTTGCCGAGACACGTCTTCTGGCGCCTGCCGGGGCGCTTTAGCCGAGAAGCCAGCAGCGAGGTGCTCCTGCCGCGGAATGCTGGTGCGCCTGTCCGAAAGTGACGAGAGCGAGAGCGACGAGCCGCCCCTTTGCTGCCTCCTCTCGACATCAGAAGGAGGCACAGGCGTCTGAGCCGCCTGCGGGCTCGGCACGGGCTGCCCCTTCCTGGCGCGCGTCGTGCCACCTCTCCCTTCTCGACTGCTTGCGTCGGCAGCTCCGCCTGAGCTGCCCACGCGCGCTCGGGCAGTCTGAGGCCCTGCGCCGCCCTTGAGAATGACCCATGCGTCGCGCTGCTTTTCTGCCGTGCTCCGCGTGTCAGTCTGGAAGGACACTGCGAGTATGAGCCCGACGAGCACCAAAGTCGCCAGAATAGACGAGCCGCCTTGCGAGAAAAACGGGAGCGGCTTGCCAGTCAACGGCAAGACGTCGAGCGTGCAGAGCATGTTGAGAAAGGCCTGCCCGCCAATGAGCACTGAGGCCGAGCCGGCGATCATGCGCCCATAGAGGTCAGGCGCGTTGCGCGCGACAACAAGCCCCGCGATCATGAAGACCAAGAAGAGCAGCGCGACAAGCGAAGCGCCCAAAAAGCCGAGCTCCTCGCCTATGATCGGGAATATGTAGTCATTGCTCGGCTGGGGAAGATATCCTGTTTTCTGGCGGGATTTTCCGGGGCCTACTCCAAAAAGGCCTCCTTCAGCAAGGGCATACATGGAGTTAATAGACTGACGCTTCAAATCAGAGCTTACGTCATTTGGGTTTCCAATGATGTCGATTCGGTCTTGTCGCCATGGCGATGTTGCGATTGCAACGACAATCAAGAGAACGATGATCACAATGCCTATGATCACGACTTGGGGCGGGGGCTTGGCCAGGCAGATGACTGCCATCACGCCCGCAAGCGCGATCACCAAGGTTCCTAAGTCGGGCTGAATGTACACCAAGACGCCAGGCACCAACAGACTTGCCAAACAGAGAAGGTAGGTCTTATGGTGTCTCTCCCAGAGGTTACGCAGCTTGCCTAGAGACGAATGCACGAAGGCCGTCGCGCGCCGCGGCCTCACACCCTGTGCCCTCGCGCGCCGCGACCTCGCAGCCTGTGCCCATGCTGTCCCCCGACCTATGCTCCCTGGCTTCAGTGGAGTCTCATAAAGCTTTACAACAATATGCGCACTTATTAATATATATACTATTTTTAAAAACTCTGAAGGCATGAGAGATCCCACGTAGGGCACGGGAATAAAGCGCGTCGCGCCAAGCTCTGACTGACCCAGGATCAACGTGAGCACAAGCGCGGCCACCACAACTGCCCAGAACACCCACAGGGCTTTTGTCCGCCATATCTTATACGGCACAATCCGCAACACGACCACCGCGAAAACGCCAGCTGCTACTACGGCAAGCTGCTTGCCGACGATTTCTAGTGACGAGGTTTTTTGACTTTCCGCAACAACGCTTGATGAGCTGTAGAGCATATATATACCATAACTTAGAAGTATCACGGAGACCACGATGACCGTGACCCGCGCGATGACTGCCCAGTTAACGCTGCTGTTGCCGTTCATGCGCATGCTCCTGGCATCGCGACAGGCGCACCGTGATCATGAGACGGCAACGGGCACGATGCGTCTTTGAGCGCAGAAACGTGAGATTTGAACGCCTCGCCGCGCGCCTCAAAGCACGCGAACTCGTCAAACGACGCGCACGCTGGCGACAGCAGCACGACGTCGCCTGCCACGGCGTGTCGCACTGCGGCAGCAAACGCCTCATGAAAACCGTGCTCGCGGACGGTCACAAAGGCGCCGCAGGCAGCGAACGCCTCAGCAAAGCGGCCGCCGGCCTCACCGTAGCAAATGACCATGCGGCAACCGCGCGAGCAGGCGTCAACCAACTCGTCGAGGCTCGTGCCCTTGTCTTGTCCGCCGAACAGCGCTACGACACGCTGACAGCCTGCATCCGTAAAAGCTTCGACCGCCTTGATGGCGGCGTCGGTGTTCGTCGCCTTTGAGTCGTTGACGTAGCGTACGCCGCCCACCTCGCCGCAGGGCTCGAGACGGTGCGCAAGGGGCTCAAAGCTCATAAGCCCTGACGAGACTGCTGTCGCCGACAGCCCAAGATCCAGTGCTGCCGCTGCAGCGGCAAGGGCGTTTGCCATGTTGTGGGCGCCGCGCACCTTGAGCTCGTCGTCTCGGCAGAGCACCTGCCTCGTTTTGTCGAGCACGACGGTCAGGCGCCGTGTCTGCGGGTCAACATAGGCGATGTTCTCCTCGGCACCGCCTGCACACAAGGAGTCATAGGGGCCGTTTTTTGTGCCGAGCATGAGCACGCGGCGACCGGCCGCGCGCAGTGCCTGGGCAATGGCGCGCGCTTCTTCTCCTCCGCCGTCAATAACCGCGAGCCCGTCGGGGCCGAGGCGAGCGAACAGCTTTCCCTTGGCTGCGACATAACCCGCAAGGCTCCCATGCCATGAGAGGTGGTCGGGCGTGATATTGAGCAGCACTGCGACACGCGGGGCCAGGGCGTCCGTCGACTCAAGCTGGAAGGACGAGAGCTCGGCGACCAGGTAGTCGCCGTCGCTGCGACGGTCTAGTGCCTCGATGCAGGGGACTCCAATGTTGCCCACGGCCTGCGCGCGAAGGCCGCCCTCCGAAAGGAGGTGGCTGACAAGCATCGTGGTGGTGGTCTTGCCGTTCGTGCCCGAGACACAGACCCAGCGCTCGGGCGAGAGGCGCCAGGCTAGCTCGGGCTCTCCTATCAGTGCGCTCGCATGTAGCCGCGCCTGCCGCACAAGGTCGTTGTGCGGCGGGATGCCTGGGCTTGTCACCGCCAGGTCGTACGCACGAGAAGGCAGCTCGCCTTGAGCAGCGAAGCGCACGAGTGGCGCAGGCGCACAGGCAGCAGTGCTCAAGTCAATGCCAGATGCTGTGGCTGAGGATGAGGCGCCGAACACGTCGATGCGCGCGAAGAGCCCGGGATGGCGACGTGCGTACGCGAGCACTGCACGGCCAGTGACTCCGAGCCCGAGCAGGCACACATCACCAAGTGAGGGATGCTCCGCCTTGACGCCGCCTTGCTGCGTTTGTGGTGTGATTGCGGTCATGAAGAGAGTATACCATCCAAAAGGGCCCGGCAGGAGGATCCGCTGCTCAAAAACGATTAGACGAACGTATTGCTATATCTCAAATGCTCTGTGCAAAGAACAGGGCAAACCCACAGGCGGCGAGCAGGACCGTTATTATCCAGAAGCGTATGACGACTTTTATCTCTGACCACCCCTTCTGCTCAAAGTGGTGGTGCAGCGGCGCCATGAGAAAGATGCGCTTGTGGGTCGCCTTGAAGTAAAGCACCTGCAGTATGACGCTCAGCGCCTCAATGACGAAGATGCCGCCGACTACGAGCGAGACGACCTCCGTCTTCGTGAGCACGGCAAGCGCCGCAAACGAGGCGCCGAGGGCGAGCGAGCCGGTGTCGCCCATGAAGATGCTCGCGGGGTGCGCGTTGAACCAGAGAAAGCCCACACAGGCACCGGTGACGGCAGCAGCGAACAAGGCGAGGTTGAGCTGGTCGTCTCGAAACGCGATCGCCGCCATGACCGCCATGGCGATCATGACCGTGCCGCCGGCGAGGCCGTCAAGGCCGTCGATGAGGTTGACGGAGTTGGACATGCCGGCCATCACAATGAACACGAACAGCACGTAAAGCCAGGGGATGTGAAAGGTGAAGCTGTCGCTCACCGGAAGGGAGGTGGTCAAGACCCCGAGGTCGATCACCGGCCCAAACGGAATGGTCACGGTGGGGGCGATCCCCACAAAGTTAACGGCAGCCAGGCAAAACGTGACAGATATGAGGGTCAGGCACGTCATTTTCTGATTCGGCTTGAGGCCGAGCGAGCGCTCCCGTATGACCTTCGACATGTCGTCAATGAGCCCGAGCACGCCCGTGACCACAAAGACTATGGTGACAAGAATCAGCGAGATCATGCTCGGAGAGTGGTTGTACTGGCCGAACAACATGACGGTCACCACCACAGCGGCGAGAATGATCACGCCGCCCATGGTGGGCGTCCCCTGCTTTACCAGGTGGTGCTGCGGACCGTCAGCCCTGATCTGCTGGCCGATCTGGCGCACGTGCAGCAGGCGTATCCAGAGGGGCAACAAGGCCATGGTGATCGCCAACGCTATCAAAATAGCCAAGAAAAGCAGGAACGTCGGATACGTCGCCAGCGGCGTCTCGCTCAGCATAGCGCGGCTATCCCCTCTGCCACAGCCTCAAGCTGCATGCCCCGTGACGCCTTTACCAGAATGACCGGTTGCCGAGAAAGACAAGGCGACAAGGCCGCCAACGCCTCCTCGCAGCTCGCGCACTCAATGACGCGCTCGACTGGCATGCCCACCGCGCGTGCGCCTGCTGCGATCTGCGCTGCGAGCGCGCCTACGGTGACGAGCAAGTCCACATGCGTGACATGCGCAAAAGAGCCCACCTCGCGATGGAAGCGCTCCTCCTCCTCGCCGAGCTCGAACATGTCGCCGAGCACGGCGACGTGCATGCGGCCGCACTCGAACCGGCCGAGCAGCGCGAGCGCGGCGCGCATTGAGTCCGGGTTGGCGTTGTAGGTGTCGTTGATGACGGTGACTCCCGAGCCCACGTCACGCGTCTCTTGCCGCATGGCCGCCGGGCGCACTGACGCGAGCGCCTTCACCGTGCTCTGAGGGGCAATGCCGCACACGTGCCCACAAGCGGCTGCGGCAAGTGCGTTGTACACGTTGTGCTCGCCCTGCAGGCTAAGCCGCACGCGGCGAGGCTGCCCGTCAGGCAGCCATAAGTCAAAGCTCGGACGGCCGTCTGCGTCGTACTCTATGTGGGCGCCCCGGATGTCGTTGTGCGCGCCCAGACCATAAAGCAGCACCTTCACCTCGCGCTCTTCGACTGCCGCCTCCTCGCGGACAAAGGGCGTATACGGGTCGTCTCCGTTGAGTATCGCGATGCCGGTGTGCTCCGGCAAAGAGCAGACAAGCTCGGCCTTGGCGCGCGCGATGTTTTCGCGAGACCCGAGCAGCTCGCAGTGCGCGACGCCGACGTTGGTGATAATGCCGACAGACGGGCGCGCGATCTCGCACAGGCGCGCGATCTCGCCGCGTGCCTGCATTCCCATCTCGACCACAAGGGCACGTGTCGTTTCGCTCGCCTCGAGCACCGTCGCAGGGGCGCCAATCTCGTTGTTGTAGTTGCCAGGCGTCGCATAGGTCGCAAGCCCCGAGGCAAGAACGGCCTCGACGAGGTCCTTGGTGGTCGTCTTGCCGCTCGACCCAGTGATACCTATGACAGTCGCGCCAAGTGTGTTACGGTAGCCGGACGCGAGCTCTTGGAGGGCGCGGACGCCTTGGCCAGTCGCGACCTCCATGAGCGCGGCGCCACGCTCGCGCGCAAGGCCCTTGAGCGCCTCGGTGACCGGACGCGAGGCGATGGCCGCTGCCGCCCCGCTCATAAGCGCCGCATCCAGGAAGTCGTTGCCGTCGGCGTGCTCGCCCGGCAAGGCGATGAAGAGCCATCCGGGGCGGACCTTGCGTGAGTCCCAGGCAAGGCCGACAACCGGGGCGCTGGGGTCACAGGGCGGGACTACGGTCTGAGCACCCGAGTATGCTGCTATTTGTTGGGGTGTTGCGTGCATGGTCTGTGCGGTCAACTCCTGAACTGGCCTCGTGTCGCAAGGACTTTATCGAATAGGAAGGGATATGGTATCACACGCAGGCACAGGCAACATGGCCATCGCCTACTCAGGCATCTCGGGCAAGCCTGCAACTTCCGCAGGCACCGGCTCGTCGGGAGTTGGCTCAATCATGTAGCGCGCAATCGCAAAGCGCATGATGTCATTGAACAAGCGGGGGCCTGGCGGGTCATAGCGGCCGTCAGTGGGACTGTCAAACGAAGCGACGCACACAATATTGCTATTTGAATTGTCAATATATCCCGCAAACGAGTATATGAACTCGGTCTGCGAGTAGACGCCAAGTCCTCCTGCTCCTTCCACGACCTTCTCGCCCGTTCCCGTCTTTCCGACCACGTCATAGCCTTCGATGCTTGCACGGCTCCCGGTTCCCTCGGTGACAACTGCGCGCAGCATGTCCTCGAGCTTGTCCACCGCCTGTTTTCCCATGACGGTCTGTGCGCTGTAGTTCGGCAGCACATCAAAACGCGGCCGCGCCATCAAAAAATGGGGCTGCATCAAAACGCCGTCGTTGGCAATGGTGCCGTAAAACGAGGCCACTTGCAGCTGGGTCACATAAATGTTTTGCCCGAACGAGATGTTCATGGCCCGGTGCGCGTTCCATGTCGCGGTGTCGTGGTAGTCCACTATGACGTTGCCTTTTTCATCCTTTATCTCCCCGTATCCGGTCCGAGGCTCGTGGGGGTAGTCGACGTGGGTGGGTTGCGCAAAGCCGTAACGGTCAAAGTACGCGCCGAGCTTGTCCTTGCCGAGCATCTCCTGGATAAGCCCAATGCCAACGTTGGACGACATAGACAGCACCCTTGTGAAGCTCATGGTCTCGTCTCCTCGGGCCCAGTTGTCTTTGATAGTATGCTCGTCTCGAACGACGACCTCAGGGCAGTACACGGTGTCAGTCGGCTTGAGCAGGCCCTCTTCGAGCGCGGCTGCAGCTGTCGCCGCCTTAATCACCGAGCCCGGCTCATAGGCAACAGTTATCGCCTTGGCCATCGTCGCGCCGTTTTTTGCTTCTTCGCTGGTTATATTCTCCCTGTCGTACAAGGGCAACGAGGCCATCGCCAGTATCTCGCCATTGGAGCTGTCGAGCACAGTGGTCCACGCGTTGTTGCAGTTGCGCTCTTCTCCATACGCCGCAAGCTGCGTCTCGACTTCTTTCTGTAGCTCCATGTCAAGCGACACGATGATGTCCTGGCCCTCAACCGCCGGCTGCTCGCTGACGATGCCGTTGGTGAACGGGTCCCCCATCACTCCCTGCTCCCGCTTTTGCATCCCGTTGACTCCGCGCAAGATCTCGTCGTAGGCAAGCTCGAGGCCCGAGACCCCCATCTCGACGCTCGAGGTCCCATTAACCACGTAATTGACGTTTCCGACAATCTGGGCGCCAGTGTTCTCACAGGGATAAACGCGCCTGAACTCGTCCACATAATTGATGCAGCTGAGCGCAGTCGGAATACTCCACGGGATGCTCTCGCCTTTGGGGAGGTTGTTCTTGAACTCCTGTTTTAGCTTGTCATCCTTGGCTTTGAGCTTTTCGGCCAGCTCTGGCGCGCCGCGATCGACGATACAGGCGGCCATTCCGTCTTCTTGGCTCGTCTTGATCATCTTGACGTAGTCGTCGACGCTTCCGCCGAAGACATCATGAAGGGCTAGTGCCGTGGGCAGGGGGTCTCCTATAAGACTAGACCCATCCAGGTATATTGACGTGGCGTTCTCGCTGAGGGCAAGGGCGTTGCCGTTGCGGTCGAATATGGTCCCACGGCGCGCGGCGATCACCCTGTCATAGCTGCGCTTTACTTGCGCCTCTTGCAGCAGCTGCGACCCGTCGCCGAGCATCCGGTAAGAGAGCACTGCTATTGTGGCGATAAACACAACAGCGATTACGACCATAAGTTTTGTCTCGGCGCTTGAGTCGCGCACTGTCGACCAGACCCCGCCTGCGATCTGGGCGACTCGGCCTGGAGGCCTGCTACGGACGCCTTTTTGAGAGCCGCGCGCTTGATCGCGCGGCGCGCTTGGCTCAGCGCGGCGTCTGCCCGTCCGGGGATGCGGGGCGCGCGGGGGATGCGGGGCGCGCGGGGGATGCGGGGCGCGAGAGTCCTGCCGTGCGCCTGCACGACGGGCATCGCGCGGGCGCCCGTCGCGGCCAGGCCCACTCATTGTCCATCTCCGCCAGACTCTGCTTGGTGCGCCACAGCTGTCGTCGCGTCAAGCTGCCCAGTCGCAGCCTGCAACGCGTTCTCGACCACTGCTCCCGGCACGGTAAAAGCCGCAGGGGCAACAGCGGGCGCGACAGGCTTAGTGAGCGCCTCTTGTCTTTTAACGCGTTTCTCTTCAAGGGCTGCCTGGACTTCAGGCGTGAACCCCGCTGCCACCGGCAAGGTAATGACGTTGGTGTCTATCGTCATCTGGTGTTGCGAGGCCAGCTCCTTTATGCGCTCAGGGCGCTTTGCGATGCTGTTGTCCTTCAGCAAGGTATGCCGATCGTTCCGTATCTTTATGATCGTATCCTCGACGTCTTGTGCCTCGGTCATGAGAGCGCGCGTCGAGTTCGTCACCGCGACGTTAAAAACACCAATGCCCATGAGGAGCAGCAGAGACACTGCCGCAGAGATGGCTGCCGTCTTGATGACGGACCTGCTGAGAGGCTGTGCCTGCTCCTGGGACTGCTTTCCGGGCAGAGAGCGCAACGGTGCGCGCTGTGGCTCTTCTTCCCGTCTGCGAGGCTGCTGATATGCGTATGCTGTTTGTGCCACGTGCGTATCCGTTTCGTTTCTCGTTGCTTGTCGCGTTTAAGGCGC
>JAITHV010000009.1 GCA_031279835.1 Coriobacteriales bacterium
CTCGGCGCCCATGTCGATGGAGGACGAGGTGAGGACGGACTGCACGAGCTCGGGGGTGAAGTCGGGGCGAAGCGAGAACACGAGGGCCGCGGCTCCTGCTGCCATGGGGGCTGCAAACGAGGTGCCGTAGTCGGACGTGTAGGATGTGCTGTCGACGTTCGTTGTTGTCCAGATGCCCCGCCCGTAGGCGGCGATGTCCTTGTTGTAGTTGTGGCAGCTGAAGTCGGAGAACGCGTCGTTCTGGTCGATCGAGGTAACCGATAGCGCCTCTGGCCAGTCTGAGGGGTAGACGGGCGCATCGTTGCCGTAATTGCCAGCTGCGGCCACCGGCAGCACGCCGGCGGACCTGAGGCGCTGGACGGCAGCGTGGAACTGAGGCCCCGCAGCTATGAACTGAACGCTCATGTTGGCCACCTTGAGGCTCGGGACGGCACCTGATGTCTTGAGGCCGGTGAGGTAGTCGAGCGCTTGTATCATCGAGTAGGAGGAGACTGAGTTGACCCCGTTAGGGAACACGTTGACCGGAAGTATCCGCGCGTTGTAGGAGACTCCCGCGCCGCCCAGCCCGTTGTTGGCGGTCGCCGCCACGATGCCGCTCACCATGGTGCCGTGGCCACTGCTGCCTCCGTCGCCGCCTTTGCCAAAAGAGGGAGCGAGAGGGCCGATGTACTCAACTCTGTTATTGTTGTCAATAATGAAGCTTCTCGCGCGAGACGCGTCGACGTTTGCGGCGAGGTCCTGGTGGTCGAAGCGAATGCCGGAGTCGATGACCACCACGGTCACCGCACCGTTAGTCTTGGCCTTGTCCCAGGCGTTTATTGAGTTGATCTTGTCGGTGCCGTGCCACCACTGCTGGCCGACCTGTAGCATGGGGTCGTTTGTGATGCCGAATGTCTCAATTTCGTCAGGCGCCGGCGGCTCGGCGGGCTCGGCCTCCTGGCCGTCGTCGCACAACGTGCCGAGGTAGTTTGGCTCGGCAGAGAGGACGGCGGGGTCCTTAAGGGCCTCGGCGATCGCACGAGGCACGCTCACGTCCTGGGGGAAGCGCACGAGGGAGACGCAGGTGCCGTCTTCTTGCTCAAGGACAGTGCCGGACCCCCCGAGGATCATCCCTGAGGTGCCCTCGCTCTTGCTGAGCGCGGCGAGGGTGCCCGCGAGTGCGTCGGCGCGGGCTGCGTGCTGGCCGCCCTTGGAGAGCGAGACGATGATGCCACCCTCCGCGTACGAGCCGGGCGGGCCGATCTCGGTCGGGGCGACCGCAGGCGAGCCCAAGGGCTCGGTCGGCACCGCATGGGCGGGCGGAGCAGCGATGAGGATTCCCGAGAGCAAAAGGACAATGGTCAGGGCGAAGCTGGTGATGCTGGCAAACCGAGTGGTGCGAGACGTGCCCTTCATGGCGTTCCCCTCTCTGCTGTTGGTAGGCGCGCCCTCCCTCTGGCAAGCGCCTTGGATGATACACAACATATCACATAAATAAACAAGAATTCAATAGCATAATTCGCATTGGCACACTATCAGGGCTCTGTTAGAATGAGCATAAAGACGACACCAAGTAGGGAGCCTCATGACGAGTCGATTCGATGTGACGCGCCGCGCAAAGGGCCAGGCCAGCGGGGCATTGATACTAGTCATACTGATTGTTTTTGCCCTTGCCTTAGCGATGGCACACCCTGCACAGGCGCACGCCGACGAGGCAGCCGAGACATCCGATAGTCCTTTGCCGCTGTGGTCGCGCAACGTGGGGAGCTATTTTGACGACAACTTCAGCGCGGTCGCCGCGGCCCCTGACGGCGGCTGCCTTTTGGGCGGGACGTTCGGCTCGGGCAGCGCGAGCCTCGGCGGGCACGACTTTGGCGATGGTGATGGGTTTGTGAGCGGCATGGGCATCGTGCGCCTCGACGCGTGGGGCGGCGTCGTGTGGGCGCGGGGCATAGACAGCCTCGACGCGCGCCTCAACGGCTTCGCGCCCACTGCGGACGGGGGCTTCGTGGCTGTCGGCTCGACCTTCGGGCCGAGCACCAACCTCGGTGCCAACGACTGGGGCAACGCCGGCTACTCCGACGCTGTTGCACTCAAGCTCTCTGCCGACGGCACCGTCGAGTGGGCGCACAACTACGGCGGGGATTCTTTCGAGGGATTCGGCTCCGTCGCAGCATTGCCTGACGGCGGATTCCTCGCCGTTGGTGGCACGATCGGTGCAAGCGACAACCTCGGCGCCAACGACTGGGGTGCAGAACCAGGCGGTGGCGAAGCGCTCGCCGTGAGGCTCGATGCCCAAGGCGATGTGTTGTGGGCGCGCGTCTAAGGCGGTCCTGGGTTCGAAGGATTCAGAGATGTAGCAGCGCTTCCCTCTGGAGGCTTTGTGGTGGTGGGAGAGTCGGACGCCCCGAGCACGAGCCTCGGTGCACACGACTGGGGCAGTGCCGGCGACAACGACACCGTAGCCGTGTGCCTCGACGATGCCGGGGACGTGCGGTGGGCGCACAACATTGGCAGCTCCGCCGACGACCGCTTCGCCTCGGTCGCTGCCGCCCCGGATGGCTCGGTCGTTGCGGTCGGCGAGTCCATGGGCGCGAGCACCGACCCCGCAGCGCCGAGCTGGGGTCTCGAAGGCAACCGCGACGCCATCGCAGTCAAGTTCGACGCAACAGGCGACATCGCCTGGGCGCGCAATTACGGTGGTCCAGACTATGAGCTGTTCTTTGCCGTGGCCTCTCTGCCCGAAGGCGGCTTCGTGGCGACGGGCTCCTCATATGGCTCGAGTACCAACCTTGGCGCGCATGACTGGGTACACATCGGCACTAACTTCACCACAGACGGCATCGCAGTCAATCTCGACGGCGCAGGCGACGTCACCTGGGCCGCAAACGCCGGGGGCGAGTCGGGTGAGACATTCTTAGCCGTCGCGGCTGCCGGGGACGGCTTCATAGCAGCAGGGTGGTCCAACTGGGAGAGCACCAACCTCGGCGAGCACAACTGGGGGCATGTCGGCACAGGGGACCAGGGCGACGCCGTCGTCGTGCGCTTCGGCACAAAGCTCCCGCCGCGCCCGCCAGCGACCCCCGCACCACCGGCGCAGCAGCCAACTCCTGATATCGCCCCCGCCCTGCCCGCGACCGGGGTCGCCGCCGCGCCATGGCTCGCAGCCATCGCAGGCATTGCCCTCGCCGCGGCAGGCGCCGCGCTGATCGGCGCGGTACTGCTTCGCAGGCGCATGGCAGGAACAGCCTGCATGCCAGTAACAGTCGGCATATTGCCGCACACGAGCCCTGACGAGTGCAGCTCGTTACCTGCGCACACGCGAGACACCAGCCAGCTATAGACAGGAGCCTACCATGACGGACCATAAGCATCCCAAGTTCTCAGCCCGCTCAAGCCTGACCCTCGTCCTGGTCCTCGCCTTGGTGGCGACGTGGCTTTTTGCGCCTGCGCCAGCAACCACCGTCGCATATGCGTCACCGGTGCCTGAGGAGGCTGCGCCAGGCGACCCGTTGCTTGCCAGCGCATATGTGGAAGGTTCCATCAACCTCGTTTTGGCTCCGGGCTATGACACCGCCGGGAAGACCCCGGCGTTCGTGCATGCCATCGCGGCACTCGAGGGCTGCCAAGGCGATGCGTCGCTGGTCACGTTCTACGAGTTGTCTTATAGCGCCGATCAGCCCAAGTATGCCTTCGTGCACTTCCCTCGGGAGGTGAGTGTCCCGGCGGCCATTGCTGCGGCACTCACTGACCCTCTGGTCATTTCGGCTGGCATAGACGGTACCTACCACATTCCCGAGAACCCGCCTCCTGTTGTCAGCGCATACGGCTCCGTCACATCGGCGATCGATGACGGCCTCGTCATGGACGTTGAGGGAGCGAGCACCAATAACGGCGCCAAGGCCCAGACTTACTCGCGCAACTGGACGGTCGCGCAGATGTTCTGCTTTGGCTACGACTTCACCGACGACACCTACTCGCTGATGAACACGCGCAGTGGCAAGGTCCTCGACGTCCCAGGCAACATCGCGGTGGAGGGCTAGCGGCTACAGATGTACACGCCAAACGGCACCGACGCCCAGCGCTGGCTGGCTGAGAAGAACGCAGACGGTTCCGTGACCTTCCACTCCAAGACTGACCCTGCACTCTGCGTGGATGTGACGGGAGCCTCAAGAGAGCCCGGCACGCCGTTGCAGCTCTACCGAAAAAACGGCACCGTCGCGCAGCGGTTTTATATCGGACATGCCCAAGCGATAAATGAATCGAAAAACCCCTACATTCTCGCACCCGCAAACGACCCCGGCCAGGCGCTCGACGTGGCGGGAGCGGGCACTGCGGACGGCACCAACGTGCAGCTCTACGAGCAAAACGGCACGGCAGCCCAACTTGTTGACATTACCTTTGACTACAGCACGGGCACTTATAAGATCACAAGCCTGGCGTCCGGCAAGCCGCTCGACGTTGACGGCGCGAAGTCGCACGACGGCGCGAACGTCCAGGTGTACCACAACAACGACACGCTCGCCCAGCGCTGGAGCTTTGAGCAGCTCGACTATAATCGCTTCCGCATCTACGCGTCCTGTAGCGGACTTGCCCTCGACGCCGCAGGCGCGGGCACCGCAAACGGCACCAACGTGCAGACCTAGACTCCCAACGGCACGAACGCCCAGGTCTGGCTGCTTATAGACCCGAAAGTTTATATGACGGGCGCCGCGTAATGGCGACCGCCCCCAACTGCCAATACGGCTTTTTTTACGCATCGTGTCGTTTGCCTTGCGGTCGCGTTACCTGTTGATGACGTATTTTGAACCACTGCCCCGGTGCCCGCATGCCCTCCAAGCCTCGCTTCTCACGAATCTTGCAGTTGTCTCACGATTCGTTTAACATGAACCTGCGATTCGACACGAGAGGCACGGGCACCGTCACGGGCGACTGCCGCTCTAGAGCGAGAAGCACTAGTATGCGAGATTGATGAAGCAACAAGGCGGTCGAAGCACCATGGAAGTAACCCTGCGTGCGTTGTTGTCGGCAAACAAGCTTCAGCTGGCGGTGCCGCTGGCGGGGCTTTCGGGACTTGAGCGTCGGGTGTCGTCGATTTGTGTGCTCGATTCTCCCACTGGATACATATATGTACACAACAATGAGCTAGTAATAACAAGTGGATATTTTATCGCAAACGAACAGATAGGTAGCCAGGCAGACCTGATTGACAACCTGGTCGAGCGAGGGGCCTCCGGCATGCTGATAAAGTCGCTCTACTTCAAGGACCACGAAGTCCCGGAGTCAATCATCTGTCGTGCCGACGCGCTCGGGTTTCCTGTCATCGGCCTGCCCGACTACTACTCCTCACACCGCGAGCTCATAGCGTTCTTCGACAGCAGCGTCTACTGCCAGGGGCTGGAGTCCTTCATGAACAAGGCCGACCTGCTCAGCAGGTTCAGGTCGAGCATCAAGCTCAATAGCCTGCCAGGGCTTGCCAAGCTGCTTTACCAGCTCGGGGGCAAAAACGTCACCATACTCTTCAACATGTGCTGCGTCACGTTTCCTTCCACGAGCGAGTCCAGCGCCTTCTCGCAGCAAATATCCAGCTTTACGAGCCAAAGACATGCCGGGCCGTCAAAGCTGTTCCCCGGTCTTGTCGATTTTGTGAGCGACGAGGCCTTCTCAGGCGCGTCGGCAGTAGGGCTGGGCGTCGAGTTCGGCAGCGAGCCAGACGCCCTGGGCTCGCTGTGGATCGACTGCTCGCGACAAGAGCCCGACGAAAACGACCTTGTGCTGCTCAAGAACGCCCAGCTTGCCTGTGAGATCGAGTTCAGGCACATCGCGCAATACCAGCAGCGGCAGGAGCAGCAGCGCGTCCGGCTCATCGAGCAGCTGTTGTCGGGGCAAACTAACCCATGGCGCGAGTCAACCCTGGCCTTGGCGGGGTACCACTCGCGCATCCCACTTGACACCCAGGTCCTGGTTGTCAGCTGCAACGGGACGCCCGGGCTTTGCCTGGCCGCCAAGGTGACGGCACAGGACTACTTCGAGCAAAAGAGCATGGTGATAGTGACGCACGCCTACCAGAACTGCGCCGTGGCGTTTCTCCCTACACCTTGCCAGGGCCTGTCGGAGCTGCTGGGCGGCCTGCGCGAGGCCTTGCGGGCGCGGCTTCCCGACGAGCAGCTGGTACTCGGCCTTGGCCAGGCGGTCCCACTGCGTGACGCCTCCATCAGTTACGAGCAGGCGCGCTACGCGGCGCTCAACGGCGAGACAGTGCAGGGCAGCCAGCCGTTTCACGAGTTCAAGAAGATGGGGTTTTACCGCCTCGCGTGTCCCTCGGCGCACCCCAACGAGCTGAGGAGCTTCTGCAACGACTACATAGGGCCGCTGGTCAAGCTCAACAAGTCCACCAACCTCGACCTTCTCAACACGCTTAATGTGTTCTTCGAGTGCCATGAGAACTACAGCCGGGCCGGCAAGCTCCTGTTCCTGAAGCCAAACGCGATACGTTACCGCATAGAGTTGATTGAGAAGGCCTGCGGTGTCAGTTTCAACAACGACTTCGACCTTCTCAACATGAAAATGGCGCTCAAGTTCATGCACACGGTAAGCCCAGGGCACCGCACAGGCACGCCCTGAAGGTGCGCCTTAACGGCACGGTCTAGAGGCACGGCATAAAAGCGCGGCCGAGCGTCACGCCCTAGAGGCACGGTCTAGCGCCGAAAGTGCTCCTCGGTGACGACCTCTCCGGGCTCAAGCACGATGAATCCCTTCTCCAGTTCTAAGGAAAGCATGTTTTTTAGCAGCTGAAACGAGCAGCTCACACAGTCTACCCGCATGCTCAAGGTGTCGGCGAGCGGCTGTATTCTCGTTAACGCGTCGGATACCTCATAGGTGCCGGTGTCCATGAAGGTGAAGGACTCGTAGTTCTGGTATATCTCCCGCATCAGGCTGTCCGCCTTCTCGGCGCCGAAGCGCTCGATCGTGCGCAGGTACTCCACGTCTATGGAGTAGGACTCGCCGAGCCAGTTCTCGGTCAGGTAGTACGAATAGACGCTCCGCCCCGCATCAGGGCCGTCGCCGAGCATGATGTCGATGCAATCGTCGCACTGGGGCAGCACCAGCCGTGCCTGGCTGCTGTGCAGGCCGATCGTCGAGTTGCCGCAGCGCCCCATCGGGAGCAAGACGGTGTCGACGTTGATCAGGTTGTCGAGCACGCCTTGCAGGTACTCGCGAAGCCGGTCGGGGTGCAGGTGCATGTTGCGCGGCACAAAGAGCGTCGGAAACCCCGTTCCGGCCACCCTAAAGGCCTCGGCCAGCTCGTTGCGTATGTTGTGGCAGGCCACTACCAAGACATTGCCCATAGCAGACCCTTTCTTTCCTAAGTATGGCGGCTAAACCAGTGAAGTCCATTGTAGGCTTTTTTGGCTGGCAGGGCCTTCGATCTCGCAAGTGTGGTGAGTCTAACTAATAGTTAGTTGAAGCTACAAATTGTTGTTGCCCAAGACAACGATAGAGAGTATAGTAGTCGTAAGTTTAAGCACGTGGGCGGCCATTACGCGAAAAGGGCATGTGGGGCGTGCCCGTGGTCGCCACGGACGTAACGGGAAGGAGTGGTTTATGCACCCAATTTCTCAGCCTGTGGTCAAGAAGGACCATACCGAGAAGATGGCCGGCAGCGCCGAGTATGTCGGTGACTTCTATTCGACAGACATGCTGCATGCACGCTTTGTTCGATCCCCTCATCCCCATGCAAGAATCCTCGAGATCTGCTACCCGGAGCTGCCAGAAGGCTATTGCTCGGTAGATCATCGCGACGTATTGGGCGAGAACATCGTCCACGTTGTCGAGGACGACTCGCCGGTGTTCGAAGTCGATGAGGTGTTCTACGTGGGAGACCCGGTGGCGATGATCATCGGTCCCGACCCCCAGCGTGTCAAGGCGCTGGCGGCGGCCACCGAGGTGCGCTACGAGGTCTTGTCGGCCATTCTTGACATCGACGACTCAGACACGGTGTTCTTCGACTACCACTACGGCAGGGGAGACTGCGAGGATGCTTTTTCTGAGGCCGACAAAGTCTACGAGGAGCAGTTCAGCACAGGCTACCAAGAGCAGGCCTATCTTGAGACACAGGGCATGTCAGCTCGCTATGAGGACGGCCTGCTGACGGTGCACGGCTCGCTTCAGTGTCCCTACTATGTGCACGGTGCCATCGCGAAGGCCACCGGGCTGCCAAAAGGCAGCGTCCGTGTCATTCAGGACTACACGGGCGGCGGCTTTGGCGGCAAGGAGGCGTACCCGTCGTTTCTCGCCGCGCAGCTCGGCGTGGCCGCGATGAAGGTTCCCGGCAAGGACGTGCGCGTGGTGTACGACCGACGCGAAGACATGGAGTTCACGAGCAAGCGCCACCCCTCGCGCTGCACCTACCGCGCCGCCGTCAAAGACGGGAGGGTCACTGCGCTCGAGATTGACGTGCGCTTCAACTCAGGGGCCTTCACCACGCTCTCGCCCGTCGTGCTCCAGCGCGGCATCATCGCGGCACCGGGCGTCTACCATGTTCCCAGCCTCAAGGTGCGCGGGCGCGGCCTGCGCACCCACACGGTGCCCACCGGCGCCTACCGCGGCTTCGGGGCGCCGCAGACCTTCTTTGCCATCGAGCGCCTTATGGACCACATCGCCGCTGACCTGGGGCAAGACCCCCTTGACTTCAAGCTCGCGCATGCCGCTAAAAAAGGCGACCCCACCTCCACGAGCGGGATCTACCACTACGAGGTGCCTCTCCCCGAAATGGTGGACAAGGTCTGCGAGATGAGCGACTACCGCGCCAAGCGCGCGGCGTACGCCAAAGAGCAGGGCAGGCGCTACCGAAACGGCATCGGCATCGCGCTCTGGTTTCATGGCTGCGGCTTTACCGGCAGCGGCGAGCGCGACTTCATAAAGGCGGTCGTCGGGCTGCACAAGCATGCCGACGGCACGGTCGAGGTGCTCGCCTGCAACAGCGACATTGGGCAAGGCATCAAGACCACCTTCTCCAAAGTCGTCGCCGCCGAGCTCGGCATCCCCTATGACCAGGTCAGTTACGGCAACCCTGACACTTCTCGCGTGCCCGATAGCGGCCCTACCGTCGCCTCTCGCAGCCTCATGACCGTCGGGGAGCTGCTGCGCCGGGCTGCGGCGCGCTTGCGCGAGGAGTGGGTGGACGGGCAAGAACAAAGCGTCGAGGAGCACTACCATGAGCCGGACTTCATGCTGCCCTTCAGCCTGGAGGACTTCAGCGGCGACGCGTACCCCACCTACGCGTGGGGCGTCTCGGCAATCGAGCTGCGCTATGACAGCCTGACGGGCGCAAACGACATCGTAGGGTGCTGGAGCAGCTTTGACGTAGGCACGCCCATCGACCTTGCTATCGTCACTGGCCAGATGGAGGGGGGCGTGCTGCAGGGGCTTGGCTACTCGTCCATGGAGCAGATGGCCACAGACGCAAACGGCAGGATTCGCAACAACAGCTACAGCGACTACATCATCCCGACGTCGGCCGACGTCGGCGAGCTCGCAGTGAGCATGCATGTGGTCGAGTTCCCCTTTGGGCCCTACGGCGCGAAGGGCGCCGGCGAGCTGCCGCTCGTGGGCATCGCCCCTGCCTTTGTCGAGGCCGCCGAGCAGGCACTCGGCGCGCGCGGCATCAACCACATCCCGCTCAAGGCAGAAGAGGCGCTGGAGTATCTCGGCGCCGCACAGAAGGAGGCACACCGATGAGCAAGACACAAGGATCATCACACGACGGAGCCACGGCAGCTGTGATGTCCGCGGCAAACGAGGCGGTCACGACTGCCACGTTGCCCACGACCGCCGCGCCGTCTGTGAGGGCTGTGTCGGTCAGCTTCGTCCTCAACGGCCGCGAGGTGACGTGGGAGGGCGACCCGTCTGCCAAGCTTCTCGACGTCCTGCGGGACGACCTGCGGCTCACGGGCGTCAAGTGCGGCTGCAGAGAAGGGGAGTGCGGCGCGTGCAGCATCCTGCTTGACGGCGTCCTTGTCAACAGCTGCATGGTGGCGGCTGGGCGTGTCGGCGGCACTGAGGTGACCACGATAGAGGGATACTGCACTACCGAGCGCTTCAAGGTGCTTGACGCGACGTTTGCGCGGCGCTCGGCGGTCCAGTGCGGCTACTGCATCCCCGGCATGGTGCTTGCCGCCGAGGCCTTGCTCTCGGCAAACCCGCACCCCACCGAAGAAGAGGTCCGCACCGGCATATCTGGCAACCTGTGCCGGTGCACCGGGTACAACGCCATTGTGGACGCGATTCTCGACGCATCGAAGGAAGGTGAGGGACTATGGTAGACCGCTATGCCCCCACAAGCCTCGCGGCCGCGCTCGACCTTATGGCCCATGAAGAGCTTGTCCCCTATGCGGGCGGCACTGACCTCATGGTAGACGAGGCTCTTGGGCGTCCCTTTGTGTTCCTGCACGGCATTGAGGAGCTGAAGGGCATAACAGACAACGAGGACTCCTTCATCGTTGGGGCAGGAGTCACCTACCGTGAGCTGCTCGCGCATCCTGCTACCCCTGAGCTGCTCAAGGAGGCTGTCGCTCAGATCGCGGCGCCTGCCATCCGCAACACGGCGACGCTCGCGGGCAACATTGCCAACGCAAGCCCCAAGGGCGACGGCGCCCTTGTGTGCTTCGCGGCTGACGCAGAGATAGTCTTGCGCTCTGCCGAGACGGCGCGAAGGGTGCCCATCGCGTCGTTTTACGAAGGGCGCGGCAAGACCGTGCGTCGTCCCGACGAGCTGGTCACAGCGGTGATCATCCCCAAAAAACACCTGGCAGGCTATCGGTTCGAGAAGGTTGGGGCGCGCAAGGCGCTCGCCATATCGCGCGTGTCGTTTGTCGGGCTGATGACCATCGAGGAGAGCGTCGTCGCGCATCTTGCGCTTGCGTTTGGAGCGGTCGAGGATGTCGTGGCGCGCCGCCCAGCGATTGATGCTATGCTCATAGGCAAGACCATCGAGGCGGCGCGCGGCGCCGCCGAGGAGTATCTTGCAGCGTGGGACGAGGCCATTCAGCCTATCCGAGGCAGGGTGTCGGCCGAGTACCGCAAGCAGGTCTGCCTTAACCTGGCGCGCGACTTTATCACGTGCCGTTTGGGTTGAGGGGGTGTCAGGAGTGGCAAAAACAGCGCAAATGATACCCAAAAAGCTTGACGATCTAACAGCACCAGCAGTACTCACGACATCGCCTGATCCTGCATGCGGGGCAGGCACCACGACAAGGAGGGAACCATGACAAAAGAGGTTTCACAGAAAGGCGTTTTGGAGAAGGTCTTTCACCTGAAGGAGCTGGGGACCAACGTCCGCACGGAGGTTGTCGCCGGCATGACGACGTTCTTCACGATGGCCTACATCCTGTTCGTCAACCCTATGATGCTGTCACTGACGGGCATGAACCAGGAGGGCGTCTTTGTGGCCACCGTCATCGCGTCGGTGGTCGGCACGCTCATCATGGCCTTCGTGGCCAACGTGCCCTACGCGCTGGCGCCTGGCATGGGGCTCAACGCGTTTTTCACCTTCACGGTCTGTTTTGCGATGGGCTTCACCTGGCAGCAGGCCTTGGGGCTCGTGCTCATCTGCGGCGTCGTCAACACGATCATCACCTTGTCGGGACTGCGCAAGGCGATAATCAAGGCGATGCCTAAGCTCTTGCAGGCGGCGATCTCGGGCGGTATTGGCATGTTCATCGCCTATATCGGCTTCAAGGACCTCGGGCTGCTCAAGTTCACGGCAGACGCGCCGCTCCTGGGCACTGTGCCGCCTGAAGGGGCGATCAGCGAGCTGGGGACGGTCGTGGGTGCCGGAGTCCACACAACGCCCGGTCTCGTGACCTTCGTCGAGCCGAGCCTGTTGCTTGGTCTGTTCGGGCTTGTCTTGATCATCGTCTTGCTTGTCAAGAAGGTCAAAGGCGCCATCCTCATAGGCATACTCGCCACGACGCTTATTGGCATCATCCTCGACCTGACCGGCATTCTCGGAGCTGGCAACACGATCACCAAGCTCCATGAGGCCTCGATCTCGCCCGAGAGCTTCGCCTCGAGCATTGGCGCCATATCTGACACTGCGTTCAAGATCGACCTGCTCGGCCTGTTTGACAACCCCACGAAGACCCTGCTCGCCATCACGGCAGCCGTGGGCTTTTGCCTCACTGACATCTTCGACTGCATCGGCACCTTCATCGGCACCGGCCGCAAGAGCGGCATCTTTGACGACGAGGACTGGAAGAAGTTCGAAGAGGGCGGCAACTTCAAGTCGCGCATGGACCGCGCCCTTGTCGCCGATCTGACGGCAACTACCATCGGCGCCTTTGTCGGCACGTCCAACACCACCACCTACGTCGAGTCTGCCTCAGGCATCGCTGAAGGCGGCCGCTCCGGTCTCACCTCGGTCGTCGTCGCGCTGTTCTTCGCAGCGTGCATCATCCTGGCCCCGGTCGTAGGCGTCGTCCCGCAGGTCGCTGTGGCGCCTGCCCTCATCGTCGTTGGCGCCATGATGATGTCGTCTTTTGTCGAGATCGACTGGAAGAAGTTCGAGCTGGCCGTCCCTGCCTTCCTCGGGGCAGTCATGATGCCGCTGACCTATAGCATTACCAACGGCATCGCCTTCGGGTTCATCTCCTACTGCATCGTAAAGGCCGTGACGGGCAAGCTCAAAGAGGTTCACCCAATAGCCTGGCTTGTCACTGGGCTGTTTATCGCGAACTTCATACTGCAGGCGCTCTTTACCTGATTGGCTGAGCAGGTCAAAGGGCTGGCAAGCTCATTTTGGCGGACCCGTGCGCGTTGGCGTGCGAGTCCGCCTCAGGGCTTGTGCCCTCTGGGCGTCTGAGAAAGCCTGGCATAAGCGCGAGAGCATAAGGTCGCAAGGTCACAGGCACCCCGTGCCTGCTGAACGTAGGGAGTTGGATCATGGACCATGTTGAGAAGACCGCAGCTGTTGCAGCGCTCAAGGCACGCATTGACGTGGCCGCGAAGCGCCGGGACGCAGACCTGGTCATTCGGAACTGCCGCATTGTGAACGTGTTCACCGACGAGGTGATTGCGGGCGACATTGCCGTCGTCGACGGGTTCGTCGCCGCCATCGGGGGGCATGGCAGCTACCGGGGCACGCGCGAGGTGGATGCCGAGGGCCGGTTTGCGGCTCCCGGCCTTATCGACGCGCACATGCATCTTGAGTCGGTCATGGTGCGCCCCTCGCAGTTTGCTGTGACCGCCGTGGCGCATGGCACGCTCGGCGTCATAGCGGACCCGCACGAGATTGCCAACGTCTGTGGGGTGGCCGGCATCGAGTTCATCCTCGAAGACACCGCCGACATCCCGCTTGACGTGTGGGTGATGGTGCCGTCCTGCGTGCCAGCGACGGGATTCGAGACCTCGGGCGCAAGCCTTGGCGCAGACGAGATACGCCCCCTTATCGATCATCCCCGCGTGCGCGGGCTGGGCGAGATGATGAACTACCCCGGCGTCATTGCCGCAGACGAGGCCATACTCGAGAAGTTGATCACGCCTCGAGCCGAGATTGGGCAGGTGGCCGACGGGCACAGCCCCTGGGTGCACGGCACCGACCTCGCCGCCTATGCGGCCGCCGGGATTCGCACGGACCATGAGTGTGCGACTGTTGACGAGATGCTTGGGCGGGCGCGCCTCGGAATGTACGTCCAGATCCGCGAGGGGTCTGCCTGTCGCAACCTCGATGCGCTTGTGCCAGGCGTTACACTAGCAAACTCTCACCGCATGCTGTTTTGCACTGACGACAAGCACCCCGACGACATCGCGCGCAACGGGCACATCGACAACAACATCCGCAGGGCCGTCAAGGCCGGGCTCGACGCGGTAGTTGCGGTGCGCATGGCAAGCCTCAACGTGGCCCAATGCTACGGTCTGCGCGGCGTGGGCGCAATCGCGCCCGGGTATCGCGCCGACGTACTTTTGCTCGACAGCCTTGAGGACTTCTCGGTGCGCCAGGTGTACCGCGCCGGGGAGCTGGTCGCCGAGGACGGCAAAGCGCTGTTCGCCGCGAACAGCTTCAGAGACGAGCGGGTCTACTGCGGGCTTGCGCTGCAACCGCTCGGCCCAGGCTCGTTGCGCATACCCCTGACGGGCGACGAGGCCCTCTGCATGGGGATGCGCCCCCATAGCGTCGAGACCGACAAGCTTGTGGAGAAGGTCGCCGTCGCTGACGGCGCCTTTGTGAACGACCCGGCACGCGACATACTCAAGCTTGCCGTCATAGAACGCCACCATGCGAGTGGGGCTGTCGGACTCGGGCTGGTCAAAGGGTTCGGCCTGCGCGGCGGCGCCATCGCGTCTACTGTGGCACACGACTCCCATAATCTTATTGTCATCGGTGACAACGACGCCGACATGCTCGCTGCCGCCGCAGAGCTTGAGCGTGTAGGCGGCGGCATCACCATCGTCTCGGACGGCCAGCCTTGCGACACGTTGCCGCTTCCCATCGCGGGGCTCATGAGCGACTTGTCGGTTGAGGAGGTTGAGCAGCGCGTAAGCGCCATGCTCGCCCGCGCCTATGCCCTCGGCGTCAACCCCGATGTTGAGCCTTTTATGACGCTTGCGTTCATGGCGCTTCCCGTCATACCGGCGCTGAAGCTCACCGACCAGGGCCTCTTCGACGTCGAGGCCTTCAGCTTCACCGACATCGATGTTTTACAGGGCGCTGCCGCAGCGCCTTCTGGTAGATAAGGCGGACCTCTTATGACGAACTACGCCCTATTGGCCTCGGCTGCCGAGAGCTTTGTCCTTAAAGGTGACATCGTCTACTGCAAAGGCCCCCAAGAGCTCGTTTCTGTAGAAGGCGGCTACCTTGTGTGCGTGGAAGGGCGCTCGCAGGGAGTCTTTGAGCAGTTGCCCGAGCGTTACTCAGGGCTGCCGCTTAGGGACTGGAGCGGAAAGCTCGTGATTCCAGGCCTCATAGACCTGCACACGCATGCGCCGCAATTTGCCTTTCGGGGCATTGGCATGGACCTTGAGTTGCTTGACTGGCTACAGACTTACACCTTTCCCGAGGAGGCCCGCTACCGCGATCTCGCGTATGCGCGCGAAGCCTACGAGGCTTTTGTGCGCGAGCTTGTGCACGGCGCGACCACACGGGCAGTCGTGTTTGCGACGGTGCATGTGCCTGCGACGATGCTTCTCATGGAGCTGCTGGAGGCGTCTGGGCTTATCACCATGGTCGGAAAAGTGAACATGGACCGCAACGCCCCCGACAACTTGTCGGAGCTTGACGCCAAGTCCTCGCTGGCTGCGACGCGGGCATGGCTCGACGAGGCGTGTAGACGCGAGTTCAAGCGCACGCTGCCCATCCTCACGCCGCGGTTCGTGCCCTCGTGCTCCGACGAGCTGCTTGCTGGCCTAGCCGACGCACAGAGACAATACGAGTTGCCCGTCCAGAGCCACCTCTCTGAGAATCCCGCTGAGATCCGCTGGGTCGCCGAGTTGCGCCCTGACGCACGATGCTATGCCGACGCCTACCTGCGCTCTGGCCTGCTCGGCGGCGCAGGATGCCCGACCATCATGGCGCACTGCGTCTACACGGATCCCGACGAGGCCGCCTTGCTCAAGCAACGCGAAGTGTATGTGGCGCACTGCCCGACGTCGAACACCTGCCTTGCAAGCGGCATTGCCCCCGTGCGGGAGTTTCTCGTTGCCGGGATGCGCGTTGGCCTCGGCACTGATGTTGCCGGCGGCTACAGCCCATCCATGCTTCACGCTGTTGCCGAGGCGGTTAAGGTGTCTAAGCTGCGCTGGCGTCTCGTCGACCAGTGCGCACCGCCCCTGACTGTCACGGAGGCCTTCTATCTGGCAACGCGCGGAGGCGGCAGCTTCTGGGGAGAAGTCGGCAGCTTTGAGCCGGGGTTCGAGTTCGACGCCGTAGTGCTCAACGACGACGACCTTCCCCAAGCATGCGCTGACACGCTCGCATCTCGTCTCGAGCGCTTGATATATTTGGATGCCGGCAGCCGCGTTTTGGAGAAGTACGTGGCGGGGACGCGCATCGGCCTTTAAGAGAAAAAAGGGCTCAGGGAGTCTTGAAGGAGTTGGTGGCAATGACAGGAGGCAAAGGCTTTGAGCAAGTCAGGCCTTATCTGCAAAGCATAGCAACTGGACTGGCAGAACAGTTCGGCCCAAACTGCGAGGTGGCCGTTCACGACGTGACTCACGGTGTCGAGAACACTTTGTCCATCATTAAAAACGGGCATGTCACGGGGCGCAAAGTGGGCGACGGGGCCTCGGAAGCCGTGCTCGAGGCGCTCAGAAACAATGACGTGAAGGACCGCTACGGCTACATCATCAACGCCAAGAACGGCAAAATGCTCAAGTCCACCACGGTGCACATCCGCGACACCGAGAACAACATCATCGCCGTGTTCTGCATCAACTACGACATCAGCGACTTCATTCTGGCAAACCGCTCACTGCAGGAGTTTTGCTCAGTCGCCGACAAGGGCGAGACTGAGGCAATACCATCCAACGTAAGCGAGCTGCTCGGGCAGATGATCGAGGAGTCGCACCGCATCTGTGGCAAGCCGGTCTCTGCAATGTCAAAGGAGGAGAAGGCCGAAGCTATCCGCTTTCTTGACAGCAAGGGAGCGCTTCTCATCAAAAAGAGCTCCGAGCGCATCTCGGAGTACTACGGAATCTCCAAGTTCACGCTTTACAACTATCTGGGCGAGACGTCCGAGTGAGCAATGA
Organism: Coriobacteriales bacterium; assembly: GCA_031279835.1. GTDB lineage: Bacteria > Actinomycetota > Coriobacteriia > Coriobacteriales > UBA8131 > JAITHV01. The sequence continues at coordinate 16,723 of JAITHV010000009.1, forward strand.
CGGCCTAGGGAGGCCATTGATTCATTGAGACTTTGGTTGCTGTTCATGGCGGACTCCCATCTAGCATCACTGATTGTTCGGGAGACGGTGGCATTGTCCGCACGCAGCCGACGTTGCAAATGTGGCGGATGAAGGGCATGCCCGCAGCCTGTCATCCTGCGCAAAGGCGCGAAGCGCCGTAGTCGCAGTATCCATCCTAGGTATTAACGGTAGAGACCGGCAGGCACCGACACCCTGATCGGCGAGCTGGCTCGCTGTAAGCGCGACTTCTCCCCGACGGGGCGGCGATTAGCCTGGGCTGCATATGCCAGGTGGCCTGTACAGCAACAGGCCGTGACAGATTTTGGGACTTTGAGACTTGCGTCTGGCCATGTCGCTTTTATTTCTCAATAAGTGCTGTTAGAATTTACCCTTACTATCATCCAAGCTGGTTGGCGGCATGTTGCTGCTGATCGGCATAAACGCACGATTCGAAAGGAACACAAACATGGATGACTTCGCGGTAGTTGGATTGCTTGATGATCTGAGCATCATTATTGAGGACAGCAAGCCCCCCAGTCTGGGAAGCAAGGACAAGCGGCTGGTGGACCTTAAGCAAGTTCTCGACTTCATTGACGATATCAAGAGCGCTTTTCCACTTGATTTCGAGCAAGCACGTATGATATCACGCGAGCGTGATGACATCCTCAGCTCAGCACAGGCCGAAGCGAACCGCATCATTGAAGACGCGCGCAACCAAGCGCTTCTAATAGCTGGCGAGCAGGAGGTCGTCCGCATCGCTCGTGAGAAGGCCGCAGACATAGAAGCAGACGCGCTTGTGACTGCCCGCGAGACGCGCGCCGGCGCCGACGACTATGCCGACCGCGTGTTCTCTCACCTGCAAGACACCGTTGCATCGGTAAACGACAACCTGACTCGGTGCCGGGAGCGTCTGAACAACAAGGGGTTTAGATAGTCACCTGTTATGCCTATGCTGCTGAATCCGTATGTTTATAAACTATTGCCTTCGCTTGCGGTTTCGGGCGACTGCGTGGTGCTCGAAGGAGCGCTAAAACTTGAATGCTTCACAAAAGGCGCACGGGAGTTCGCCTGTGAGGACGGTATTTCGTATCGCCTCGTGTTGTCAAACGTCGGCACGGCTGTTCTGATCGCAGGAACCGTGTGTGCGACGGTTCATACTGACTGCGACCGCTGTCTTGAAGACGTGCGCCTGGTGCTCGAAGGCGAGGCCTCGATCCTCGCTTACCTCAGCAAGGAAGCCGTTGAAGACGGCATGGAGGGCGACGAGTACCTGCTGGCAGAAGGGCCAGAAGCGGGCGTGGACCTTGCGCCGGTCATATTCTCTGCCCTCGTGCTTGCCGTGCCGCCCGCGCTGTTGTGCCGCGAGGACTGCGCAGGCCTGTGTGCCAACTGTGGCGAAAGCCTCAACGAAGGACCCTGCGGCTGTACCCCGTTGCGCTGCGACGCCAATGAGCGGCCCGACGCCTCCGACGATTCTGGCGCCTCCGACGCCTCGGGCGCCACTGACGCCCCTAGCGCTACAGCAGATTGCGCGATCCCTATCGACAGCCCCTTTGCCGCCCTTAAAGAGTACCGGTTCTGACACGGCTTGCTGCCCGAGAAGCGGCAACGCCCCTGCGTTAATCGGCGCTGCCCTTGTTGTCAGTTGGAGTAAAACGCGGCATGAACAAGGCGAGCAGCAGCGAAACTGCGATTATGACCATAAAAGCAATAAATATCACATGCATAGAGCCATCCAAAACCTCGACAATGTGGTCCCAGGTCACCTCTGGCCCATACACGCTCATGTCGTAAAGGTTGCCAAGGTCAAAAGTCGTGATGCCACCAGACAAGAACCCACGAATAATGCTCAAGTTGAACAGGGTCCCGAAGATGCTGATGCCGATGGTCTGCCCAATCGTGCGCAGCAGCGTGTTGACCGCGACTGCCCCTCCGCGTTTCTCAAAGCCCACCGAGTCCTGGATGATGATAGTCTGTGTGGTTATCATCATGCCGAAGCCCACGCCCTGAAGCCCGATGACCGCGAGCAGGTACGGGAGCGGGGCTGTTTGCGAAAAGGGGATGAGCAGCACAAGGCTCAGGAGGGTGAGCACTGAGCCAGCGAGGTTGACTGCCCTGCTGCCGAAGCGCAGGATGACGCGCCCAAGCACAAAAGCAGTCGCCGACCAGGCGAGGGGGTTAGGCAGAATACACAGGCCAGCGAGCGTCGGGTCCATGCCACGGACGTTTTGCAGGTAGATGGGCATATAGACGTCTACGCCCATGAGCGCCGCAGTGGCCAAAAACGACATCGCGTTAACGAGGATGTTTGACCGCGTGAACAGGTCGAAGTGGACGATAGGGTCACGTGCGCGCCGCTCCACATGATAGAAGACGACAAGAAACGCGGCAGTCGCTACTAGGCAGGCAATAGTTACGGGCACAGGCGCCACGCCCTCCTCTCCTGTGAATATAAAAATGGAGAGAAACGCCGTCATGGCAATCGTCAACAGCGCGACGCCTCTGAGGTCAAAGTACACCGTGCGCTTGCTGCGCTCCTCATGAAACGCAACCTTGAGCATCGCCATGGCGAGCAGCCCAAAGGGGATGTTGATGAGGAATATCCAATGCCAAGAGGCCATGCTGATTATGAGGCCTCCCGCGAACGGGCCAACGAGGCTAGCGACTCCCCAGACCCCCGAGAGCAGCCCTTGGACCTTGCTGCGTTGCTTGAGCTCGAACACGTCGCCGACGATGATGATGGGTATCGCAAACAAGGCGCCGGCGCCGATGCCTTGCAGCGCGCGCGCAGCGATGAGCATCTCCATGCTTTGGGCAAGCGCGCAGGCGACGCTGCCGACGAGAAAGACGACTATGCCGATGTCAAGCGCCCGCTTGCGCCCAAACTGGTCTGCAACCTTGCCATAGACAGGCGTGCTAAGGGCGCTTGTGAGCAGGAACACGCTGAACAACAGGCTGATTAGGTCAAAGCCCGCAAGATCGCGAACGATGGTAGGAATGGCGAGAGTGACGATCGTGCCCTCAATGGCTCCCAGAAAGGCAGCAAGCACCAACGCGACGACAAGGAGCTTTTTGTCACGGGGCGTTATGGTCTGGGAGAATGGTGCCGACATAAGAACAAGTCTACCGAATGTGCAGGCAGAAGTACAGGACTGCCACCTGTCCATGCCCTGCGAGGTCCTTCTCGCCACATTGCCTTCTGGGGCGGTTCTGATAAAATCCCGTCTTTGACACTTCACAAAGAGTATGCCCAGCTAGATGCCTGTTTTTGGCATCTGAAAAGTGCGTACCATGTCTTCTATCGCCTTGTTGCACGAAAAATTCTTTTCATCTGTT
>JAITHV010000051.1 GCA_031279835.1 Coriobacteriales bacterium
GTAGAATTATACTAGAATTGGAAGGCGACGTCAAGTCTCTGCTGGGAGTTTTAGCAGCTAAATCGGGGCTTCTTGGCTCGATCGGGGTTAGTTAGTAGAAAGAGGAACAAAACTCACGTTGTAGCAGTGCCATCGCTCGTCTCTCACTTTGCGTCGGCCTGCATTGCCTTGGCAGCCGCACCGTTTACAGCCACCTTCCCTTGTCGCGCGCCGTCACAAGGTGCTCGTGGCGTTGCTGCTCCCACGCACGGCCGCTCAGCGCCTCTGAGCCACCGAGCACGATGAACTCCTTGGCCTTGGCGCGGTCGTAGATGCGATCAGTCAGCATGACCGTCTCCATAGCCTGATAGCAGCCGGTCTCCCTCAGATGTTCGACGGTGTGCCCTGCAGTGCATATGACAATCGCCTTCTTGGCCTGCTCGACGGTTTGAGGATGGTAGGCAAAGCCGACTGTCCACACGCGGTCAAACCAGCCCTTGAGCTTGGCAGGGCAGTCCGTCCACCACACGGGGTAGATAAACGCCCATACATCTGCCGCATTGAGTTTGTCCTGCTCTGCGACCACGTCGTCAGGGACCGGTGCAGCGTTATGGTAGTTGTGCTCGCGCTCGTACTCGGCGAGGCCAAGCTCAGGGTTGAAGCTCATCGCGTACAAATCTGAGACCGTGTGAGAATGACGTGCCTCAAACAGGCCGCGCATAAAAGCGACCAAGACCGCATGGGTAAAGCTTTCGGTGGACGGGTGAGCGTAGACTATATGGACGTACATAGCAGCACAACCTTTCACTAGCATAAGCATGCATGATGTACCAATTTCACGCCATAAGCGTGTGCATCCTTATTTTACCAGTGGGCATGCGCCTGTCATAGCAACGCAACAGTTGCCGCGCCTCGCGTTCATCCACGCACACGTGTCACGACCCCTTCAAGACCTGCGTCAGCTGGGTCAGGAGGTCGGTGCCGCCCGAGACCGAAATCGTGCCGACATTCTCGCAGATCTTCTCAAGGTACTCGAGCTCCTTGAGCTTGTACAGTGTCTGGTTTTCGTCCATCAGCTTTGCCGTGTTCAGGAGGCTCCTTGTTGACGCTACCTCCTCGCGCCGCGTGATGACATTGGCCTGGGCCTTTTTCTCCGCAAGCAAAACGGTGTTCATAATGCTCCTAATATCACCCGGGAGGATAATATCCTTGACTCCTGCCTCTATGAAGGTCACATAATACTCGGCCTCCTTCTCTTTGAGCTGCGCGAGCACAGCCTGTGAGAGGCGCTCCTTGTTTTCAAGGATCTCGTCGAGGCGGTAGGCCCCAACATAATCACGCAGGGCAAGCTGGAGCAGCACATGAACCTGCCTCTCGTAATCGTCGATCTCGGAGTGGACCTTTACGCAGTCGGTGATCTTGTAGGTGCACACAAAGTTAATGCGGAGCGACACCTTGTCGAGGGTCATTATTTCTTGGCCGGTGATGTCCATCTGCAGCAAGCGCGTGTCTACGAGCACTGCGGTCACCTTCGTACCGTTGTCCCAGAAGTAGTGGGTGCCCGGCTCAAGCAGCCTGACGAACTCACCGTCGAAGCACAGTCGTGCCTTTTGGTAGTCTGCGACCTCGATTTTAGTAAACCACGTGCGTGGTATGCGCTCAAACAGGTAGCGAGGCATGTTGGTGGGCACTTCAGGAGTGGTCGTGCTGACTGCCCTGAACTCGTGCGCGACGTGAATCTTGAAAAAAACATGGCGGCCGCTCTTCAGTGCGCTTACGAAGTTGCCGTTCGCATAATGAAGCACGAGCGTCTCGTCGGCAACGTCTACAACATCGACTTCGCTTACGAATTGCGCGTTCCCGAGGAATACCGCAAGGTCAAAGCCGGAAACCTGGAACTCGGTTTCGGTTTGCACAGTCACGACGCTATAGCCATGCCCATGTCTGACATGCTTGCCAGGCCGCAGGTACTTGACGAAGGCGCCGTTCTTGAACAGAAGGCCTCGCTGGTTTTCGTTGATGATCACTTTCACGGTGCCGCTCCTCTCCGCGCTCGTGCCTCGTTAATGCCTCGCTCGTGACTCGCTCGTGTCTCGCTCGTGACTCGTGCCTCTCCGCGCTCGTGCCTCGTCGCTCGCGTGGCGCGTGGCGCACGGCGCGTGGCACGTGGTCGCGGATTGCCCTCTGCCTGCCGTTGCGGCGGACGCCTTGAGCTTCGCATAGGCAAGCGCGGGGACCGACAGGTCTTGGCGCTAGTCATGCCAAAACGGTATCCGGCGTCCGACAGGGCAGCGGTGGCAGTGCGGCGGCTCCCCGAGGGCGCCGTTCGCACAGGGCAATCCATGACGCACAGCTTGTGGTGCGTTTGCACGCACTTTTGACGCAGAGCCTCGTTAGAGGCTAACTCCAAACCTTTGGTGGGCACGGTGGCCTGGCGGGAATCGAACCCGCGTACTGGTGCGCGTCCGCTTGGCATACCACAAAGGCAAAGCCTTCGGCACCGCTGGAATGACTGACGACATCCGGGCAAAAAGCGGAGTTGCATCATTTATAATACACTCCCAATCTACGCCTGTCATAGAAAAAAGCCGTGAGGCATCAATCCATGTCCTTGGACTTTGTCTCGCGCGCAGTCGCCTGGCTTACGCCGAGCAACACGCCAAAGAGCACGCCAAGAGCCGCGCAGGTACGGAGAACCTCGGTTCCGAACGGCAGCCCCCACACGCCCGCGAGCGTGCTGTAGAAAGTGCCGAGCGCAGGCAGCGCGATAAGCCCCGCCCACTTGAGTATCTGGTAGACCTTGTCGGGCAAGAAGTAGCTCATCTCAGATCCTCTCTCTTATTAAAGCAAACCGTCAGCAGTATGTCGCAGGTGCCTGCAGAGTACCTGCGGACCAAAAAAAGCGCCTGCATGAGAAGAAGGGCCTACCTGCCAAGATCAATCTTAGAACTCTTGCGCTAGTACGATGGCAATAACAACGTCATATGGCGCGTGAACACCCCTTGTTTCTCCGTCCCATTGTATCTCAGACTGCCCCTGGTGTTTTTTGCGATCATTTGTATACATAGCCCGTGCGTCACGAGGTTTTTGCAGAGGCAAACCGGTGATACCCAGGCGGCATTAGTCCGGAGTCGGCGCTATTGACGACGCTGATGGCGAGCAAGCTTCCCACGCGCACGATCCCCACGCGCACGATCCCAACACGCACGATCCCAACACGCACGAACACCATGTGCACGAACCTCTTGCGCTTCGCAGGTTCTTCGACAGTCCCTCGGTCGACGCAGGTCCACGAGACGTACATGCAGCGCCTCGTGTGCTAGAGTAGTTGTGCACAGGCGCTGCCCCCCAACTCTGATCCCGCCCTGCCCCCAACTCCAATCCCGCCCTGCCCTCGACTCCAATCCCGCCCTGCCCCACGCCAATCCAGTCTGTGCCCCCGCTCCAAGCCTTCCCGCCCACTGTTCCGGAGAAGCCCATGAGAGCCAGACAATTTGGACGTATCCACCAGCTGACGCTGTTTTGGCCGCTGTTCCCCATCAGCTGCTACCTCGTCGAGGATGACGACGGCCTGACGCTTGTAGACACTGGCTTGCCGCAGTCCGTGAAAGGCATTGTTGCCTATGCCCGTCGGCTCGGCAAGCCGATTGTGCGCATCGCCCTGACCCATTGTCATGGCGACCATGTTGGCGGGCTTGACGGCGTGAAGGCCACGTTCCCCCTGGCCGAGGTGGCGATTTCAGCACGTGAGGCGCGGATCCTCGCAGGCGACACAAGCTTAGACCCACACGAGCCACAAACGCCCTTAAAAGGCGGGTTTGTCTCCGTGACCACCAAGCCCGACCGGCTCCTCAGCAGCGGGGACACGTTCGGCACCCTTACTGCAATGTGTTGTCCGGGGCACACTCCGGGCCATATGGTCTATTACATCGAGCAAGACCGGGCAGTCATTGTGGGCGACGCAGTGCAGACAGTAGGCGGCCTGACCATAGCTGGGCAGCCAAACGGGTGGTTTCCTTGGGTGTATCGGGCAACCTGGGACGCTGCGATGGCGCTCAGGTGCGCCCGCATGCTTCTCGACCTCGACCTCTCCCTACTGCTGTGCGCCCATGGCCCGGCGCTGCACGAGCCGCTGCCTATGCTGCGGCGTGCGTTGCAGGGCGGCGGCCGCAGTAAAGACAAAGACAGGAGCGACACATGAACATTCACGAGGCAATGCAGCAGAGGCATTCTGTGCGTCAGTACACCGACGCGCCTCTAAGCGCTGATGCCGCGCAACAGCTTGTCGGCTATGTGGGCGAGTGCAACCAGCTCAGCGGCATGCACCTGCAGCTGGTGCTCGGCGACACCAAGGCGTTTGGCGGCTTTCGGCGCCTGATCATCAAAAACGCTGCCAACTACCTCGCCGTCGTAGGTCCAGACGACAGCGCCTTGGATTACAGCAGTGGCTACTGGGGAGAGAAGGTCGTGCTCAGGGCAAAGCAGCTCGGCGTGGACTCTTGCTGGTTTTCTATGGGTGCAAAAAAGGGCAGCGTTGAGATACTGCCTGGTGAGAAGATGCGCATCGTCGTGGTGCTCGGCTACGGTGCCGTGCCAGGCACGCCGCACCAGTCAAAGCCGAGTACTGAGCTATGTGCCAACGAGTCGGGTGACGAGTTGCCTGAGTGGTTTGTCCAAGGAATAGAGGCCGCGCTTTTGGCGCCAACGGCCAGAAACCAGCAAAAGTTCTGCTTCACCCTGTTGCCTCATCGCACCGTGCGCGCAGAGTCGCTCGGGGGGCCATTCTCGGATATAGACTTAGGAATCGCCTGCTGTCATTTCGAGATCGGCGCGGGCAAAGAGAACTTCAGCTGGGCTGACCGGATTGATTGACGACCGCGCGACGAGAGCCAAGCAGCCACCTGTGTCTAAAAAGCGACCACCTGTAACCAAACGGTCGCTTTTATTGTTGCGGTGGTCATACTGGTACTTTGAGGAGGTGATCAGATGAAAATTGAAGTCAAGCTCGACGAGACATGCGAGGAAACCAGCGTGACCATTGTGGCCAAAAAGATGACAGATGAAGTAAACGAGCTGGTCAGCCGGCTGTCCAACCACTGTCAAGACCTCATAGTTGGGTTTTGCGATGGAATTGTGATAATGATAGATAAAAATATCATAATACGAATATATACAGCAAACCAAAAGGTCTTTATTGTCACCGCCAGCAACGAGTACTCGGCCCGACTGCGACTGTACCAGCTTGAAGAGCGGCTCAATGGCAGCGAGTTCGTCCGTATTTCTCATTCAGAAATCATCAACCTAAAAATGGTGAGAGACTTCGACTTGAGCTTTGCCGGGAGCATCTGTGTGCGGTTTCACAATGGAAGCACAACTTATGTCTCAAGGCGCTATGTCTCAAAAATAAAGACTATCTTATGAATGTGAGGTAATTGTCATGGCAATTAAGGCAATTTGTCGCGGTGCCTTGGGATTCCCGCTCGGCATCTGCATCGGGTACGTCATCACCATAGGCGTGTCACTCGCATGGGGCGACGGCACATATCAGCCCTGCGTTTATGCCCTCGTGGAAGAGTTTGGAAGCGAGCTGGCGGCCGTGGTGTTCCAGGCGGCGCTCTGTGGGGCTCTAGGGGCGACGTTTGCAGCATCGTCAGTAATATGGGAGATGGAGAAGTGGAGCCTGGCCAGGCAGACCGGTGTGCACTTTCTTGTCGCCTCTCTTGTCATGTTGCCCATCGCGTACTTCGCGCGCTGGATGGAGCGCTCGCTGGGCGGGCTTTTGGTCTACTTCGGCATTTTTATCGCTTTGTTCGCCATCATGTGGCTTGTCCAGTATTTGATCTGGAGAAACCTGATCAACCGCATCAACCAGCGAGTCGGCATGAGCGAGTAGGCCTGCATGACAGTCAACATGGCATCAGCGTGCGGCTGCGGCACACCGGTTCCCTACGCTTGCCTGCAGCGGGGGGAGCGCGTGCTTGATCTAGGCTGTGGCACTGGCGACGACGTGGCGCAGGCAGCAGCGCTGGTGGGGGAGGCCGGCCATGTCTTTGGACTTGACAAGAGCCTCGAAATGCTTCAGAGAGCAGTCGAGAACGCCGCCGTGCGCGAGTTGGCAAACGTGAGTTTCTTGGAAGGGGCGATCGAGTCCATCCCGCTTGCCGATGGCTCGATTGACGTGGTGATCTCAAACTGTGTGATTAACCTCAGTCACAGCAGGCCGGCCGCGCTGCGCGAGGCCCGTCGCGTCCTGGCTCCTGGCGGGCGTTTTTTGGCAGCCGACTTGCTGGTCGCCAAGGCCGGCCTGCCGTCTGAGATGGCAACAAACGCAGCCCTTGTGCTCGGCTGTTCGAACGAGCTCTGGACGGCTGAGCACTACGCGCAGGAGCTTGAAGACGCTGGTTTCAACATGGTCAGTGTCGAGGTTTTCGCACGGGTGCCTTGGCGACAGCTCGAGGCACAGGCGCACAAAACGGGGCATGCGGGGCTGCTTGGCACGCTTGACCCCTTTGTTGTGCATGACGCTCTCGCCTCTGCCCTGGTGCGCGGGTGCGCGTAGCAAGCTCCACAATCTGCCGTGGTCGCAGCCCGTTACTGTCATCCCGGCCTTGAGCCGGGATCTCGACGTTGCTTCTCGACGAGCAGGGCACGCTCAGTGCCTGGCCAGCTTGACCTGTTCACGATATACTGTCCAGCATGCCACAACAGACAAGCGGCGCTAAGGCGGGTCCATCACAGGCGAGGCGGTGTTGATGTACGTGCAAGATGTCGTCAGAGCGGTTTTCAGGGCTATCCACGAAGGCAAATGGCTCGATGTCGTCTATTGCAACCGCTTTGGCGAACGGACGCACTTCTGGGCAGAGATCACGGCGGTCGATCCCGCCCAGATGACCTTTAGGGCAAGCGGACTGCACCTATCGACGCACTCGCTAACCGAGGGCATGACCCTTCACGCCCACAAGATCGCTGCTGCGACGGTCATCGAGGGCACCTGGTGCACGGTCAACGACGAGCTGGTGGCAGACATGGCCCGTGACGCGCCGCGCTACGAGCCGCTGTTCGGCCAAGTGGCCAACATGCGGGTCCTCAACTACTATGAAGACTGCCACCGGCTCGATGCCGACCCATACTGCATGGCATACGAGCTGTTGCGTGGACTTGACGCTGACAGCTTCTCAGACCGGCGCTGTGCGCTCACGAATGAGCAGTTTTCCGGGCTTATGGGCGACTTGCTCAGGGAGGTCCCTGGTCGACCGATGCATGAGGGAACTCCCCTGCGACTTAGAAGCCTTGCCATGAACGCGCTAAGTGTCAACACGGACAAAGGCCTCTATGTTCTGGCATACCGGCGGCTGCAGCTCGACGTAAAGTCGCGCGAGTTGGTAATGGAAGAGTCGCCCACCATCTGTTGGAAGTTTATTCTCGAAAAGAACACCGCCGATAAAACCCATAAGCCCGTGCGGCTGGTGCGGGGCATAGACCTGTTCCTCGACCATGACGAGCAGTCATTGTTGCTGGATTTTAACGCGAACGCCGAGTTAATCAAAGACTGCATCACTGCTGCCTCCCGTCGCCTGTCCTCGAGGTCGCACACCGCTCGGCCACCCGAAATGATAGGGCCATACAAAGTGGACGACTTGCCGTATGTCATGGTAGTCGGCAGAGACTCGTCGGTGAACTTGGCACATGAATACTCGGGAATATTACAACAATATAACACTGCTGTCAGCGCCACGCCGAGCGCCCCAACTCCCGCCGCACAGGGCGCCCCTGCCACCCCGATTCGTGCGTTCTTCGGCGAGTTGCTCAAGCAGCCGCCTGCCCAGCGGGACCCGCTGCCGCTCGTCGTGCTCGACAACCAGGCGGGACTCGACCAGCTCCGGGCAATCCACAGCGCGCTCAACAACCCACTGACGTATGTTCAAGGCCCGCCAGGCACCGGCAAGACGAAGACCATCGTGAACACCGTTATCTCAGCATTTTGCAACAACTTGAGCGTCTTGGTCTCGTCGTACAACAACCTCCCCGTCAAAAACGTCACCGACGCGCTGCTCAGCCGCGTGTTCCAGTCGCAGCCGATCCACTTTCCCGTGCTGCGGATCGGCAACCCTCACGTCCTCGCGGAGTCTCTTGACCGGGTTGCAAAAAGCCTCAAGGCGGTGCGACTTGCTGACGCCAGCCCCGCTCCCCAAGGCCCCGCGCCCCTCAGTCCAAGCAGCATGCCGCTTGAGCCAAACAGCTCCTTGCTCGAGCTCCTAAGGCGCCACGAAGAGCTTGTCGACCTTCTAGAAAGACGTGATGCCGTCATGCAGATGCTTGACTCCATCAGCGACTTCAAGCTCCATATGGACCTTCAGGCCCTACAGCTCAACGACATCAACGCGCGCATAGCAGCCATCGGCGCCATCGAGGACGCAGACGCAGCGGCCTTTCTCGGCACAAGCTCGGGGCCGCTTGAGGAATACCTCTTCCATGAGTCGCTCAGGCGCTATCGGTTGCTCGACGAGCCACCATTCCAAGAGTTTGCTGCAATATTCTTGCAGGAGAATAGTAATAATCGCAACCGGGCATTCAACCGTTGGATAAGCGACGACGACAACCTCGCCTTGTCGCTCAAAGTGTTCCCGGTTGTGGCAAGCACCTGTCTTTCCGCCAGCCGCCTTGCGTCCCCGCGCCCGTGCTTCGACCTTGCGATCATCGACGAGGCAAGCCAATGCAAGGCTGCCGAGTCGCTCATCCCGGTCGTCCGCGCCCATCGGCTCATGCTCGTCGGCGACCCCCAGCAACTCAGCCCCATCACCCAGCTCAACGAGTCCGACAACGCGGCACTGCGCATGAAGTACGCCGTGCCCAAGGAGTACGACTACGCGCGCAACTCGGTTTACCAGGTCTTTCTCGCCTGTGACTCGGTGAGCGACGAGATACTGCTCAAAGACCACTACCGCTGTGACGCCGACATCATCGGGTTCAGCAACAAGAAGTATTACGGCGGGCGGCTGGTTGTGAAGACGCCGCCTTCAACAGGCACGTCGCTGCACTTCATCGACGTGCGCGATAACGAGACCGTCGGCAAGAACACTGCCCCCGCCGAGGTCAACGCCGTCATCAGCTACGCGCAGAAAAACCCTCATAAGAACATCGGCGTCATCACTCCTTTCAAGAATCAGCGGCTGCTCCTCGATGCGGCAATAACAAACCATAGGCTGACAAATGTCTCCTGCGGCACCGTTCATTCCTTTCAAGGGGACGAGAAGGACGTGGTGCTCTTGTCGCTCGCACTCACGCGGCAGACGCACAAGGCGACCTACGAGTGGCTCTGCAACAACCGCGAGCTGATTAACGTCGCCACCACCAGGGCCCGTCGCGAGTTGGTGCTCGTCGCAAGCAGGGCCGATATCGAGCGCCTGCATGAGCACCGAAGCGACGACGACCTGCTTGAGCTCATGCACTACGTGACGCAGCGCGGGAACACCGAGGTCACAAGCCGCACCGCACGATCGCGAGCGCTGGGCATCAAGCCCTACAGCACAGCAACCGAAGAGGCCTTTCTCACCAGTATCGGTCACGCAATAAGCACCCTCAGCAGCTCAGGAAGGCGCCATTCGGTCAAGCGGGAGGTGCCCATCTCGCACGTCTTCACCAGCAATTCGGGCACATCCGCCGACGCAGAGACGCACCGCGGCCTGTTCTACAGCGGCAGGTTCGACTTCGTCGTCTACGAGCGCCACCCGGGGTCTGCCGAGATGCCCGTGCTGGCATTTGAGCTCGACGGGCGCGAGCACTTCGACGAGGCGACTGTCAAACAACGGGATGAGGAGAAAAACGCCCTCTGCCGTGCCTATGGGCTTAAGCTTGTCCGCGTCGACAACACCTATGCCCGCCGTTACGCGTACCTCAAAGACCTGCTGCTTGCATGGCTTGACGTCTCATAGGCGGCGCGTCAACCGGTCCTGCTTTGGGATCTTTGTCACTGTGGGCCGTTGACCCGCACCAGGTCAGCGACGCTGACCGTCGCGTTACGGTAGCGCTCGCTGTTCTTCTCGCCTTTCACATGGATGGCGCGCGACGGGCAGGTGTGCGCACAAGAAAGACACGCGGCACAGGAGCTGCCAAAGTAGGGCCGTCCCTCGTGGCGCACTATGTTGCGCATGGGGCAGACAAGCTCGCATGTGCCGCACTCGTTGCAGCGACCGTCCACCGTGAGGTGCCGTTCAAAACCGCTGAGTTGCCGCGTTGCGACTCGCCACATGACTCCACGAAGGGGCGCTAGCCCGGCCGTCTTTCCGACGTTTTGCGTGCTTGCCTCAACTTCCGAGGCAACAAGGGCGACGTCAGCGGCAAGCTTAGCCTCGGTGAAACGCTGGCGCTGCCGGGCCATGTCAAAAAGGGGCAGGTAATTGTCCGGCATGGTCAAGGTCGCGAAGTAGGAGAGACAAAAACCACCCTTTCGCGCAAAGTATAGCATTTGGGCCTTGACGGCAAGAGACAGGTTGCCGCGTGTGCTGATAACGAAGACATACGGGCTTTTTAGGCGCGTTCTCGCAAAGAACTCGGCGATGAGCGGCGGGGTAGTGAACCAATAGGTCGGGAACACGATTCCTATCTTGCTGTCGCTGACCTCGATCTCTCTGAAGCCTTTCGCGGAGTTCTCTCGTAAGAAGACCGGGATAGACACCAGCTCCCCGCCAGTACCGACCGCCCGTGCCACCTGCAGGCAGTTTCCCGTCCCCGTAAAATAGAAAGTCCTCATAAAACACCCTTTCTGCGCGGCAAGAACCTCACCGTGGGCAGGCAGCAGACCTGCTAAAGGCAATGATAGTCTAGCCACCCAAGAGGCACAAGTGCAGGCTGTCGCAGGGTGTGGCCAGCCACATTCTGCAGTAGAGGCACCCAGGCGCGCAGCACAGTAATTAGCGTAAGAAAGTTCTAAAACAGTGCGGTAATTTGCAAGATTCTTCCCTAGGATTGCCTTAAAGTTAGCATCAAGAGGCTAGCGGTATGGGCGAAGCAGGTTGAGTGCGCTCAACAGTCGGTTTGCCTGGCGGTCTAGCTTTGGGCGCAGGAAAACGACCAAAAAAGGCACACAAGGTGTCAGGTCAGTCTAAGAAGGAGCGAACATGATTATCATCGGTGAAAAAATCAACGGCTTTATCCCCAAGACGTTGGCGGCAATCGAGGCTCGCGATGATGCGTACATCATCGAGATCACCAAGGGCCAGGCTGCAGGCGGCGCGACCTACATCGACATCTGTGCCGGCACGGCGCCTGATGTTGAGCGCGAGACCATGGAGTGGCTCATCGACCTCGTGCAGAGCAACACCGACACCCCTATTTCTCTGGACAGCTCTGACCCGCAGGTCATCATCGACATGATGCCCCGCGTCAAGAAGCCCGGTCTTATCAACTCGATCTCTCTTGAGGCCGGCAAGTGCGAGACGGTTCTTCCTGCCATCGCCAACACCGACTGGAAAGTCGTTGCGCTGACTTGCGACAGCAACGGTATTCCCGATGACCCCAAAGTGAAGTTCGATATCGCCAAGAAGATCATCGAGCAGGCCAATGAGCTCGGGATCAAGAACGACCGGCTCTTTATCGACCCACTGGTCACCACGCTTGCCACCAAGCAGGACTCCCTGATCAGCTTCAACGAGGCGATCCGCCTCATCAAGGCCGCGTATCCTGATGTGAACATCACCTCGGGACTCTCGAACATATCCTTTGGCATGCCGTTCCGCAAGGCGATCAACATGCAGTTCCTCGCCCTGACGATGGCTGCCGGCATGAACAGCGCTATCATGGACCCGATGTCGCAGGACATGCAGGCGACGATGCATGCGGTCAACGCCCTGCTGGGCAACGACGAGTACTGCGTCGAGTATCTCGGTGCCTTCCGCGAGGGACTGTTCGGCGCCACAAAATAAACGACCTCTTGACCGGCACACGCTTGAAGCGTGTGCCGGTCATTCTTATTGTCAACAGACGACCGGGGCGGGCAATGAATCGCGAGAAGATTGAACAGGGTGTACGACTCATTCTTGAAGGCGTTGGCGAGGATCCTTCTCGTGAAGGGCTGCTCGACACGCCATCACGTGTCGCCTCTATGTACGAAGAGGTCTTGGCGGGCATGGAGCAAGATCCTGCGCCGCTGTTCAGCAAGAGCTTTGACGAAGGTCATGGCGAGCTGGTTTTGGTCAAAGACATCCCGCTCTACTCGATTTGCGAGCACCATATGGTGCCGTTCCTTGGAGTGGCGCACGTAGGGTATATCCCTGGTAAAGACGGTCGCGTGTGCGGCCTTTCAAAGATCATCCGCCTGGTTGAGGTGTACTCGAGGCGCCTGCAAGTACAAGAGCGCCTGACTTCTCAGATCGCTGAGACCTTAGTTAACGAGCTTGCCCCGAGGGGCGTCATAGTGGTCATTGAAGCCGAGCACCTCTGCATTTCGATGCGAGGCGTTCGCAAGCCTGGCACAAAAACGGTCACTTCTGCCGTTAGGGGGGTTTTCGGCGCCTCTGAGCGCTCGCGTGCAGAGGCACTCTCGTTGGTCTATGGTAAAAGCAAATAAGCCCACACATTCTCGTTGATTGTCGGTATACTAGAGCTGTTGGGACACGAGCTCTACCTAAAGTGTTTACTATACGAGACGGCATCTATCCAGTATGTCGACGAAGCCACGAGTCACTGCCGATCATCCGCTATTAGGAGGTTGATGAGTGAGGTTCGACACGCTCAACGACTATTCTCTGATTACTGGTATGGGAATCAGGGTGGTGGACGCTGATGGAGCTGAGCTTTTTGCCACGTCCCAGTTCGAGATTGTCCGCAAGGCGCTGAGCTATCTCGACGGGGTTTTCGGCTCACAAGAGAGCAGTCTTGAAGTCGAGGCAAGAAGCCGTGACCTTGCGCTCGTCATGGGTGGAGGCTTTTACGTCTACTTGTGTCCACGTGGCCTCATGTTTGGGATTGTGCCGTTCGCACGCAGCGGCAGGTGTCAGCGCTTCGTCATAGGCGGTCCGCTTATACTGTCGAATATTTATGACTATGTAGATTTTGAGATCATTCCACAGGCAGCCTCTGGCATTGACCGATACGAGGCATTGCGTTGGGTATCATGTATTCCTGTCAAAGACCCCCGAATAGCCTCAGCGGTGTTTGAGCACCTTTTTGTGAGTACGGCGTTTATCAACGGCACGAACACGCAGCTTGTCTCGCTTCTCGACGGCGAGGACATTTACAGTGACGATGACCCGTATGACAAGGCGGCAGGCATCGAGAAGCTGAGGTTTGAGACCCACTTGTACGACAACGAGAGCGAGGTCGTTGCGCAAAAGACCTTGCTTGAGACGCTTTGGGTCTCTGAAGACATACAGATCCGCTCGCTTTTTAATGAGATAAAGGGCCAGATACTCTTCCATCCCCGCAACAACCTCGACCTGCTCAAGGCCAAGTCGATGGACCTTATCTCTGTGCTCGCAGAATCAGCTATGCATAACGGGGCAGAGACGAAGATCCTCCTTCAGATGCGCAACCGCGCCTTATTGGAGATCGACGAGCTTGAAAGCCTTGACGAGATCGTCGTGTGGCTCAATAAAATATACGAGTTGTTCACCTCGCATGTCTTCAACAATCCCAACTCACGCTACACTGAGGCAATCCGGAAGTCCCTCGCGTTTATGATGGACCATTATCAAGACAAGATCACGCTCAACGACGTTGCGGCACACGTCTCGTTCTCTCCGACGTACCTGTCTAGCCTGTTCAAAAACGAGGTCGGCCAGACCTTTAAGAGTTGTCTCAACCGCATACGCATCGAGCAAAGCAAGCTGCTTATATCCGACTGGAACCTCACGATAGCCGAGGTCAGCTGTCAGGTCGGGTTCACTGACCAGAGTTATTTTGCCAAGGTCTTCAAGCAGTATGAAGGCGTGACACCGTATTTATACCGTCTCACCTGCAAGCAATGACGCCTCCTCTTTCGTAGCATAGCCGCATTGATTTGCAGCTCTTTTTACCAATTCACCCTGAATAAGTACAAGAAATGCCGCATCGGCTTGACGTACAATCAGCGTAATGCTTGGGCGCATGATGTCGTTTCAATACAAAGGAGATGGCAAACTATGGTAAAGAAGAGCTTTACAGAAACTGCTTACAAGAATGTAGACGATTTTGTTTATGGTAAGTCAATCTACCCCGTCACGACCAAGCGTGGTCTTGTGGTCGGCGGCGGCACCCTGTATCCCGAGGTCAACTTCACCCTCCCCACCATGCTCATTACCGATGAGACCATGCCCGAGGTCCTGAGCATCTACAAGGAGATCATCACCGGTATAGCCCAGCGTGCCGTCGAGCTTGAGGTCGAAGGCTTCTCCGCTGAGTGCGAGTGGCTGCCCGGCATGACGTTCGAGCCCGAGCGCGGCATCCAGGTCATGCGCATCCTCGAGGATGTTGTTGAGGAGTACTATCAGAAGTATGGCATCAAGGGTGCCGTACGCTCCACGCCTGTTGACATCCGTGAAGGCAAGGGTGTCGATCACATGTGGCATGGCGCCGCGTGGGACAAAGTAGTCAGGTCCTTCGAGGGCAGCGCCGAAATCGGCAACGACTTCCTGTCAATCGAGTCCATCGGTGGCAAGGACGTCCACGACGAAGGGCTCATGTACTGCGATATCGAGAAGGTCATCTTCGGTGTTGGCGTTCTCGGCGCAAAGGACATGGAAGTGCTGTGGGAAATGATCGCCAAGGTCGCCGGCAAGTATCCTGGCGTTACCGCCGCTGGCGACACTGCATGCGGTTTTGCGAACACCGCCATGGTTCTTGCTGAGCAGGGCTACATCCCGCGTGTTCTTGGCGCGACTGCCCGCGTAATCGCTGCGGTGCGCACGATGGTTGCCAACGAGCAGGGCGCAACCGGTCCCGACAAGGACTGCGGCTATGAAGGTGTCATCATCAAGGCCATCACGGGTATGCCTGTCACGATGGAAGGCCGCATGGCTGCCGTCGCACACCTCTCGCGGGTGGGCAACATCGCTCTGTGCTGCGCCGACCTCTGGAGCAACGAGTCCATTCAGCACATCAAGCTCCTCGGTGGCTATGCTGAGGTTGTTTCGGTCGAGCAGCTCGCTTATGACTGCCGCCTGCTGAATTGTGCGCGTGAGCGTGACGAGAAGACTGCGTTGCTTATGCGTGACCTGCTTGCAAACAGCGACAGCTGGCGTGACCCGCACGCATACATTCTGCGTCCGGATGTCGCTCTCAAGATCGCGACTGCTATCGTCTCTGAGAAGGACGATCACTATCTGCGTTCGGTCAAGGCTGCCGCGACTGCTCTTGCAGTCATCCGCGAGGGCTATGATAAAAAAGAGCTCAAGCTTGAAGACCGCGAGCTCAGCTACCTTGACTCTCTCTCTGAGACTGTTGCTGCAATGCCGAAAGACGAGGGTTCCTTCATTGAGCAGCAGGTCGCTGCCAACACGAATCCGAAGTTCGATCCCAAGATGTACGACCTGTAGGTCGCGTCTTGCCATTAGTCCATACGGGGACGCTTCGTTCAAGTTGTCCAGCACCTTGCAAGAGGTGCTGGACAACAGCACGTTAAACGAAGCTCTGTCAACTGGCGATGAATGCAAGACAGCTTCTTGTAGAGGTCGGGAAGCTGCCTAAAACAACTAAAGAAAACCCTAAAACAACGTAAGAATTCACAAGATTTTGTGACACCCAAACCTTAAGATTAATTAGGTTCGAGACGAAGGTCTATGTTCCACACAGACTTTTGCTGACAGACTTCAGCTCAGCGACGCCCAAGCATTAGAGACGAATCTGTTAGCTTGTCAAGGGACCTCCGTATGGCTCGCGCTAATGTCTATAGTGCGAAAAAATTCCATGAACCGCATCAAACAGTTACATAGAGAGGAGCATGGTCGTGAGTATTTTTGATGAGATTTCCGAACTAGTGCAAAAAGGTAAGGTAAAGGATATCGCCGGCGCGGTAAAGGGTGCGCTCGACGGGGGCGCCTCTGCACAGCAGATCCTCGACGATGGCCTGTTGGCCGGTATGGCGATCCTTGGTGAGAAGTTCAAGAACAACGAAGTGTTCGTTCCTGAGGTTCTTCTTGCCGCCAAGGCCCTTAACGAAGGCACTGCGCTCTTGAAGGAGAAGCTGGTCGCCGAGGATGTCAAGCCTCTCGGCAAGGTCGTTATCGGTACGGTTGAGGGCGACCTGCACGATATCGGCAAGAACCTGGTCAAGCTGATGATGGAGGGTATCGGCTTTGAGGTATTTGACCTGGGCGCCGATGTGTCTGCTGATGAGATTGTTGCTGCTGTTAAGGAGAACAACGCAGACATCGTTGCTCTCTCTGCCCTTTTGACCACCACGATGGGTCAGCAGGGTGTTGTCGTCAAGGCGCTTGAGGCTGCCGGTCTGCGCGATCAGGTCAAGGTTATGGTCGGTGGCGCGCCCATCACGGAGAAGTTCTGCAAGGACATCGGTGCAGACTGCTACACGGTCGACGCTGCTGCTGCAGCTGAGGCGGCAAAGTCGTTGGTCGGAGCGTAGTCTGTAACTAAGCACCAGCATATCCAAACACGACTTTATATGATGCAGCTCCAAATCTAGAATTGGTTTGGAGCTGCATCGTTCAGAAAGGCGGCAACATGCCTAGTGACGTCACTGTCGCATTCACCATGACGGGCAGCAAGGAGGTGAAGAGCACTGTTCCTGTCGGCTCTTCACTGCTTGATATAGCCAAAGACCTCGGTATTCCTCTCGACGCGCCTTGTTCCGGAAACATGACCTGCGGAAAATGCAAGGTAAAAGTCATTTCGGGGAAAACCGAAGGGAAGCGTACCCGCTATGTTTCTGAAGAGGCATATGAGCAGGGGTGGCGTCTGGCATGTGCAGTTGATGTGTCAGCCGATCTGGTTGTTGAAGTTCCTGATTCAGCATCGGCATATCGGACGGGCATTAAGGTCGACGAACTAGGCGATACTGCTCGCGGCATGTCGTTCGCAAAATTGAAGACAGATCTTCTTGAACGAGGGTTTAGCGTGGGCGGCACCGTGATCACAACCGTATTGGAACTTGTTGCGCCAACGAACGATGACCCTGAAGCAGACAAAGAGCGCTTGGTGCGCGCCCTCGCAAAGGCTCGGGGTGTCAATGAGCGCGATGTGAGGCTGAGCCTTGGCGCTATGCGAGCGCTGCCGCATGCGATACGAGAGTCGGAGTACCGACCGTTTCTGGTTATTGAGCAGACTGACAATGGCGGTCTGCTCGTCATTGACATCTGTGCGCAGCCTCAACAGCCCCTGGGACTGGCTATAGACATTGGAACCACAACGGTTTCGGCATTGCTCTCGGATCTCGATACCGGCGATGTGCTCGCAGCTGGCACGGCGGGAAATGGGCAGATTCGATTTGGTGCTGATGTCATCAACCGTTTGGTTGAGTCGGACCGTCCTGGTGGACTTGTGCGCTTAAGAAAGGCAATCGTTGATGAGTGCATCGCGCCTTTGGTCAAGTCGCTATGCGATGCTATTTCCAAAGACGGTGAGTCAATTTACCGGGTAACCGTAGCGGGCAATACGACTATGGCACACCTGTTCATCGGTGTATATGGCAATTATTTACGGTTGGACCCGTATATTCCTGCCTTTTTTGAGCTAGATGGGCTGCGAGGTGCGGACCTTGCTATTGGCGTCAACCCCGCTGCCGCTACGATCATAGCCCCTGCTGTCGGAAGCTATGTGGGCGGCGACATCACTGCGGGCATATTGGCGTCAGGAATCGCCAAAGGCGACGAGTGGTCTATGCTTATCGACCTCGGCACGAACGGCGAGATTGTCCTAGGCAGTTCTGAATTCCTCATGGCATGTGCCTGCAGTGCCGGCCCAGCATTTGAAGGCGGCGACATCAGCTGCGGCATGCGCGCGACTGACGGCGCTATTGAGGCGATCACTATTGACGAGCAGACTATGGAGCCTAAGTGTCTTGTCATTGGAGCTGATGGGCAGCGACCGATAGGTGTTTGTGGCTCAGGAATCATTGACGCAATCAGCGAGCTTTTCCGCACGGGCATCATCGATGCGCGCGGACGTTTTTTGCGCGAGGGTCCTCGAGTGCATGTTGATGAATGGGGAACTACCTCATATACTTTGGCATGGGGCGAGGAGACCGATAGCGGCGAGAAGATTGCTTTGACCGATTCGGACATAGACAACTTCATCCGCGCAAAAGGATCGGTGTTCTCTGCTATTCGCACCCTGCTGGATGTAGCTGGTTTTTCAATAGATGACATCAGCCATATCAATATTGCAGGCGGGATCGGAAACGCCATTGACATCGAACATGCGATTGGAGCTGGCATGCTTCCCTGTCTTCCGCTTGACAGGTACTCATATGTGGGCAACACTTCTTTGGCGGGCGCGTATTCACTTCTTGTCTCACCAGAGACCAGAAGTGAGCTCTCGGCCTTGACTAGGAGCATAACCTACATCGAACTAAGCACGATAGCAGGCTATATGGACGAGTTTATTGCTGCATGCTTTATTCCGCATACCGATGGATCATTGTTTAGTCTATAAGGTCTCTCATGTTCCCTCGACGTGCACTGGCGTGGCGCTTGGCACAAGTCCGTGCAAAGCCACAGCGCAAAGAGTCATAGGATAGGAAGAAGCAATGTCACAGGCACAAATCGGTTTATCAACCAACAACCTTACGCAACGCCCACTCGACCATTATGGGAGCTGCTACCGCAAGCTTGATCCAGAGGAAGTGGCGGCGCGTACGGGATTGCAGTTTAATCGGGAAGGCTCTTCGTTCGGACTGGTTCTCATGGGCTCGCCATGCCACGCTGCTTATCCGGACTACTCGCTCAGTGATGAGTCCGGAGAGCCAGTTGCCTCGGCCTACGAGTCGATACTTATACTGCGGTTTCTCTGTGAGGGGCGCTTTGTTTCTGCCACAGGAACTGAGCTGACATACAAAGAACTTCCCTGGGGCATCACTTATGACACAAATTTCGAGCATCGCGTCAAGCGGCGTCTTCTGCGCGAGTTTGCAAAAGACCTTGCGTTGTTCGCGCAGCTCATGGAGACAAACAAGGGGTTAAAGGCACAGCCGCTCGAAAAATGCGACTGTGGGTATCGTTTTGAGTTCATGGGTGGGCTTCCAGTCAGCATTAGGTTTTGGGCGGCAGATGAGGAGTTTCCCGCATCGGTCCAGGTTCTTTTTGATGAGAGCTTCCAGTTTGCCTTTTCTGCAGAAGACGTTGCTGTTGTAGGTGACACAATCATAAACAGACTGATAGGCATGCGTGCCCAAGCTTTACCGTGACGCTCGTTAACAGACAGGCAGGCAACCATGAAGATTAGCGCAGAGATGCTTGCTGAAGGATTAAGTAAGTCGTTTACTATCAACGTCGTTGGACCGTTGAGCATGCTTCCGACCATTGGGAGTCTCTTGCTTGTTGGCCCCGACACAGTTTGGCAGGACGGAAAAACCTACTTGGTCGAAAGCCCTGGAGTAGACCAAGTACCAGCGACGCATATCGATTCGGTGGTTCTCATCGTGGGCGCATTTCCTGAGGTCTTGCCAGGGCGGTTTCAGTCTGCCTTGATTTTTGATGAAGAGACAACTCTCTTCGAGGTACATAACCGCATCCAAGACATTTTCGCCGAATACAATATGTGGGAGGCTGAGATCCACCGCATGCTCAGCGGCGGCTCTGATGTCCAGTCCATGCTCGACATCAGCGCCGGTCATTTTGGCAACCCGCTCATACTGTTCGACAGTAACTACAAAGTGATAGCCAGCTCAAAAGGATACAGCGCCGATGAGCGCATGGCACCGGTCTTTGACTGCCTGCGTCTGCCTTTTTTGATGCGATCAAATCAAGATGACGCCTATCGGGGCGGTCATCGAGGCAGTAACCAGGCAGGTCATGCCAGAGCATTGTATATCAACGACATGCGTGCTTATTCTGTCAGTTATATGCAACAAGCCTTTACCTATCAGCTCGTATTGGTCGAACTCGATAAGGGGCTGAGTGCCTCTGATGTTTTTCTGCTTGAGCACCTTGCTGAGTTTGTCTACCTTGCCATCGGCTTTGTCCCAGGCTATATTCAGGCTGAATCAGGGCTTCAGAGCACACTCAAGCTTTGTGTCAGCGGTGAGTTGACAAGCACGACTTCTATCACAAAGCGGCTTGCGCGCTATGGATGGCTTCCAACCCACCAATACGTGTGCCTGAAGTTTGCTTTCGAGATACATGAGCAGCGAAACCGCACATTACGCTTCAAAGAGGAACGTTTCACCGAGACCCTCGGAGAGCACAGTGTGTTTGAGCACGGCGATAGCATTGTTGCGTTCGTTAACCTCGACCTTCATGACGGTGGCGACAATGGGTTCGAAGGTATTCTCATGAGCTACCTGCAGGACAACCTCGCCAAAGCGGGGATGAGCAATCGCTTTACCGGATTTGAGGACTTGGACCTGTATTACAGGCAGGCTGAATTGGCGTTGTCATACGGGCAGCGACTCAACCCCTATCTAGACCTGTTCCGTTTTGCGGGGATAGTCAAGCCGCATCTTCTGGCATGCTGCACGAACAAGCTTCCTGCCCATATGGTATGCTCGCCCGGACTAATCGCACTCCAGCGCCATGACGCTGAACACGGTACATGCCTCTATCGCACACTTCAAGTGTTTATTAAATGCCGCTTCAGTTATGCTAACTCAGCAAAAGAGCTTTTTATACATCGCAGCACGTTCATGCATCGACTCCAAAGGATAAAAAAAGTCAGCGGCATTGATGTTATGAACACCGACGAGCTCTGGCATATACTTCTTTCCTTCGAGCTGCTCGAATACGAGCTTCCTTGAGCTTGCGAAAAAACGCCGAAGCACTGCCACTAAGCGGTTTTTATCACTAGGCTGTTTTTGATGAAATCGACCCGCTTGATTTTACCAATGACTTCAGTCTTCTCCCCAAGCAGGTCATAGAGGACGACACTGTCGCCCTCTATGCTCACCGAAGTGACATTCTTGGTTATCAGGGCATCTTGCTTGCCGTCGACAGTCACATAAGCGCTCGAGAGGCACATCGATTATCCCTCCTTTGCAGACTTAAGGGCTGCCGCAAGGAGCTCGTTTCCTGCGTTGAAACGCTCTGCCCCCTCGCGGATAAGACGTGCTGTCTCGGTCAGTCCAGCATGCTCCAAGTCATGGGCCACATCGTACAATTCGCTGGTATGCTGCGCATTGTGGTCGACCATATAGCCAAGGAGAGCGATGGCGCTTTGTGGCTGAGTGCCACCATGCAAGTGCGCATGGGTATGGCTTATGCCATCACCATGGCTATGCTCATGAGAATGAATATGACCCTCATGGGCTGTGGCGTCATGAGCGCTGTTATCGAGGTTATCGTGCATAATTATCCTGCCTTTCAAGGAAAATGAGCAAAACTAACACTCGATTGCCGACGGCGTGCCAACCATTTTCAAGACCGCCGTACAGGCAATCGTCTACATAGAGTTTATTATCCCTTAGCGTCGCTGTTTCTGTCTAGCTGCGTCTATTAAGATAGGGTCCTACAAAATGTAGGAAGCATGTATGAGAACATCCATAATTTGGTCGTATTGAGCAGAAGAAATCAAGCCTATAGGATAAATAGTGACGATATTTCATTTCTCATTGTCTGGGCAGGTCATATCCAAGTCAGTGTCTGGGCAACCGAAAGTATTGAAATTCTATTCCGGGAGGCGTTTGTGGCGTACACTATTGCCATAGCGGGAAAGGGCGGCACAGGGAAAACTACCCTTGCTGGACTTCTGGTCGACTATCTAGTCAAGCAAAAAGCTACACCCATCCTCGTTGTAGATGCCGACGCCAACTCTAACCTCAATGAGGTGCTGGGCGTCAAAGTAGACATGACATTAGGGGACCTACGCGAGACGATAGTCGGCTCAGAGTTTCAGGACGTCAATCCGATACCTGCTAGCATGTCCAAGCAAGATTACGTGTCTGCGCATTTCAGCAGGACTCTCATTGAAGAAAGCGGCTACGACCTGATAGTCATGGGGCGCACACAGGGCAAGGGCTGCTATTGTTTTGTCAATGACCTGCTCACTAATCAGATAAACCGCTACGCTGGCAGCTATCGCTACCTTGTGGTGGACAACGAGGCGGGAATGGAGCACATCAGCCGAGGGACTCTGCCATCAGTTGACTTGGTCTTACTCGTCTCTGACAGCTCTCGGCGGGGCATTCAGGCTGCAGCTCGCATAAAGGACCTCGTCAACGAACTTGCCCTTGCGCCTCGTGCTATGAAGCTCATCGTAAACAGGGCACCTGGCGACGAACTCGATCCTGGCACCGTTGAAGAGATCGAGGCGCATGATTTTGATGTCGCTGGCATCGTGCCCAATGACTCGCTTATTTACGAATACGACTGTCAAGGCAGACCGACAGTGCAGCTCCCCGAAGACTCAAAAGCGCGGATTGCTTTTGAGTCTATTATGTCGGGCATTATTACGTGATTGACCGGAAACGCCGATAACAATACCGAAACGACAGTCTCAGACAGTCAAAGGCAGAAAGGAGAGGCATGAAACCGGAATTGAATTTCACGACAGTCGAGCAGATGGAGGCAGACGCAACTAAGCTCCACAGCCTCGGGTGTGAGAGCTGTGGTGCAGAAACCTGGGCAGACCGCGAGGTCAAGCAGCGGCCTCACTGCAAGTTTGGCGAGGACGGAATATGCTGTAGGGTCTGTTCTATGGGTCCCTGTCGTATTACCGCAAAGGCTGATCGAGGCATATGCGGTGCCGACGCGCACACCATTGCCGGGCGCCATTACCTAAGAATGGCTGCTGCAGGATCTGCGGCACACTCCGATCATGCGCGAGAGATTGCGCATACCTTGCTTGCCACCAAGCCAGAAGGACCGTATGTCGTTCGTGACGTGGAGAAGCTGAAGAAGCTTGCCGAGGAGTGGGGAGTGGAGTTCGAGGGGCGCGACGTTTACGATGTGGCGCATGATGTGGCGCTCATCGGTCTTGAGGAGTTCGGTAAGCCATTCGGCACTCTTCGCTACCTCTCGCGCGCCACTGCCGAGCGTCAAAAGCTTTGGGCTGACGAGGAGCTCGCACCACGTTCAATTGACAGGGAGATATCAACCGCGCTGCACATGACGCACATGGGCAACACTGCTGACGCCGAGGTTCTTGTGCGTCACAGCATGCGTGTTGGGTTGGCCGATGGTTGGGGCGGCTCGATGATCGGCACCGAATTCAC
>JAITHV010000087.1 GCA_031279835.1 Coriobacteriales bacterium
CCGCGACGGCAAGGAGACCCTGGCCGACCTCGCCTTCGCCCAGCTCTACTACCGCGCCTCGGCCGATGCCGACGGCGAGCCCTGGGCCATGGTCGCAGAGCGCGGCATGGACGTGAACAAGAGCGGAGTCGTGGACCTCGCCGACTACGTGCTGGTCCTCAACTACCTGTACCACCGGTAGGAGGCCGCCTGGCAAAGCCAAAAGCTCTGCGAAGCTCGCTCACGTGCTAGAGCACGCTTCGCTCGCTTCTCGCGCTTTTTGCAGTCGCCAGGCAACCTCCTAGGAGGCCGCCTGGCAAAGCTAAAAGCCTCGGCGAAGCTCGCTTGCGTGCACTACTCCACACGCCACGCTCGCTCCTCGCGCTTTTTGCAATCGCCAGGCACCCTCCTCTGAGGGTTTTGAACGGGCCGGCCGCGACTTGCCGTCGCGGCCGTTCCTTCTCATGTGCCGGTTTACCTATAGATACGCCCGGACGCGTGGCGTTTGCCATCCTGCATTGACACGCCGTCACCATACTGCTACTATTCTCCTCCGTGACTTTTTAGCCGCAAGGCTTTTTGTGCGCATGGGCGCTAACCCTGACGCACTCACCACAAGCCACACCCAGTTTTGCCCGTAGGAAAGGACCGTATTTTGCCTACCATCAACCAGTTGGTCCGCAAGGGCCGCGAGAAGACCGTCGACAAGAAGAAGACGCCAGCGCTCAAGGGCAACCCCCAAAAACGCGGCGTCTGCACGCGTGTCTACACGACGACGCCCAAAAAGCCGAATTCAGCCCTGCGCAAGGTTTGCCGCGTACGTCTCGTCAACGGCATGGAGGTCACCGCGTATATTCCCGGCATCGGACACAACCTCCAGGAGCACTCGATGGTGCTCATCCGCGGCGGCCGTGTCAAAGACCTGCCCGGCGTGCGCTACAAGGTCATCCGCGCGACGCTTGACTGCGGCGCCGTCAATGATCGCAAGCAAGCACGCTCGCGCTATGGCACCAAGAAGCCAAAGTAACCACCGTAACGCACAAGACGCGCCGCGCGCGTCTTTTCTACGTCTTGGAAAGGAAGCAAGATGCCGCGTAGAGCCGCAGCGATCCGCCGGGAGATAAGCCCGGACGCTCTGTACAACAACCGCCTTGTCACGCAACTTATCAACAAGGTGCTCCTCGACGGCAAGAAGTCGCTGTCAGAAAGCATCGTGTACGGCGCTTTCAGCACCATTCAAGAAAAGAGCGGGCAAGACCCCTTGTCCGTCTTCAAGAAGGCGATGGAGAACGTGCGCCCGACGCTCGAGGTTAAGCCCAAGCGTGTCGGCGGCGCCACCTACCAGGTGCCCATGGAGGTGAACTCGCGCCGTGCGACGACGCTGGCTATACGCTGGATGGTCGATTACTCGCGCAAGCGTAAGGAGAAAACCATGGCAGAGCGCCTGGCGGCCGAGATCCTCGACGCCTCAAACGGCGTCGGGTCCTCGGTCAAGAAGCGCGAGGACATATTCAAGATGGCGGAGGCGAACCGCGCCTTCTCACACTACCGCTGGTAAGAGGAAGCTAGAAGCACACAATGGCTAAGACACCACTCAAAGACACCCGCAATATTGGCATTATGGCGCACATCGACGCCGGCAAGACGACGACGACTGAGCGCATACTGTTTTATACCGGCAAGAACTACAAAATAGGCGAGGTCCACGACGGCGCTGCTACCATGGACTGGATGCCCGACGAGCAGGAGCGCGGCATCACCATTACCTCTGCGGCGACCACCTGCTTTTGGAAGGACCACCGCATCCAGATCATCGACACCCCTGGTCACGTGGACTTCACCGCAGAGGTCGAACGGTCGCTTCGCGTGCTCGACGGCACAGTCGCCGTGTTCTGCGCGGTTGGTGGCGTGCAGCCCCAATCAGAGACAGTCTGGCGACAGGCGCGCCGCTACCAGGTGCCGCGCATGGCCTTTGTCAACAAGATGGACCGCACCGGCGCCGACTTCTTCTCGGTTGTCGACCAGATGAAGGACCGCCTCGAGACCCGCTGCGCCGTGCTTCAGCTCCCCATCGGCGCCGAGGCCCAATTCGACGGGCTTATCGACCTCGTCACTATGAAGGCCGAGCTGTTCAACGAAGACGACAAGGGCATGATCTACCCTGCGGAGGCTGAGATCCCCGCTGCCTACCTTGAAAAGGCCAAGGCCTACCATGACGAGCTCGTCGAGATTGCCACGGAGTTTGATGACGAGCTCATGATGAAGGTGCTCGAAGGCGAGGATTACACCGCAGAGGAAGTCATTGCCGCACTGCGTCAAGGATGCATCGACTGCGCCATAACCCCGGTCACCTGTGGCGCCTCATTCAAGAACAAAGGCATCCAGCAGCTCCTCGACTCCATCGTCGATTTCTTGCCCTCACCGCTTGACATCCCCGCCATCCGAGGAATCGACGTCAAGACTGGCGACGAAGTCGAGCGCAAGGCAGACGACAAGGAGCCGTTCGCTGCGCTTGCTTTTAAGATCATGACCGACCAGCATGTCGGAAAGCTCACGTATTTTCGCGTCTATTCCGGCAAGCTTGATGCTGGGTCCTATGTGCTCAACGCCACCAAAGACAAGAAGGAACGCATCGGGCGCCTGCTCGAGATGCACTCTAACTCACGCGAGGACGTCGGGTCCGTCTCGGCAGGCGACATCATCGCCGCGGTCGGTCTCAAAGACACTTCCACAGGAGACACGCTCTGCGTGGAGGGCAGCCCCGTCATCCTCGAGTCGATGGTCTTTCCCGACCCGGTCATTGACATCGCCATTGAGCCAAAGACCAAAGCCGAGCAGGACAAGCTCTCGACAGCACTGCAAAAGCTCGCCGAGGAGGATCCGACCTTCCGCGTGTCCACTAACCAGGAGACGGGGCAGACGGTCATCGCCGGAATGGGCGAGCTGCATCTCGAGATCATCACCAGCCGCCTGCTGCGCGAGTTCAAGATCGAGGCCAACGTAGGCAAGCCGCAGGTGGCCTATCGCGAGACGGCCGGCAAGCCGGTCGCCAACGTCGAGGGCAAGTTCGTGCGGCAAAGCGGCGGCCGCGGCCAGTACGGTCATGTGCTTATCAACCTTGAGCCGCAAGAGCCTGGCACTGGCTACGAGTTTGTCAACAAGATCGTCGGCGGCGTCATTCCTAAGGAATACATCACCCCGGTGGACAAAGGCATACAAGAGGCCCTCGAGAACGGCGTGCTTGCCGGGTATCCCATAGTGGATATCAAAGTCGAGCTCATCGACGGATCGTATCACGAGGTTGACTCCTCAGAGGCGGCGTTCAAGATCGCCGGCTCGATGGCAGTCAAAGAGGCGCTGCGCAAGAGCGGTCCCGTGCTACTTGAGCCAATGATGTCCGTCGAGGTCGAGACTCCTGAAGACTACATGGGAGACGTGATGGGCAACCTCTCGTCGCGTCGCGGGCAGATTCAAGGCATGGAAGACCGCGGCAACGCCAAGGCAGTGCGGGCTCTCGTGCCGCTGTCAGAGATGTTTGGGTACGCCACCGACCTGCGCTCTTCAACGCAGGGGCGCGCCTCGTACACGATGCAGTTCTCGTCCTATGAGCCAGTTCCCAAGAGCGTGGCCGAAGAGATTGTCTCAAAAGCAGGAGGTAATGCATAATGGCAAGCCAGAAGATCAGGATCCGCCTCAAGGGCTATGACCACGAGATCGTGGACCAGTCGACGAAGCTCATCGTTGACACTGCCCAAAAGACTGGCGCAAAGGTGTCCGGCCCGGTGCCGCTGCCGACTGAGCGCAACCTGTATTGTGTCATCCGCTCGCCCCATAAAGACAAAGACAGCCGCGAGCAGTTCGAGATGCGCACTCACAAGCGCCTCATCGACATCATAGAGCCCACGCCTAACACGGTAGACTCGCTGATGCGTCTCGACCTGCCGGCTGGCGTTGACATCGAGATAAAGCTCTAGCGCACTACAGAGTGCAGCGAGCAGCAACGCACGGAGCACGACGAGTAGCAGGTCCGCTGGGAACGACACGGAAGGCGTGTCGAGAGGCCATTGAGGCCACGCGAGCCCCAAGACCACGAGAGATAAGGTTGTAAGCATGTGTAACACACTGTTGGGACGAAAACTGGGAATGACCCAGGTGTTCTCGGAGGATGACCGCGTCATTCCCGTGACGGTCATCCAGCTTGGCCCTTGCGTTGTCACGCAGATCAAGACGGTGGCCAAGGAAGGCTACGACGCTGTTCAGCTAGGGTTTGGCTCCATCAAGCCCAAGCGCGTGAACAAGCCGATGCAGGGGCACTTTGATGCAGCTGGCGTTGAGCCCTCGCGCGTGCTGCGCGAAGTGCACGTAGATGACTCCTCGAGCTATCGACTTGGCCAGAAAGTCACCGTTGAGCAGTTCGTCGAGGTGAAGAAGGTCGACGTCTCGGGAATCTCCAAAGGTAAAGGCTTCGCGGGCGTTATGAAGCGCCACAACTTCCGTGGCGGCCCAGGAGGCCACGGCGCGCACTTCCATCGCGCCCCCGGTTCCATCGGCCAGTGCGCAACGCCCTCGCGAGTCTTCAAGGGCTTGCGGCTTCCGGGGCATATGGGCGTAGACAAAGTGACCGTTCGGAACCTCGAGGTCGTCAGCGTGGACGTCGAGAAGAATCTATTGTTGGTAAAAGGCGCTGTCCCCGGCGGCAAGGGCGCACTTGTCAGCGTCCGAAGCGCCTAGCGCTGTCGTTTTCGGTTGTACTAGAGGAGTAACGAATGCCAAAACTAGCTATACAGGATGTGGGAGGCAAGGAAGTCGGCACCGTCGAGCTTGATGGCGCCGTGTTCGGTCTTGCGCCTAACATCCACGTCATGCACGAGGTCGTGCGCGCGCAGCTTGCCGCGCGTCGGGCCGGCACCCATAGCACTAAGACCCGTGGGCTCGTCTCGGGAGGTGGCAAAAAACCGTATCGCCAGAAGGGCACCGGTCGCGCGCGGCAAGGAACAATCCGTGCGCCTCAGTACAAAGGCGGCGGCACTGTCTTCGGGCCACATCCCCGCAGCTATGCCTTCAAGGTCAACAGCAAGGTAGTTAAACTCGCGATGCGCTCTGCGCTATCTGACAAGTTGGCCGAGGGCACCCTGTTTGTGGTTGACGAGTTTGCCTTCGAGGAGCCTTCGACAAAGCAGGCAGCAGCAGTGCTTGCGGCACTCGGGCTCGCAGGGCGTGTGACCGTCGTGCTTCCCGACAACGACATCAACGCGTTTCTGTCGTTTCGCAACATAACCCGGGTGCGCGTCATTGCGGTGAGCGAGTCCAACACCCACGACTTTATCGACAACGGCGCGCTCGTCTTCACAAGCGCCTCACTCAAGCGTATCGAGGAGGTGCTGCAATAATGAAGGATGCTCGTCAGGTCATCCTGCGCCCCATCATCTCGGAGCGCTCGTACGACCTCATCAATGACAACCGGTACACCTTCGAGGTCGCCAAACAGGCGAGCAAGATTGAGATACGACAGGCCGTCGAGGAGATCTTTAGCGTCAAGGTTCTCAAGGTCAACACAATGCGTGTTACTGGCAAGCCAAAGCGCGTGCGTTACGCGAAAGGCCATTCTCGCTCTTGGAAGAAGGCGATCGTGACCTTGGCTTCGGGCGAGACCATCGAGGCCTTCGGCATCTAAGCGCCGAGTTTGTGGCAAGGCAGCACTGAAAGGCAAAGCTGGTTAGGAACTATCACGACAGTGACGGGACGTGTTTTGGACACGCGCGGCACCGTGGTAAGAAAAGCAACAGTTACGGAAGGTATAAAAAGAGATGGGTATAAAACAATATAAGCCGACATCTCCCGGGCGCCGCTTTCAGAGCGTGTCGGACTTCGCAGAGGTGACGCGCTCCACGCCCGAAAAGAGCCTCTTGCGCCCTCTGTCAAAGAAGGCTGGGCGCAACAACTACGGACGCATCACTACGCGCCACCAAGGCGGTGGGCATAAGCGCAAGTACCGCGTCATAGACTTCAAGCGTGTGAAGGACGGCGTGCCTGCCAAGGTTGCGACCATTGAGTACGACCCGAACCGCTCGGCGCGCATCGCGCTGCTCCACTATGCTGACGGTGCCAAAAGCTACATCTTGCATCCCAAAGGACTCAAAGTTGGGGACGTGGTGACGAGCGGCGCGGACTCAGACATCAAGCCTGGCTGTGCGCTCATGCTAAAAGACATCCCAGTCGGCACGACCATACATGCGGTGGAGCTGCAGCCTGGCAAGGGCGCCGCGCTTGCCCGCTCTGCCGGATCGTCTATCCAGCTGATGGGCAAAGAGGGCAAGTATGCCATTCTCCGCATGCCTTCCTCCGAGATGCGCCGCGTGCTCTCTGCCTGCCGTGCCACCATCGGCGAAGTGGGGAACTCAGAGCACAGCAACATTAAGATCGGCAAGGCGGGACGCAAGCGTTGGCTTGGCGTGCGTCCCACGGTGCGCGGGACCGTCATGAACCCTGTGGACCACCCGCATGGCGGTGGTGAGGGCAAGAACAAGTCGGCTGGGCGTCACCCGGTCACTCCTTGGGGCGTTCCCACAAAGGGTCACCGAACGCGCAACAAAAAGAAGGCCTCGAGCAGGCTCATTATCCGCAGGCGTAAGAAGTAACATAAGGCGATTGGAGTAACTAGTGAGCAGAAGCCTTAAAAAAGGTCCCTTTGTAGAGCCGCGCTTGCTCGGCCGCATCAACAAGATGAACGAGGCGGGCGAGAAGAACGTCATAAAGACCTGGTCGCGCGCCTCGACCATCTTTCCCGAGATGGTGGGCCATACCATAGCAGTCCACGACGGCCGCAAGCACGTGCCGGTGTACGTCACCGAGTCGATGGTCGGTCACAAGCTCGGCGAGTTTGCCGTGACAAGGACCTTCCGCGGTCATGCAGCCGACAAGAAAGGCAAGAGGTAAATGGAAGCAAGAGCAATAGCCCGCTATGTGCGTGTGTCGCCGCGCAAGGCGCGGATGGTCGTAGACCTTATTCGCGGCAAGGAAGTCATCCGTGCCCGCGAGATCCTCCAGTTCTCTGAGCGCAATGTGGCAGAGGTGGTCGAGAAGGTTCTCAACAGCGCCATCGCCAACGCCGAGCGCACAGGCGTGAAGGCAGAGAGCTTAAAAGTAGTCAAGACTTTTGCCGACGAGGGCCCCACTCTCAAGCGCATTCGACCGCGTGCCAAAGGCACGGCGTCGCGCATCCTCAAGCGCACGAGTCACATCACCGTCGTTGTCGGCACCCGAGAGGAGGGCTAGGGTATGGGTCAGAAGGTTTATCCCACAGGGTTTCGCCTGGGAATCACCGAGCAGTGGCGTAGCCGCTGGTACGCACGCAAGGACTACGCATCGACGCTTGAAGGCGACATCGCTCTGCGCGCCTACCTCAACAAGCGCCTCGCGCGCGCCGCAGTCTCAAAGATCGAGATTGAGCGCGCAGGAGACAAGATCAAGGTGGTCATCACCACGGCGCGCCCCGGCATCGTCATTGGCAAGAAGGGCTCTGAGATCGACGAGCTGCGCCGTGACCTCGAGGCGCGCGCCAAGGGACGCGTCAACGTCGATGTTGTCGAGATCAAGCGCCCCGAGCTCGACGCAGCGCTTATCGCGCAGTCAGTTGCCGAGCAACTTGAAGGACGTGTGGCGTTTCGCCGCGCGATGCGCAAGGCCGTCCAGTCAGCGGTCAAAAGCGGTGCCAAGGGCATACGTATCCAGTGCTCCGGACGTTTGGGCGGGGCTGAGATGAGTCGCCGTGAATGGTATCGCGAAGGCCGTGTGCCGCTTCATACCCTGCGCGCGAAGATAGACTATGGTTTTGCCACTGCGGCGACCACGATGGGCGCCATCGGCGTGAAGGTCTGGGTGTACCATGGCGAGAAGTTGCCGGGCATGCCCACGCCAGAACCAGCGCTCGAAGGCTCTTCACGCCCGAGCCGTCCACGCCGCGGCGAAGGGAGGAAGTAGCAATGCTCATACCAAAGCGTGTGCGGCACCGTAAGGTGCAACGCGGCTCGATGAAGGGTAAGGCAAAGGGCGGAACCGCCCTGAACTTCGGTCAATACGGCATCCAAGCCCTTGAGCCCCACTGGATAACCAACCGCCAGATTGAGGCAGCCCGTGTGGCGATGACCCGTCACATGAAGCGTGGCGGTCGGGTTTGGATCAACATATTCCCCGACAAGCCCATCACAAAGAAGCCTGCCGAGACCCGCATGGGGTCCGGAAAGGGCAACCCCGAAGAGTGGGTGGCCGTGGTCAAGCCTGGGCGCATCATGTTTGAGATCGCCGATGTGGACCACGAGGTGGCCGTCGAGGCGCTTCGCCTGGCGATTCAAAAGCTGCCCATCAAGTGCAAGATAGTCACCCGTGAGACTGTGGACGGTGAAGCATCATGAAAGCCAAAGAGATTCGAGATCTAAGCAACGACGATCTCAAAGTTAGACTTAAGGAAGGGCGGTCCGAGCTGTTCAATCTGAGGTTTCAGATGGCAACCAGCCAGCTCGACAACACCGCTCGCATCAAAATGGTGAAGAAGGACATCGCGCGGATCCTCACCGAGATCCGCTCCCGTGAGCTCAACGTCTCAGTTGACCTTGCGAGCTAGGCGAGAGAGAAGGACTGGCAATGACAGAAGCACGAAACCATCGCAAGGTTCGCCAGGGTGTCGTCGTATCGGCAAAGGGCGACAAGACCTGCATCGTTGAGATCAAGGAACGCAAGCCACACCCTATCTACGGAAAGATGATGACGAGGACCAAGAAGTTCCACGCGCACGACGAGCGCAACGAGGCGGCGTTTGGCGACACGGTCCAGATCATGGAGACCCGCCCCATCTCTAAGCTCAAGAGGTGGCGTTTGCTTGAAATAGTCGAGAAGGCCAAGTAGGAGGCGACAATGATCCAAGTAGAAAGCATGTTGACCGTCGCCGACAACTCTGGTGCGCGCAAAGTGCAGTGCATCAAGGTCCTCGGCGGCTCAAAGCGCCGGTACGCATCCCTCGGCGACGTCATCGTCTGCGCGGTAAAGGAGGCGACTCCCAACGGCAACGTCAAGAAGGGCGAAGTCGTCAAGTGCGTCATCGTGCGCGTCAAAAAGGAAGTGCGTCGCAAGGACGGCAGCTATATTAAGTTCGATCAGAACGCCGCCGTTGTCATCGACGCCCAGGGCGCCCCACGTGGCACCCGCATCTTCGGGCCGGTAGCCCGCGAGCTGCGCGACAAGCGCTACATGAAGATAGTCTCGTTGGCGCCTGAGACGCTGTAGGCCTGAAAGGAAGCCAGGAGTATGAGTAACGGAAACAACAAGATGCGCGTGCGCAAAGGCGACACGGTCAAGGTCATGAGCGGCAAGGACGCCGGAACCACCAGCGTCGTCATGCGCGCCATCCCCGAAAGTCGCAAGATAGTTGTGGAGAAAGTCGCTGTCGCACGCAAAGCGCAGCGCCCTACGCGGGACAACCCATCGGGCGGCATCATGAGCATTGAGATGCCCATCCATGTCTCGACTGTCATGCTTGTGTGCCCCAAATGCAGTAAACCAACGCGCGTTGGCATGAGGCTTGATGAAGACAAGAAGGTCCGCGTGTGCAAGAAGTGCGGGAAGGACATCGATTAGTATGACTGCTAGACTCAAAGAGAAGTATCGGACGGAGATCGTCCCCAAGCTCGTAGACGAGCTTGGCATCAAGAACATCAACAGCGTGCCGACGCTTGAGAAGATCGTGGTCAACATGGGCGTCGGGGCTGCGGCTCAAGACAGCAAGCTCATCGATGCTGCCGTGGCCGATCTGCGTGCCATCACCGGCCAGCAGCCCATGATCTGCCGTGCGAAGAAGTCGATCGCTAACTTCAAGCTGCGCACCGGCATGGCGATCGGCGCTAAGGTCACCTTGCGCGGAGAGCGCATGTGGGAGTTCCTTGACCGCCTGCTGTGCACTGCCATCCCGCGCATCCGCGACTTTCGTGGCATTCCGACCGAGAGCTTTGACGGGCGCGGCAACTACTCGATGGGCGTATCCGAGCAGCTTATCTTCACGGAGATAGACTACGACAAGGTAGACCGCACGCGCGGCATGGACATCACCATTGTGACGACAGCCAAGACAGACGAGGACGCGCAGGCGCTGTTCACCGCGCTCGGCTTCCCCTTTAAGCGGAACTGACGGCTCTGCCGAGCCTGCCCACCGCTCGTGAGCATGACCACATCAGGTAAGGAGAAAGCAAGTGGCAAAGAAATCGATGATCGCCAAGGCAAAGCGTGAGCCTAAGTTCTCGACACGTGCGCACAATCGCTGTGTGCGCTGCGGGCGCCCTCGCGCCTACTACCGCCAATTCGGACTGTGTCGCATTTGCGTGCGCGAAATGGCAAGCCGTGGCGAACTGCCCGGTGTTCGCAAGGCAAGCTGGTAAGGCACGACTAGGCAACTACCTCGCGGCCCGGGAGACTGTCGTGCCAGGCGCCCCCATCATGGGTGGCGGCGAACCAGCTGGACAGCTCATCTCGAACTGGAACTAAGGAGACATCATGTCTATGACAGACCCCATAGCGGACATGCTCACAAGAGTCCGCAACGCAAACTCGGCAAGCAAGGAGAAGGTCTTGATGCCGACGAGCAAGAAGCTCATCGAGATCGCCCGTATCCTCAAGGAAGAGGGCTATATCATTGACTATTCTGTGATTGACGGCGAGCCAGTCGGCACGCTTGAGATCATCTTGAAATACGGCGCCAAGAAAGAAAAGACCATCCGAGGCCTAAAGCGCATATCCAAGCCAGGTCTGCGCGTCTATGCCGGAAAAGATGACCTGCCACGCGTTCTTGGCGGGCTTGGCACTGCGGTAATTTCGACATCCAAAGGCGTGATGACCGACCGCGACGCGCGTAAAGCAGGCGTTGGCGGCGAAGTCCTCGCGTATATCTGGTAGCGACGAGAACGGGAGGAAGTATTATGTCGCGTATTGGCAAACAGCCCATCCCGGTTCCTGCCGGTGTGGATGTGACAATCGACGGTCAGGTTG
This sequence comes from Coriobacteriales bacterium, assembly GCA_031279835.1. Lineage (GTDB taxonomy): Bacteria > Actinomycetota > Coriobacteriia > Coriobacteriales > UBA8131 > JAITHV01. Next base: position 11,011 of record JAITHV010000087.1, read on the forward strand.
TAAAGACCAAGGGACCCAAAGGCGAGCTCACCCATGTGTTTCTAAAGGAAGTGACTGTCCGCCAGGAAGACAGCGTCCTTTATGTTGAGCGCATTGACGACAGCCGTGAGGCACGCTCGTTTCATGGCCTGTCGCGCACCTTGCTCGCCAACATGGTGACGGGTGTGAACGAAGGCTTCTCCAAAAGCCTCGAGATCATCGGCGTTGGCTACCGAGCCGCGCTCAATGGTCCTGACTTGGAGATGCAGCTTGGCTATTCCCACCCGGTGTCAATAAAGGCGCCCGACGGGATCAGCTTCGAGGTGCCCACGCCCACCCAGATCACCGTGCGGGGCATCGACAAGCAAAAGGTCGGCCAAGTGGCCGCAGACATACGCAAATGGCGTAAGCCTGAGCCCTACAAAGGCAAGGGCATTCGTTACGTGGGCGAGTGCGTGCGCCGTAAGCTCGGCAAGGCTGCCGGCAACTAAGCTGATTGAAGGAGTGCTTTCATGGATAAACTCAAGGCAAAGGCCGCAAGCCTCAAACGACGCCAAAGGCGTGTGCGCGGCAAGATTCACGGGACGTCCGAGTGCCCGCGCCTGCGCGTGACCCGCTCGAATGAGAATATATACGCACAGCTCATCGACGATGTGACGGGGCGCACGCTTGCCTCTGCCTCTTCTCTTGACCCTGAGTTCAAGAGCGTTGGCAAAAGTGGCGCGACCATCGAGGGCGCGACGCTTGTCGGCGAGCTTGTCGGCAAGCGCGCAAAGGACGCGCATATCAGTAAGGTCGTCTTTGACCGCGGCGGTCACCTGTATCACGGTCGCGTCAAGGCTCTGGCAGACGGCGTGCGCAGCGCCGGCCTCGAGTTCTAGAAAGGTGGACAGTTGATGCCAAGAGTAAAAGCCCCAGTCTCTGAGCTTCAGGAGAAGGTCGTCTACATCAATCGCGTCTCTAAGGTCGTCAAAGGCGGACGCCGCTTTGCGCTCACCGCGCTGGTGGTGGTCGGCGATGGCGAGGGCCGCGTTGGTGTGGGCATGGGCAAGAGCGCCGAGGTGCCTATTGCGATAAAGAAGGGCGTTGAGGACGCTAAGAAAAACATGTTCTCTGTGCCTCTTACTAAAGAGGGCACGCTGCCCCATGAGGTCCTCGGCGTCTTCGGCGCCGGCAAGGTGCTGCTCAAGCCTGCCACACCCGGCACGGGCGTAATCGCTGGCGGGCCAGTGCGCGCGCTGCTTGAGCTTGCTGGCGTGAAGAACGTCTTGTCTAAGTCGCTCGGGACCAACAATGCAATGAACATCGTCAAGGCCGCCGCTGAAGGCCTGAAGAGCCTCTCGAGCCCTGACGAGACAGCACGGCGCCGTGATATCAGCGTCGCGAAGATTTATGGTTGGAAGGAGTGACCGACGTGCCACAGGCCAACAAGACCCTCAAGGTCACGCAGATAAAGAGCACTATCGGCTTTGCCGCCGACCAAGGAAAAACAGTACGCGCGCTCGGGCTCGGCAGGATCGGCGCCAGCGTCGAGCACGTCGACAACCCAGCGGTCAGAGGGATGATTTTCAAAGTAAAGCATCTCGTCAAGGTGGAGGAGATTTAAATGCAGCTTCATGATCTCGTGCCGGCCCCCGGCTCTACAAAGTCGCGCAAGCGTGTTGGGCGCGGTCACGGCTCTGGCCATGGCAAGACCGCAACGCGTGGATACAACGGTCAAAAGTCCCGTGCTGGCGGCGCCAAGTCGAACGGCTTTGAGGGCGGACAGACGCCTCTGGCGCGCCGCCTGCCGAAGCTTCCGGGCTTTCGTAACATCAACCGCGTCGAGTACGCCCCGGTAAACGTGGGGCGCCTTGAGACGGTGTTTGAGGACGGTGATGTTGTGGATGGCGCATCGCTCGTAGAAAAAGGTATAATCAAAAACACACAGACCTTGGTCAAAGTTCTCGGTGACGGGACACTTACCAAGCGCCTCACCGTTCGGGTCGACAAGATATCGGCAAGCGCGGCAGAGAAGGTCAACGCCGCCGGAGGGAAGGTAGAAGCACCTTGCTGAGCGCAATCCTCAATGCGTTTCGTGTTCCTGATCTTCGCAGAAAGATTATCTTCACTCTCGCAATCATCGCCCTGTACCGGCTCGGGTCGCATGTCCCGGTGCCGGGTGTTCCTATTGGGGCGTTGACTGAGGCACTCAATGACCCGTCGAACCCGTCATTGCTCATGCTCAACCTCTTCTCGGGCAAGGCGCTCTCTAACTTCTCGGTGTTCTCTCTTGGCATCATGCCGTACATCACCGCGTCCATCATTATGCAGCTCATGCAAGGCGTCATCCCTGCCTTGCAGCGCTGGGCGCGTGAGGGCGAGAGCGGTCAGCGCCGCATCACGCAGATCACGCGCTATGTGTGCCTCGGACTCGGCTTCATCAACGCCGTAGGCTACCTCTTCCTCTTCCAAAGCCCACAGTATGGCGTCCAGCTCACTGCCGACATGCCCTACCTGCTCACGAGCGCAATAATCGTTTTGACCTTGGTGGCAGGTGTTGGCTTCATTATGTGGATGGGCGAGCTCATCACGCAGCGCGGCGTGGGCAACGGCATGTCTCTCATTATCTTTTCAAACATCGTGGCTGGTTTTCCCTCGGCTATTTGGCTGTCGATGGAGACTTTCGACTTTGCGCTGACTGCCTTGATTCTTGTCGTGGTGTTGTTGGTCATTCCGGGTATCGTGCTCATTGAGCGCGCGCAACGGCGCATCCCGGTTAACTATGCTAAGAGGATACAAGGTCGTCGCGTCATGGGCGGGCAGTCCACGTACATTCCCCTCAAGGTAAACGGCGCCGGAGTCATCCCCATTATCTTTGCAAGTTCCATCTTGTACTTTCCCGCGCAGCTCGCGGTGTTTTTTCAGGTAGACTGGCTGACGTCGTTTTCTAACGCGCTGGCATCAGGTTGGATTAGCTGGATACTCAACTTCGCGCTCATAGTGTTCTTCTGCTTCTTCTATACGTCTATGGTGTTCAACCCCGACGACACCGCGAACAACCTCCGAAAACAAGGCGGGTTCATACCGGGCGTGCGTCCTGGAACGGCAACGGTGCAGTACATCAAGAATGTGCTTAATCGCATAACACTTCCTGGTGGCATCTACATCGCCCTAATCGCCGTGGTGCCGAGCATGCTGTTTGTGTTCACGCAAAACGCGCTCATAACCGCGTTTGGCGGCACGTCCATTCTTATTATGGTCGGCGTGGCGCTCGACACGATGAGCAAGGTCGAAAGCCAGCTGAAGCAGCATCATTACGACGGTTTTTTCAAGTAGCCCCTCGACACCTTGACCGTATGCGCGCTCGGCGCAGCGCAGTGCGGTCGCAGAGAGATTGCCTTCTCTCACCGTTTACTATTGGCAATCATCGTCTAGGACTCCAGGAAAGGGGATCAACATGAATATTATCCTGCTTGGCGCTCCCGGTGCCGGAAAAGGCACCCAGGCTGCAAAACTCGTTGCAGAATATGATATTGCTCATATATCGACCGGTGACATCCTGCGAGCTGCCGTTAAGGCACAGACTCCCCTAGGGATTGAGGCCCAGTCGTTTATGGACAAGGGTGAGCTCGTTCCCGATTCCGTGGTCATCGGACTGGTGAGGGAGCGGCTTCAGGAGAAAGACACCGCAAGGGGGTTCATCCTCGACGGGTTTCCCCGCACTACTACTCAGGCGGTGGCGCTTGCCTCGGTGCTGAACGAGCTGGGCCGCAACATTGACGCCGTCGTCGCAGTGGACGTGGATCCCGAAGTGATCGTCGCACGCCTCAACACACGACGCCTGTGCCGCATGTGCGGCCACATAGGCTCGGCGTCCGACACGTCGTGCCAGGTGTGCAATGGCGAAATGTACCAGCGCGATGACGACAAGCCCGAGACGGTGCGCAACCGCCTCGAGGTTTACGCAAAGCAAACCGCCCCGCTCATCGATTATTACCGTGGAGCCGACCTCCTCATAGAGGTGGATGGCGAACAGCCGGTCGAGCAGGTGTTTGCCGAGATCAGCAAAGCCCTCAAGTAGCCTGGCATTCTGAGGCCATGCAAATCCATTACAAGACACCTGATCAGATCGAGGCCATGAAAGTGGCAGGGCGCATCAGCGCCAAGGCCTTGAGAAAGACCGGCGAGCTGGTGCGGCCAGGGATCTCGACTCTTGAGCTTGACCGGTTTGCCGAAAACCTCATTCGCATGGAGGGCGCTCGACCTGCCTTTCTTGGCTACAACGGGTTTGTCGGTACAATATGCTCCTCGCTCAACGACCAGATCGTGCATGGCATACCATCATTAGACGTGATACTGCAGGAGGGCGACATTATCTCCATCGACACAGGCGCCATAATCGGCGGCTGGGTTGGCGACAATGCCGCGACCTATGCGGTCGGGAGTGTTTCTGCCGCAGCCGCCCGCCTGATTGAGGTCACCGAAAAAGCCATGTGGGCAGGCATCGAGGCAGCGCAGCCTCATGGGAGGCTTGGTGACATCGGGCATGCTGTGCAAGCGGTGGCAGAGGGGGCGGGGTTTGGCGTGGTGCGCGAGTATGTGGGGCATGGGATCGGTCACGACATGCATGAGGACCCCAATGTGCCGAACTTCGGCAAGCGTGGGACGGGAATAAAGCTCAGGCCAGGCATGGTCATTGCCATTGAGCCGATGGTAAACGCGGGCAGCGGCAAGACGCGCGGCCCCTATGAGGACCGCTGGACGGTTTATTCGGCAGACGGCAGCCTCTCTGCGCACTTCGAGCGAACCATTGCGATCACTGAGGAAGGGCCTCTCGTCCTGACCTGTGAATAGCGGAATTGAGCGTCTGCGCCTCTTCGACCTCGAGGGGCGCACTGAGAAAAGGAGGCGTGCATGAGCATGCGCGGACCAAGCGAAGGCCTCGCCATACCCTACAAGACCTATCTTGCTGAAGACGAGGTGCCACGACAGTGGTACAACGTCCGTGCCGATATGTCTCAGGATCACGCCCCCATCCTCAACCCCGGGACGCTCAAGCCCATGACGGTCGCTGAGCTTGAGCCGGTGTTTTGCACGGAGCTCGCAAAGCAGGAGCTCAACACCACTGACCGTTACCTTGACATTCCGCAAGAAGTACGGGATTTCTACAAGATGTACCGTCCTTCTCCGCTTATACGAGCTTACTATCTTGAGCGCGCGCTTGAGACGCCGGCTCGAATCTATTACAAGTACGAGGGCAACAACACGAGTGGCAGCCACAAGCTCAACTCGGCGATCGCCCAGGCCTATTACGCTAAGGAGCAGGGGCTTACGGGGCTTACCACCGAGACGGGCGCCGGTCAGTGGGGAACCGCGATGTCTATGGCATGCTGCTACTTTGACCTCGCCCTCAAAGTGTACATGGTCAAGGTGTCCTATGATCAAAAGCCGTATCGCAAGACGGTCATGCAAACCTATGGCGCCGAGGTCATTGCCTCGCCGAGCGACACGACGCAAGTTGGGCGCAAGATGCGTGCGGAGTTCCCCGACAGCAACGGCAGCCTAGGGACCGCGATCAGCGAGGCAGTCGAGGCCGCGGTGACTTCCGAGGGAACGCGCTACGTGCTTGGCAGCGTTTTGAACCAGGTGCTGCTTCACCAGTCGGTCATTGGCCTTGAGGCAAAGGCGGCGATGGACAAGCTCGGTGTATACCCCGACATCCTCATTGGCTGTGCGGGGGGTGGCTCTAACCTGGGCGGCCTCATGTCGGCGTTCATGGAGGACCGTCTTGCCAAGCGGCGCGCCCCGCGCTTCATAGCCGTTGAGCCTGCCTCGTGCCCATCACTCACGCGAGGTCGCTTTGCTTACGACTTTTGCGACACTGGCCAGGTGACTCCGCTTGCCAAGATGTACACGCTCGGCAACGGGTTCATGCCTTCGCCCAACCATGCCGGCGGCCTGCGCTATCACGGGATGAGCCCCATCATCAGCCAACTGTACCATGACGGGCATATTGACGAGGCGCGCGCAGTAGAGCAGGGGTCGGTGTTTGAGGCGGCCGAGCTGTTTGCTCGATGCGAGGGCACGCTGCCGGCGCCGGAGTCGGCGCACGCTATTCGCGTCGCCATCGACGAGGCGCTCGCATGCAAGGCGAGCGGGGAGGAGAAGACCATCCTGTTTGGGCTTACGGGCAACGGCTACTTTGACCTTCTTGCCTATCAGCAGTACAACGAAGGCTCAATGAGCGACTTCATTCCGACGGATGCCGACCTTGCGCGTGGCTTTGCAACCATACCGGCCTTTGAGGGGCTGCAATGAGGCGCGCCTCGCCAATAGGAACAATACAATACTATACGCATTAACTAGTAGCTGAGCTGGGCACGCACAATGGAGCATTCGCTGACCTTTCTGGGCACAGGAGCTTCTTGTGGGGTGCCCAGCTACTACTGTGGTTGTGCGGCGTGCGTCGAGGCGCGCACCGACACACGCGCGGCACGCAGCTGCGCTTGCCTGCTCGTCTCCGCCACAGACACGAGCGCGCCGCTGCCTACGCAAACGCGCCACACGCTTATTGACGCCGGCCCCGAGCTGCGCACGCAGCTCGTGCGTGCCGAGGCCTCCGCCATCGACCGCTTGCTCGTGACGCATGAGCACTTCGACCACATCGGCGGCATTCCCCAGCTCGAGTTCTACGTCAAGCTCAAGTCGCTCGTGCCGCTGCCGGTGTATGCCGGAAGCGAGGCCAGCGCGGCCATCAGACAGCAGTTCAGCTTCATGCTTGACACCCTCGACCTGCGCCCCCTTGACCTGTGGCAGCGACTCGAGTTCGACGGCATTGCCTACACTCCACTGCCCGCACAACATGCGCCTGGGACGTTCGGGTTTCTCATCGAGTCGCCAAAAACGCGATTGGCGTATTTTCCCGACACGGGGCCGCTGCCTCAAGAGGCGCTAGCGGCACTTGCCGTAGAGCCACTGGACATCCTTGTGATTGACGCGACGTTCAACGGGCGCAACTGGATGCCACGCTCGCACCATAGCATCAGCGACGCCATCGCTCTTGCCGAGCGCCTGGCGCCCGCCAAGGCGTACCTCACCCATCTGTCGATGCACTACGACGAGCCGATCACCTGCGTGGGGCTGAGCGAGCTCCTTGCGCCCTATGGCGGTGCCATCGAGCCCGCCTATGACGGGCTGCGCGTCGCGCTCTGAGCGCCCTCTCACCGGCTAGGTGGCCATCAGGCCCGACGATGGTGGGCTTCTCCCTACAACAGTGGCGAACTGTGCCTATGAATGCCTACAATCTCGGCCGACTGGCACAGTTTTCACTACCCGTGTATGAGGGATCTGCCGATATAACACCGTGCGTATGATAGGTGTGCCAGCACCCATTGGGTATACTACGCTCAACTGCTCAGGAGCAGCATCCAGAGAGAAAGAAGGGACCGTGGCCAAGACAGTAGACATCCATGCGCCCGATGTTGAGGTCAAGAAGTCATGCTGTTATTTCTGTCATCAGAATTGCGGCGTGCTCGCGTACGTGAAGGACGGCGACGTCATCAAGATTGAAGGCGACCCGTCGCATCTCACCAACCAGGGCGGCCTGTGCTGTCGTGGCAACATCGCGCTTCTCCACCTAAACCACCCCGCTCGCATCAACCACCCGCTCAGGCGCGTGGGTGCAAAGGGCGAGAACAAATGGGAGAAAGTCCCCTGGGACCAGGCCGTCGCTGAGATCGCCGAGCGGCTTTGCGCTATCAAGGCCGAGAGCGGCGCCGAGGCCGTGGCGACAGCCGGCGGGACGTTGCGGACTGACGACTGGGCGCGTCGGCGCTTTATGAACCTCTTCGGCAGTCCCAACAGCTTTCACAACGCGCTGCTCTGTTGGATTCCGACCTTCATGGTAGAGACCGCAGTCAGCGGCTGGAGCCCTTTTGAGACCGACCTGGGCGAGAGCCGCTGCGTCATCCTATGGGGCTTCAACCCCGGGGCCTCGACCATGCCGGGGATGCGCGGCTACAGCGACCTGCAAAAGGCAGGGCTCAAGCTCATCGTGGTGGATCCGCGCTTTTCTGAGACTGCGGCACACGCCGACCTCTGGCTGCCGCTGCGCCCCGGCTCCGACACGGCACTTGCGCTCGCGATGATCCACGTCATCATCTATGAGGGGCTTGCCAACCAGGAGTTCTGCCGCGACTGGTGCATCGGCTTCGACGAGCTCACCGAGCACGTCGCGCAGTATTCTCCTGAATGGGCCAGCGAGCTGACGTGGCTCGATCCCGACCTCATCCGTCAAGCAGCACACATGTATGCAAAGAACACACCAGGCAACATACAATGGGGCTGCACCGCCGACCAGCTCGGGAAGACCTCGGGGGCCGGCATGCACGCGCGCGCCGTGCTGCGTGCCATCACGGGCAACTTGGACTGTCCCGGCGGCGACCTCATGCCCGGGCCTTCTCACTACTATATAACTGACGAGGAGCTTGAGGCCAACGAGTGGCTGCCTGAGGAGCAAAAGGCCAAGCAGATAGGCGCTGACAAGTTCAAGCTCACTTCGTGGCCGGGCTATCAGCGCATCGCCGACGTTGCCCGCGAGACCTGGGGCAAGGCTCCGACTGCCGAGTGGTTCTGCGAGGCGCATGGCCCGTCCGTGTTCAAGGCGATCTTGACGGGCGACCCCTACCAGGTCCGCGCGATGATTGTGAGCGCCACCAACCCGGTCAACTCCTACGGAGACGCAAAAATGACGCTTGAAGCGCTCAAGCAGTGTGAGTTTTTGGTTGTCTGCGAGTACTGGATGACCCCGGCGGCCCTGTATGCCGATTATGTCATGCCGATTGCCGGTGCTCTTGAGCGCCCGGTCATCCACAACAACTACGGCGTTACCGACCATCTTATTGCGTCGCAGCGCGCCATTCAGCCGAAGTTCGAGCGCCGGTGCGACTACGACTTCTGGCGCGACCTTGCGCTCGCCTGTGGGCAGGACGCCGAGCAGTGGCCGTGGGAGACGCTTGAGGAGGCGTTTTGGTACGTCGTCTACCCGATTGCCAGCATGGGCTACCAGTTCGAGAGCTACGACGACTTTGTGGAGAAGTACCGCTTTTTTTATCCGCCCATGCACTACTACAAGTACGGTGCCAACGGCTTTTCGACGCCTTCGCGACGCGTGGAGCTCAAGTCTTCAATTCTGGAAGAGCTCGGGTATCCGGCGCTGCCAACCTGGATTGGCCCACCCGAAAACGAGACGGACGACCCCGAAGTCGCCCAAGAGTACCCCCTCGTTCTGACGACGGGCGGCGGCTTCATGCCGTATCACCACTCCGAGCAGTTCAACATCACGAGCGTGCGCTTCTTGCGCCACGAGCCCTACTTCACCATCAACCCGCTCAAGGCTGCCGAGCTGGGCATCAGCGATGGCGACTGGTGTTGGATCGAGACGCGTCGCGGGCGCATTCGCCAGCGCGCCAACGTCGAGCCGAGCGTGGACCCGCGCGTGGTCTTCGCGCAGCGCGGCTGGTGGTATCCAGAGCTCGGGCCAAAGGCGCCAGACCCCTACGGCTGCCTGCGCAGCAACGTGAACGTGCTCTCGTCGGTGGACGACGAGCACTGCGACCCCATTGGCGGCAGCTGGGCAAACCGCGGGCTGTTGTGCAAGGTCTACAAGGTTGGCCATCGCGACCAGGTAGACACGCAGTTCTCGATCCCTGGCTCTTCTGCGCAGCCTGGCGTCACCGTGCCGCCCTCTGAGCAGCGGCTCGCTTATGAGCCGATCCCCTTTGAGCCCGCCCCTGGCTTTGAGGTGCCCGAGGGGCTTGCCTGGGATGCTTCGACGAGAATGGCGTGGGACGTGGAGCGCGGCCTGGCCTATGACCCCGGGAGCGGCTGGCTCTATCACCCAGAAACACTTGTATACTATGATGTGGTTACGCGTTATGCCTATGACCCCGACCGCGAGTGCCTTGTGGATGAGGAGACAGGCGTGCGTTATCATCTGGAGACGCGCGAGCCGTTGGGCGACGACGCCGAGGGAGGGGAGCGACTATGACTCGCTACGCCATGGTGATGGACCAGCGCCGCTGCATCGGCTGCCAGTCCTGCACCGTCGCATGCCGCACCTGGAACGAGCTGCCGATGGACATTATCTACAACCCGGTCGTCACCGAGGGCGTCCTGGGCGTGTTTCCCCATGTGCATCAGACCTTCACGCCGCTTATCTGCATGCACTGCGACAACCCGCCTTGCACGATCTGCTGTCCATGCAAGGCGTCTCAACAAGACCCTGACGGCATTGTGTGGGTGGACGAGACCAAGTGCATGGGCTGCAAGGTATGCGTCAACTCCTGCCCCTACGGCGCGCGCGACGTGAACGCCGCAGAAGGCTTCGTGCGAAAGTGCACCTTCTGCAAAGACCGGGTGCGCGACGGCGAGCAGCCGTACTGCGTGGCCACCTGCCACCAGAAGGCTCGGGTCTTTGGCGATCTCGACGACCCACAGAGTGACGTGTCCAAGCTGGTAAACAGCTTGCAGGCCAACCGCATTTTCACCGAGCTGGGCACTGACCCCCAGGTCTACTACCTGCCGGATTTGGGAGGTGTCAAATGAGCCACGCCATGCATGCCAACAAGCTGACCAAACACTACTGGGTATGGCCGATTGCCTGGTACTTGTTCCTCGGTGGCCTCGGGGGCGGCATCCTCTTCGTCGCCGGCGTTCTTGAGGTCGTCTATCATGTCGGGCATGTGCTCGCGCTCGGGACCTTTGTGGGCGTGGCGCTTCTCGGCATTGGGTCGTTCCTGCTCATCTTCGAGCTTGGGCAGCCCAAGGTGTTTCTCCGCGTGTTCTTGAGCGGCACCGCCATTATCAAATACGGCGCGACGATGCTCGTCTTGGCCATGCTCTTCGGATTCGTGTTCTTCTTGTTCTACCTGCCGCCCAATTGGAACCTCTTTTACTACGGCTGGACTTGGATGCGCGACTTGAGCGCTGTGGCTATGCTCGTGCTCGGTCTCGGGATCATGGTGTACACGGGCGTCTTGCTCTCGACTATGAAGTCCAAGCCGTTTTGGAACACGCCGCTGCTGCCGGTGCTCTTCACCGTGAGCGCTCTCTCGACTGCCACGGCGCTTCTGGGTGTGCTTGCGGGGCAGTGGCCGACAGCTGAGTACGCCGAGGCCCTTGCACAGAAGGCCTCGCAGTTCATTGGAAGTCCCTATGCCTCGCTTGAGCAGGTCGAGGAGGTTGTGCACATGCTGCACCTTGCCGACAGCATGCTCGTGCTTGTCGAGGTCGTCGTGCTGCTTATCTACGTGCTCGGCATGCGCGCGGCCGGCAACGTGACCGCCAAGGCGGTGGCGCTCGAATGGGTGAGCGGCTCAAAGGCTGTGTTCTTCTGGGTTGGCATGGTCTGTCTGGGAACGCTGCTGCCCTTCTTCTTGTACCTGGCCGGCGGCGGCGCGGCCGCATGGGCGGCCCCGCTGCTCGTGCTCGGCGGCGGGCTGCTGCTGCGCTTCATGGTGGTTTATTCTGACCGGCGCTGTGCCATACCCGGCGAGGAGCGCTATTATCGCAGACTGCCTCAGGGAGACGAGAAGTTCTTCCGCCCCTGGAAGGCGCCGTACTGACGTTACGGCATGAGTGTCAAAAGAGTCAGCGGTCGGGTGAGCCTGGCCGCTGGCTCTTTGTGTTGCCCCAGCGAGCGGCCGCGACGGCCAGTGCGCCGAGCAGGGCGCAAAGTGTCGCCAAAGCCAACAGGAGCAACGCGGCGTCACCGGTGCTGGGAAGCGCAGGAGGCGTCACAGCAGAGGCAGGCGGGGCGGGCGGGGCGGGCGGGGTCGGCGGCATGCTCGACGTGAAGACGATGGTCCCCTCGACCAGTCCGGCCGCTGTTGTGGTGGTGAAGGCAAAGGGGGTGTCAAGGGCGGTGGTGGAGAAGAAGCCCGTTGCGAGGTCGTGTTCCACACCGGCCGGCAGGGCGATGCTGTGCCCCGCGTCGAGCAGGTAGCTGCTCAGGCTGAGATACGAGCCGGGATTATCGGGGTCGGGGATTACCGGAATAGTGAGCGACTGCTCGGCAGACGACCAGTGAGAGAAGCCCGGCGTTGCGCTCACGCCTAGTATGTCGTAGAGCTGGTTCTTGTACGCGTCGAGAAACGTGAGGCCAGGGTTATGCGTGAGGTCCAAGGCAGTAAGCTGATTGCCGTAGCAGCCTAGCGATTCAAGGGCGGGTGTGAGGCCAAGGTCCAACGCGGTGAGCTGGTTCTCGTTGCAGTAGAGCTCCACCAGGTCGGGTGTGTGACTGAGATCCAACGCCGAGAGCTGGTTCTCGTAGCAGCCGAGCTGCCGTAAGGCGGGAGTATGGCTGAGGTCGAGGACCGAAAGCTTGTTGATACCGCAGTTGAGCCACCAGAGGGCAGGGCTGTGGCTGAGGTCGAGGGCTGTGAGCTGGTTGCGAGAACAGTGGAGGCGCTCTAAGGCGGGATTGTGGCTGAGGTCGAGAACGCTGAGATTGTTATTGGAGCAATCGAGCACCTGCAGTTGCGGGAAGTGCTCGATCCCCGTCAAGTCGGCGATGCCCAGCGCCGAAGCATCGATGACCGTCTCGGTGAGCGAGCTGTCGTCGAGAAGGCCTGAGCTGTCGGTGTCGTAGTTGGCCGCAACATAGCTCCTGAAACTCGAGTCAGGGAAGTTCGTGGCGTCTACCGCGATGGCAGTGTCAGCGGCATAGGCGGGAGTGGCAAAAAGAACGAAGCTTCCAATACTGGCAACGATGGCTGTTCCGAACAGCTTGGCAACAAGTATTCTCATGGCCCTGGTCTCCTTTGTTGGCATAATTGTGCAGCATACAAGCAGTGTGTTTTGGGCAACTATATTCTCTGCATAGGTTAGGGGACTGTTTAAGGCTTGTCAAATGAGCGCGTCGTCTCGCAAAAAATGCGCGCGAGATGCGACTCGCCCGCCCGCCCCCTTCTCCGCCCATGCAGCTCGGTGCTGCTGCGACACTGCTGTGTGCTCCAGTGTGTATACTGATGGCTATGAATGATCCTCGTAGCGCCCCCCTGGCGCCAAACCACAACACGTCAGATGCCGCCTTCATGTCGCTCGCCCTCGAGCAAGCGCGTCTGGCCGCGGCAGCGGGAGAGGTGCCTATCGGCGCGGTGGTCGCCTGTGACGGCGCGCTTGTGGCTGCGGCGCACAACCGCCGCGAGGCCGACGCAGACCCTGCGGCACATGCGGAGCTCATCGCATTGCGCATGGCCGCCCGCGCGCTGGGGCGCTGGCGCTTGTCTGGCTGCACCGTCTATGTGACGCTCGAGCCCTGCGTCATGTGCGCCGGCCTCATGCAGCTTGCACGCGTCGACCGCTGTGTGTACGGCACGTCCGACCCCAAGGGCGGCGCGCTGGGAACGCTCTACCACATCCATGCCGACGAGCGCCTCAACCATTGCTTCGAGGTGACGTCTGGCGTGTGCGCCCAGGAGTGCGCCGACCTGCTCAGCGGTTTTTTTGCGGGACTTCGCGCGTCAAGGCGCCAGCAGGGCAGCTCGTGAGAGTCGTCCAAGAGGCCCCGGCAAAGCTCAACCTCTCGCTTGAAGTGCTGCCGCGCGACGAGGCGGGGATGCACCCGCTGCGATCGGTGTTCGTTGCCTTGTCGCTGCATGACACGCTGGCATTTGACTTTGTGGAGGGCCCGGGAGCACTGAGCACAGAAGCTGTC
>JAITHV010000001.1 GCA_031279835.1 Coriobacteriales bacterium
TCATGTCAACAAGTGTCACTGGGTGGTGGGGGGGGGTGTTTTCAACGAGTCGGCAAAGTCTATTTGTCACCCCGCACTTGATGTGGGGTCAAGACGCAAGCCCCGCGTAGCCCGCGACAAGGACTTTCGTCGGACCCGCCCGGCCAGAGGTCTTCTCGCCGCACGGCTCATAGCGTGTACGCTGGCGGCCTTCTTATGCCTTAGCATGCTGCCCGCCACTGCATTCGCGGATGCGGCCCAGCCCACGCAGGCACCCGCTGCCGCACAGCCCCTCTCCGCGCCGCTCGTGGCACTATCCGACGAGGCAACGCCGCCGCAGCAGCAGCAACCACCGGCAGCCGACGAGCCCGCCGAGCCCGCCGCCGACACCGTGACCGTGCGGCTCAACTACGATCTCGGATCTGTCTTCACGACGAACTTTTTGCGTTACGGCATCTCGAACGGCAAGGTTCTCGACTACAGCCTGAAGGTCTACCGCAACAAAGACCTCAGTGGCACCCTGATCGACCTCGTCGCCGAGGTGGACGAGCAGGGTCTCACGGTGCCCACATCACCCACGGCCCGTGTCCCGCGCACGCTTGGCTTTGACGCAGAGCCCGGCGTGTACTACTTCGAGCTCCAGACCACCTTGGCCTCGCCGGTGCTTGGCGAGCCCGAACGCCGAGCTGTCGCCCCGTTCACGGTTGTAGAAGGCGGCGCGAGCGGGTTGGACCTCTATCTCTCAGGGACGCGCCTCTCCATCTTGGCAACAAACGGGAGCTCGCCCAACCAAGGCTCGTTCGTGACGCTCACCGATCACAATCAAGAGACGGTGATGCCGGCATACGAAGAGCTGATGGACGAGGCCAACCCTGCTGGAGGCTACAAGGGCGTGTATTACGTTGTTGTGGCAACCGGGGCGAGCATGCCGTACCACTGGGTGATGCAGCCGGCGGATCTCGAGTTCAGCTTTATCGAGTCTAATGTGTTCTGGTCGCCCGACCCTGCGCTCAAGGACACCTGGACGAGGCTCAACGTAAAGTACAACGGCGTCGACAACATTGTGCCGTCCATTGGGGTCAAGGCGCGGTTCAAGGTCACCGCCGGGGCCCCGATCAGCATTCCCGTCAAGACCGGCAAACACTTTACCTCATATGTCATGTACCCGCTTGTCAAGCAAGAGGCGCAGGAGGACGGCTATGACGTCTGGACGGGAAGGGTGCCCAACAGCTTTGGCGTGTCGGCTGGCGGCGGCGGGTCAGGATTTGTGGCGACTGTCGTGGGGTTTGCCTTGCAGCCTGGGCTGCCCGCCAACGAAGAGATAACGTTTACCCTCGACATCGTACGCACTGAGGATGTGCCTTATCACTATGACAACGGCTGGATGGAAGACAGCATGCTGTTGAACGTCAATGAGGCCCAGCACCTCGTGCTTGCGCCGGGCGAGTCCTTCAACCTCTTCCCGATGCGGACCTGGCAGGCGATGGCGGGCGTCGTGACAAACGGATTTTTTGAGCCAGAGTACACGGTTGAGGTGCTCGGGCCTGACGGCACGCTCAGCTGCACGAAGGCAGGGTCGCCCGGTCAGGTGTATTGGACGCTACAGGGCTTGCAGCCTGGCACCAACATCGTGCGTCTGACGTATGAGCCCATTCGAGTTGGAGCCGACGGCGCGCGCGACCAGAGTGGTCTGCCGGGAAACCACTATGCCATTCGGGGCGACTGGGCAATGCCACCGGACTTCTCCTTCCTGTACTTCGGCGCCACTGAGCCGCGCGACACCGGCATCGTTGTAGTGGAGGTCCTGGAGGGCGCCGAAGCTGCCAACTCTACAAACCTCAAGAGCAACATAGACCTTTTGGAGATCGATTACCTGTCGTTCGACCGCGACAAGACCGACCGCGCCTCCTACACCTTCTCGCCTACGGCTGACTCAGGCGCAGTCTCGGTGCGCACGCATCGACCGGTCCATGAGGGCACAGGCGTGGAGTGGGGGAGCGCATGGGTCTCAGTGCCCTCAAACCCCGACGGCAGCTTCACGGTAGACGCCTTTGACGGGCGCAACGTCGTCGAGGTTTCTGCCGCAGGATCTGACTACAAGGACTATCATGTGGTCAACGGCCGGGCTGTGGGCGTCAACGTGGCAAGCAGCGACCCCGAGTGGCAGCCGGGAGACCCCTTCAGGGTCGGCGACACCGCATACGTCTCCTTCGACGGGCTCAAGACGCCGCTGCCCAAACTGGCCGGCATTTACAACCCCGGATATCCCGGTACTATCTGGGTGCAGTACGACACTTCAGACGGCAGGCTTGTGCGCAGTGCTGGAGTACAGTACGTCGTTCATGACGTGAACACCGTCGCCGTCCCCATCCTGCAAGAGGGCGAGACGGTGCTTTCTAACGGGAGGATACACTACCAGTGGATTGGAAAATCATACGGCTCTCACCATTTTCGGGTTCCCTTCGATGGCGTGATCCCTTCGCTCGACGGCATGCCGTTTCAAGAACATAACTACTCCAAGCCGCTGCCCGACGTCGTGCTGAGCACTGAGGCCGAGCCTGGGCCCGGCGCGGGCGCGTCGCTCAGCGTCACAGGCCCTGCCGAGGCCGTTGCAGGCGAGCCCTTTGACGTGGCGGTCTCCCTGGCCGGCGCCGAGCAGGCCGCGACCCTCGTGGTCTCGCTCGAGCTCTCCGAGGGCGTCGAGATCGCCGAGGGACCCGCAGCCGTCACGGGGCTTGCGGGCTTCGAGGTCATGGACGTGTACCGCCGGCTGGGCACGCGAACAGTGGACGTGACGCTTGCCGCCTGGCACCCTGGCGCGACGTTCGACGCAGCGACTGAGGTGCTGCGCGTGGCGCTCGTCGCGGCCGATCCCGGAGCCGCCTCGGTCACGCTCGCAGGCGGAGAGCTCGCCCGCTACCTCGACGTGACGACGACCGACGTCGAGGTGGCTCTCCCCGCAGGCGACAATGCCACGGTCACCGTCACGGTCGAGCCGCCGCCGCCCGGGGATCAGCGCTTCGACGTCAACCGCGACGGCAAGGAGACCCTGGCCGACCGGGCCTTCGCCCAGCTCTACGACCGCGCCTCCGCCGAGACGGGCGGCGAGCCCTGGGCCATGGTCGCAGAGCGCGGCATGGACGTGAACGCCGACGGCTTGGTGGACCTCGCCGACTTCGTGCTTATCCTCAACTACCTGTACCACCGGTAGGAGGCCGCCTGGCAAAGCCAAAAGCTCTGCGAAGCTCGCTTGCGTGCAACCCACACGCCACGCTCGCTTCTCGCGCTTTTTGTAATCGCCAGGCACTCTCCTAGGAGGGCTTGAACGGGCCGGGCGCGGTAATCTACGCCCGGCCCCTCTGTGAAATCGGACCCTCTGCCAACTTGGGGGCTTAGCCGCTGGCATGTCATAGAGTAATCCAACATGGTATACTTTAAACGACATTATGTTGGTTATCGTTGACTAAGGCGGTTACATGAGCGACGCCCTGATTGTCCAGGAGGCACTGGTGGAGACGGCGACGGCCGACCGACGCATCCTGCGTAGCCGCAGGATGCTGCGCGAGGCGTTTGCCGCGCTCATTGAGGCGCGCGGTCTCGACGGCTTCACCGTCAGTGAGCTCACCGAGCGCGCAGACCTCAACCGTGGGACGTTTTACGCCCACTACAAAGACAAAGAAGACCTGCTGCGGAGCTTCGAAGACGAGATCATCGAGGGGCTTCTTGACTTCGAGGAGAAGCTCAAGGGCATATCCCTCAAAGAGTTCCTCCTCCTCGCCGCCCGAGGAACGCCGCCCCGCGTGGCCGTCGAGCTGTTCGACACGCTGAGGGAGCACGGGACCTTGCTGCGCGTGCTGCTCGGCCCGCGCGGCGACGCGGCCTTTCAGGCACGGCTGCGCGACACTGCTTGCACCAACTTCGTGCGCGCAGTGCTCCACAAGAAGTACCGCGACAACCCCTCCGCACTGACAGACTACTACATCGCCTATCATGCCTCGGCGAACCTTGGCCTCATACAGGCCTGGCTTGAGCGAGGCATGCGCGAGGACTCACAAGAGATGGCGCATATCATGCTCGCCGTGCTCTTCCTCAAGCCTGGCGACCCTATTGTTTTAAAAAAGAAAGGCTAGATCGCCATGCCCACGTCCTTGTCCACGCCCACGCCCATGCGCATGTTAGCCCCACCCGTCCAGGACGCGCTAATCGGCACGCTCCATCTGGGCATCGACGTAGGGTCGACGACCGTCAAGTGTGCCGTCATCGACGCAGATACCACTATCATATACTCAGACTATCAGCGTCACCATGCAGACATCCGCGCTACTATCGCCGAGATTGTCGACGGCGCGGCGCAGCGCTTCAAAGGCGAGGAGATGACGGTTGCCGTCACGGGAAGCGGCGGGCTTCTCCTCTCACAATGGCTCGACCTGCCGTTCGTGCAAGAGGTCATTGCCTCAAAGGCTGCCGTTTCGGCGCTTATCCCACAGACCGATGTGGTAATCGAGCTCGGCGGCGAGGACGCGAAGATCATCTACTTCGACCAGGGCGTCGAGCAACGCATGAACGGCACGTGCGCCGGCGGAACCGGCTCGTTCATCGACCAGATGGCCACGCTGCTCGACACCGACGCCGCCGGCCTTGACGTGCTCGCCCGCGACGCGCAGATTATCTACCCGATTGCCTCGCGCTGCGGCGTGTTTGCCAAGACCGACGTGCAGCCGCTGCTCAACGAGGGCGCGCGCAAGGAAGACATCGCGGCGTCCATATTCCAGAGCGTTGTGACCCAGACCATCGGCGGGCTGGCATGCGGGCGGCCGATACGCGGCAATGTCGCCTTCCTCGGCGGGCCGCTCCAATACTTGCCTGAGCTGGTGCGGCGTTTTGCGCTCACGCTCGAGCTGGCGGCCGACCAGGAGATTCGGCCTCATGACGCCCACCTGTTTGTGGCATGTGGGGCGGCGCTTGCGGGTGCCGACGGCGCGCTGATGCCGCTTGACGTCGTGGCCTCTCGCCTCGCAGCCCTTGGCGACACCCAAGGCAGCGAGGTCAGCCGCCTGCCCGCTCTTTTTACGGATAAGGACGACTACGCGCGCTTTGTGGAGCGTCACGCCGGCGCGACCGTCCCCAAGGCGTCGCTCGCAGACTACCAGGGCGTCGCGTTCCTGGGCATTGACGCCGGGTCAACGACCTTCAAGGCGGCACTGGTGTCGGGCGAGGGCGCGCTGCTTCGGCAGTTCTACGCCAACAACAAAGGCGACGTGCTCGGCACGGCCAAGGCGGCGCTGCTCGACTTGGCGGCCTCGTTGCCCCGCGACACGCAGACCGGCGAGCCGCTGGTGACCATCGGGCACACGACGGTCACTGGTTACGGCGAGGGCCTGCTTCTCGAGGCGCTCCAATGCGACTCGGGCGAGATCGAGACCATCGCGCACCTGCGTGGGGCCAAGGAGCTGCTGCCCGGCGTCGAGTTTATCCTCGACATTGGCGGTCAAGACATGAAGTGCCTGCGTGTGCGCGACGGCGTCATTGACCATATTATGCTCAACGAGGCATGCAGCTCGGGTTGCGGGTCGTTCATTGAGAGCTTCGCCGTGTCGCTCAAAATGGGCGTAGAGGAATTCGCCTCCGCAGCAATCGAGGCAAAAAGCCCGGTTGACCTTGGCAGCCGCTGCACGGTCTTCATGAACTCGCGCGTGAAGCAGGCCCAAAAAGAGGGCGCTACCGTTGGAGACATCTCTGCGGGCTTGTCATACAGTGTGATAAAAAACGCCCTCTTCAAGGTCATAAAGATCCGTGACCCCAAAGACGTGGGCGAGAAGGTCGTCGTGCAGGGCGGCACCTTCTTGAACGACGCCGTGCTGCGCGCCTTTGAGCTGCTCTCTGGCACCGAGGCAACGCGCCCCGACATCGCCGGCACGATGGGCGCCTATGGCGCTGCCTTGCTGGCGCGCGACCGCTATGCGGCCGCGCACTCAAGCGGCCAGGGGGCCTCGACACTGCTTTCGCCCGACGAGCTGGCAGCCTTAAGCGCCGCGCATTCGACGACTCGCTGCAAGCTCTGCTCGAACAACTGCCTTCTTACCATAAACACCTTTGGCACCGACCAAAAAACGGGCAAGAAGCGCCGCTTTGTGACCGGCAACCGCTGCGAGCGGGGAGCAGGCACCGGCTCGCCCGTCGAAGGCCTGCCGAACCTTTTTGCCTGGAAGACGGAGCGCCTGTTCGCGGGCGCCCCCCAAAACCCCTATGTGCCGCTTGCGGCAGACGAGGCGACGCGCCCGTGCGTTGGGCTGCCGCGCGTGCTCAACATGTACGAGAACTACCCGTTCTGGTTCACCTTCTTCACCCAGCTGGGCTTTCGCGTGGTCTTGAGCGACGAGACGCGCAAGTCTACCTACGCAGACGGCATTGAGTCCATGCCGTCTGAGTCGGTGTGCTACCCCGGCAAGCTGAGCCATGGGCACATCATGAACCTGCTCGACCCGGCCAAGGGCATCGACTTTGTCTTCATGCCCTGCATACGCCACGAGCGCCAAGAGGACGAGGGCGCGCCCAACCACTTCAACTGCCCGGTGGTTGTGAGCTATCCCGAGGTCATCAAGCTCAACGTCGAGGACCTGCGCACGAGCGGCGTGGATTTCGTGAACCCTTTTTTGCCTTACGACCGAATCGACATTCTGCCGCGCCGCATCCATGAGGAGCTTGCCCGCTGGTGGCGCACGAGCAAGCGGGCCTTTGGCTCCTTGCCTTCGCTCAGCGAGATAACCAAGGCTGTCCGCGTTGCCTGGGAAGAGGACGAGGCCTTCAAGCGCGACGTGCGCGAGGCGGGGGAGCGTGCACTGGCCTGGATGACCGAGACAGGCACGCGCGGCATCGTCTTGGCAGGGCGACCGTATCACCTTGACCCAGAAATAAACCATGCCATCCCTGAGCTGGTGGCAGGCTTCGGGCTTGCGGTGCTCACCGAGGACTCGGTGGCGCACATCATGAAGCCTGAGCGGCCGCTGCGCGTCGTGGACCAGTGGGTGTATCACTCGCGCCTCTATGCCGCCGCCAAGCTCGTCACGACGCGCCCTGACCTCGACCTTATCCAGCTCAACAGCTTCGGCTGCGGGTTAGACGCGATCACGACTGACCAGGTTCAGGAGATACTCGAGCAGGCTGGCAGGCTCTACACCGTGCTCAAGATCGACGAGGTAAGCAACCTGGGCGCCGTGCGCATCCGCGTGCGCTCGCTGCTCGCGGCGCTGCGCGAGCAAGAGCAGGCAGCCCAAGCGGAGAAGCACGAGCACGAGGCGCCGCACGCGCAAGGCGCGGAGAAGGCCGTCCCCTCCGTCCCAACCGCAGCCGCCATCTCCGTCCCCTCCGTCCCAACCGCAGCCGCCACCTCCGTCCCAGCCCCAGCAGCCCCAGCCGCCACCTCCACGTCCTTTGTGAAGCCGCAGTACACCGAGGCGATGAAGGAGGGGCGCTACACCATACTCAGCCCGCAGATGGCGCCTATCCACTTCGACCTGCTCATCAGGGTGTTCGAGCAGGCAGGCTACAACATCGAGCTGCTGCCTTCAGTAGACCAAGGAGCGGTCGAGACCGGGCTCAAGTATGCAAACAACGATGTGTGCTATCCTAGCATCCTGGTCACCGGGCAGATCATGGAGGCCGTCACGAGCGGCAAGTATGACCTCGACAGGCTTGCGGTCATCATCACGCAGACAGGTGGCGGCTGCCGCGCGACAAACTACATCGGCCTTATCCGCAAGGCACTCAGAGATGCGGGCATGGGGCATATTCCGGTCATCGGGTTGTCCTTTCACGCGCTCGGCGAAAGCAACCCCGGCTTCAAGGTCTCGCCCGACATGCTCCGTCGCGCGATCTATGCCATCTTCTATGGCGACTTGCTCATGCAGTGCCTCTACCGCACGCGCCCTTACGAGGCACGGCCTGGAAGTGCCGAGGCCCTGTTCGAGCATTGGATGGCGCACTGCAAGACGCAGCTGCTCAGCAAGATCACCTACCGCTCGTACAAACGCACCGTGCGCAGCATTGTGCACGACTTCGACACGCTGCCGCTGGACAACGACCGCAGCAAGCCGCGCGTCGGCGTCGTCGGCGAGATCCTCGTCAAGTTTCACCCCACGGCGAACAACCAGATCGTCGATCTTATTGAGGCCGAAGGCTGCGAGTGTGTCGTGCCTGGTCTCACGGAGTTTTTCCTGTTTGGCATGAGCGGCGGCATCTGGCAGCATAAGGAGCTCACCAAGCCGCTCAAGTCGTCCATCGGCGCACGGTTGAGCATCGCGCTGCTCAACCGCCTGCGCAAGCCGGTTCGCGATGCCCTTCGTGCGAGCAAGCGCTTTGAGCCGCCTGCTACTATCTATGAGCTTGCCGACTATGCCCGCCCAATCCTCAGCCTGTGCAACAGCATGGGAGAAGGCTGGCTGCTGACGGCCGAGATGCTTGAACTGATTCATGCTGGCGCGCCCAAGATCGTCTGCCCCCCGCCGTTTGCCAGCCAGCCCAACCAAGTCACCGGCAAAGGCGTCATCAAGGAGCTGCGCCGCCTGCACCCCGAGAGCAACATAGTGCCGGTGGACTACGACCCGGGCGCCAGCGAGGTCAACCAGCTCAACCGCATCAAGCTGATGATAAGCGTTGCCAAGAGCAACTTTGCCGAGGCTGACCGCCAGCGCGAGTCCTCGGCCAGTTGAGGACTCGCGCTGGGGACTGCGGTGGCAGCAACTACTTTCTCGTGAATGTGACGTTGCTGAGAATCGCCGCCACCGCGTCCTTGGTGTTGGCGTAGTTGAAGGCCGTGAGTTGGAACTCATACGCGCCGTCCACGATCAAGACAAAGCTGCGGGCGTCAGGGAAGCTCCCGCCATAGGAATAGGAGAGATACGTGTTTGCGCCGAACGTCATGGTCTCCTCGCTGGTGCGGTCGATGTACGTGCCTATGCTGGAGTCTTTGTAATGCTCCTTCCATGCTTCGATGGTCGGGTAATCGGTGCCGCTGCAGCGGATCAGGAAGTTCTCCCAGTTTGGATCGCTGAGAATAGACTCGTATTTCAGCTTCCAGACGTTCAGCCCGTTGTAGGGGCTCACAAAACGGTCGAAGACAGGAGTCCATCCGTACCCGTCAGGCAGGGGAAACGAGACGTTCAGGCTGTCACTCACGTCCGTCGAGTAAACGCCTGTGTTCAGGTTAAACGGGTTTTCGTTTGTCCCTGCTGCCACGTTTTTTGAGTCGTCCGCAGCCACTCCTGCGGCGTTTGTGTCAACAGTGCTCACGGGATCGGAGTCGCCCGAGCCCCCCCCTGGTTGCCTGCGCATGCCCCCAGCGAGAATGCCAGTGCTAGCGCGAGCATGGTAGCCATAAGCCTCGTCAGGTTCTTCTTCATGACCGTCCTTTCTCTTCTGGTATCGTTGTTCAAACAGAATAAAAACGCGTCAATGGTATCAGAAACAGCACCTGCGCTGCAGGCCGCCTGAGGAGGATCCCGTGACATCCAAGCTGCCGATCTCGTTTGAGGCATTCTATGACAACTGCCGGTATGCGACGGTCTGGAACGAAGTGCTGGCAGAGAGAGTGCCGTTTGCGTCGTATGCGCACTCATGGGACGCAATGAACTACAGTTTTCAGGTGGGAACTACCCGAGGCACCGTAACGTTTGACCTGGCCAGGAAGGTGCTCGTAGGCGCGATGAGGGACGAGCTGTGCAGCAGGACAAGCTGGTATCCGGATTTCGACGCTGTTAGCCTGCTCGGCGAGGCACCA
>JAITHV010000028.1 GCA_031279835.1 Coriobacteriales bacterium
AGCGATGATGTCGGTTCATGCCGCGCTTGCGCTCGCGGCGGTCCATCGAGCCTGCCAGCACCTTGCCGAAACGCTTGCCCTTGGTGAGCACCCAGTAGTGGAAGAAGCGAGAGATACCGTAACCTCGCATGATCTTCTTTCCGCGCTTGCGCTCGTTTCGCGGTGCCAGGACGTTGGTGTTGAAGCCGTTCGCCTCACCCGACTCCCCACGCGTCGGCTCATAGAGATAAAACCCGCCTGGTTGCGCGTACTGTATCTCTTGTGCCCAAAGACGCCAGTCGGATTGCAAGGTCTCAGCCTGATCGAGAAGCGACTCGACCATCGCGGCTGTGAGGCCGAAGCCCCCTATGTGAATGCCAGCATATCCCATGCCGCGCGCAATGGCAATCATCTTGGCGGCGCGCAGCAGGCGGGCAGACTTTCCCTTGTCCTCGCTTTTGCCCTCTTGCTCGAGTGTGCGCAGGAGCTCGTCGCTGATATGGCAGCCTGCGATGGCGCCTTTGCGCATGAGCTTTGCGGCACCAGCGTTGAGTAAGAAGATGTTGGCGATCACCGGCACGTCGTAGTGACGCTCCTTGAGGTAGACGAGCAGCTCGTCCATCTTGCGCGCGTCGTAGCCTAGCTGGATAATGATAAAGCGCGCGCCTGCCGCGATCTTCTTCTCAAGCTTGAAGTACTGGGTGACGACCTCAGCCTCGGTGTACTTGAACGGGTTGACCACCGCGCCCGGAAAAAAGCTCGCCGGCTGCTCGGCGACCTCGCCGCGCGGGGTCTTTTGTACGAGTCCCTGGTTCATGTTGTTGGCCAGCTGCAACAGCTGCACGGGGTCTAGGTCGAACACGGGCCGTGAGCGCCCCCTCCAGCCCGAGACCA
Organism: Coriobacteriales bacterium; assembly: GCA_031279835.1. Lineage (GTDB taxonomy): Bacteria > Actinomycetota > Coriobacteriia > Coriobacteriales > UBA8131 > JAITHV01. Next base: position 874 of record JAITHV010000028.1, read on the forward strand.
CATAGTCGCCCGACATGCACAGCAGGTTCTCGACGCCTTGGCGCTGCAGCGCGTACATCTGCGCCTGGATCTGGTTGCGGTTTCGGTCCTTGCAGGTCGTGTGGACGAGCGGCGTTATGCCAGAGTCGAAGAACTCGTGGGCAAGCGCGTCTGCTAGCAAAGCAGGGTTGCCGCCTGGGTTGTCGGTGATCGAGATGGCGTGCACGCGCCCGGTGGCATAAATTTGCGCCATCTCTTCAAACTCCTTGACCTGGGCAGGCTCAGCAGCGCCCCTGCCCGGTATGAGCTCGACGGTAACAGCAAACTCGCCCTTCTCAACAGCCTCACGCAATCGGTTGGTCATCGTGTGCTCCCTTCTCGACAGGCAGACGCAGTCTTTGTCATTCTAGGGGATGCGGTGTCTCAATGAATGCAATACATTGTTTTTATCAGACGCACATGAGTGCGACAACCTGTCGTGGCCGAAAAGATGCATCTCGTTGCATGCCAAAACTGATTCGTGTGCATGTTGCACCGATCCCCTGAATGGCTGCTCGTCAGGGGGGAACGGCGAAGCAGCGCGTAAGATAGCGGGTCAAACCCGTATTTTTACAACTGTCACCCTACAAGTGATGCACTAAAGGAGAAGGATGGCTCAGGCGTCCATCATGTGAAGCGCCACCAGCGCCTGGAGGCGCACATGCGGGTCTTCCTCAAAATCCATTCGTGAGATAAATTTTATCTGTGCTATCTTATGTGCTAATGTGTTGCGATGCAAGAACAGCTCGCGCGAGGCTGGCGCAGCCCGCATGTCGTGCTTGAGATAGACGTCGAGAACGCGCAGGTAGTCGGTGCCGTACTCGTCATCGTAGCGCTTGAGCTGCATGAGCCCACGCGGGATGATCGCCTCAAGCGGCGTCGTCTGTCGCGTGGCAGAGACGAGGTAGTCCATAAAATAGTCCTCGAAGCGATGAAACGGCCTGCAGGGGTCTTTGGCCACGCCAATCTCCTGCGCCGACACCGCGAGCCGGTATGCAAAGGCCAGCATCCAAAAATGGTTGAACACATTGCTCACGCCCAGATGGATCTGGTATTTGGAAAGGTCCGACACCAGCAGGTCGACCGTCTCGTCTTGAGGTATCACCGAATGGTCGGCGTTTACGATGAAGACCATGCGGTGCTCGAATATCACGTACACCATGTGGCTGGCACGCGCACAGGCATGCTTGGCAGCCGCAGCAAGCAGGCCGCTCGGGAACAGCGGGTTGACCGGCGTGGCAACCACGCAAAAATAGGCCTCGCCGATACGCCAGGCCATCGTCTTGAGCGCCGACTCGAGGTCTTCGGGGGCATACTGCCTGCCTTCGAGCAGGGCGCGGACCTGCTCGTCGAGCTGTCGGGGCGCCGAGGTGTTCCAGTCGTCGTGATACGTGAGGCCCTGCGTGAGAAAACTGGCACAAATGACGATAAGCGCGTAGTCGCGCTTGGTAAACGGCGCACCCACCTCGTCAAACGACAACGTGGCAACAAGGCAGTTGCCGAGGAATATGTTCTGTGCGAGCGTGCCGTAGCTCTTGTCGCTTGACAGCATAAAGGGCAGGTGCGGCTCCAGGGCGTCAGCACAGTAACGCTCAAGCGTGACAGTGTTGAGCGCGGCGCCGCTGCCGTCGGCATGAGGCGAGCTGTAATCTTCCGGAAGCCGATAGTGCTCCTCGTCCACCACGGAGAACACGAGCTGGAGGTGCGAGTCTACCAGGTAGAGAGGCCTACGCACTATAGGGCTAGCTAGTTCGCCAAGTCGCTTAAGGTGCGCTTTGGAGATAAGCACGTCTTGCATGTGGTTCGCCCAGATCTCGTAGGAGGAGAACAGCTCGACCACCTCGAAGAAAAGCCGCTCAAGCGAGACGGAGCTGTTGACCCAGGCGAGGTTGCAGTCTTTGTCCATGAGTGCCTTGGGGGGGCGTCCGATGACGAGGAGGCTCGAGAGCTCGGTTACCTTCTCCACGGCCTCCGGCGTAAGCTCCGAGGCCTTGACGACGTAGAGCAGGCTGCGCTTGGTGCAGCTGCCGTCGAACAGAGCCGGCAGGCGCAGACGCAAAACGTCGTAGTCTTCGCAGAGCCTGCATTGAGGCTTGAAGACTGACAAGTCCTCAGCGATGATATGCAGGTTCAGCTCCAAGAAAACCTCCCAGTCAGACAACCTGTCTGTTGTGGTGCCATGATAACGCACCTTGTTGCATAAACAGGCGACCTGTCTGGCGAAGGGGGCCATACAGCGTGTGAGCGTGCCGGGCGTCTTTCTAGAGGCCAAGCGCCTTCTTGAGAGCTGGGACACGGCGGCGTGAGACCGGGACCTTCTCCTCCTCGCCCGCCAGCGCCAAGAGCACGGTGCCGCCGTTGACCGGGATGACCTCTTCCACGGCGTTGAGGTTCACGAGGTAGCGCCGGTGCGCTCGAAAAAAGCCCTGGTTTTCGAGTTTCGCCTCCAGGCGGGCCAGCGAGACAGTCGAGAGGTAGCGGTCCTGTTCGGTGTAGAGGTAGGAGTAGTCGTCTTTGGCGACGATGAAGTGTATCTTCTCGATGGCGACGAGCAGCTTCTTGCCGTTTTTGTCAACCGGAATGCGGTCGGCCGAAGTGGCCTTCGCCATGGCCGAGGCATACGTGCTGACCTTGTGGAGGGCTTTGAGCAGCCGGTCGGTCTCGACCGGCTTGACGAGGTAGTCCACGGCATCGACGTCGAAGGCCTTCATGGCGTGCTCGCTGTAGGCGGTCACAAACACGATGGCAGGCGGGACTTTGAGGCGGCCAAGGGCCTCGGCCAGCTGCAGGCCGTTGGCTCCCGGCATCTGAATGTCAAGGAACATGACGTCGGCGCCTTTGTCTTTAAGGCATTCCAGCGCCTCGCGCACGTTGCCCGCCTCAGCGACAACCTCTACCTGGCCGGTCTCGTCCAGCAGGAACCGCAGCTCTGAGCGCGCTGGCGCCTCGTCGTCAACGATTATCGCTTTTAGCATCCTCCACCACCTTCAATTGGTCGAATTCTCCAAATGTCAACACCACAGTAGTGCCGACGCCCAGCTCAGATTGTACCGCAAGCCCGGCCGATGCTCCAAAAAAACCCCGTAGCCGCTCATCAACGTTTCTGAGCGCAACACTAGCATGTTCGCGCTTTGGGTCAAGCATCCTCTTGAGCTCCTCGCTGCTCATCCCCATCCCGTCGTCCGAGACCGCGACGCAGACGACGCCGTCTTTGATAAAGCCGCGCACCTCGATGCGTAGCGGCCGGTCGTCACGCATGCCATGAGCGACCGCGTTCTCGACCAGCGGCTGCAGAACGAACGAGGGGACCAGCAGCTCGGCCAGCCCCGGCTCGAAGCTGCCGTCCATCGAGAGGCGCTCTTCGCCAAAACGGGCGACCTCGAACCCAAAGTAGCGCAGGGTCTGCAAATGCTCCTGCTCTAAAGTGATGCGGTCAAGCGACCCTTCGAGTGTCTGGCGATAAAACACCGCGAACTCGCGCAACAGTATGCGCGCCTGAGCAGGGTTGGTGCGGATAAGGGATGCAATGGTGTTTATCGTGTTGAAGAGGAAGTGGGGGTTTATCTGCGCCTGGAGCGCCTTGAGCCGCATTTGGGTAGCGAGCTCGCGCTGATGCTCGAGGTCTGCGAGCTGAAGTTGCATCTCGAGGAGGGCGGCAAGGCCTTGTGCCATCGCCCGCTGCGTCTCGTCGATCTTCTTGGGCGAGCGGTAGTAGAACTTGAGAACGCCGACGGGCTCCTCGTGCAGTATGAGCGGAACAATGATGGCCGCCTGGAGGCTCGAGTCGCTGCGCGGGAACCCGATGTCTTCTTGGGAGGTGATGACGCGCACCTGACCGTCGGCAAGCACCGACATAGTGGCCTTGGTCTTAATGGGAGACCCGAGCGGGTAGTACTCGCGCTCGATGCCGGCAAAGCCCATGATATGAGTGCGGTCGGTGATCGCCACGGCGTTGGCCATCGTCGCGGGAAGCAGCAGCTTGCAGACCTCCTCGGCCGACTCGAGGGTCAGGCCTTGGCGCATGAAGGGCAGCGTCTTTGCGGCAAGCCGCAGCGTGCGCTCGCTTTGTCGCGCCCGCAGGCGGTCGGGGCTGTTGGAGTAGCGCAGCATGAACAGGACCACAGCGGCGGCGGCAACCGCGCACAAGACGGCGAGGTGGGGCTGGCCGTCGGTCAAGACCAGCGAGGCCGCCACAAACAAGAGCAGGACGACAATGCCGATAAGCAGGACTTCAATGAGTGAGAGGTTTCGTCTCATAATCGGTAGGCCTCACACGACACAGACGGCGGACACTTGCCCTGGCAGCTCACAGCCCGCTGTTCTTGAGCAACAGCAGCCCGCCAGACACCAGCAACAGCATACCAAACACAAGGCGCAGCGCACGATCAGGGATCTTTATGACAAGCCAGGCGCCAAGCTGCGCTCCAGGCACGGTTCCCGCGGCCAAGCTCAGCCCATAGAGCCATTCGACTTGGCCGAGCAGCAGGTGCGCCACGATGCCGGGGACCGCGATGATGCCGACGGCCACGAGCGACGTTCCGGCAGCCTGACTCATGCTGAGCTTGAGGTAAGAGACAAGGAACGGCACGATGATAAACCCGCCGCCTACGCCGATGATTCCGGCGATGAGCCCGCCCACGGCGCCGATGGCGGCAGCGCCTGCCAGCTGTCGACCAGTCAAGGCGGGCGTGGCCGAGGGCGCGGGCGGCGCCGAGGGCGCGGGCGGCGCCGAGGGCGGGGGCGCGGCCAAGGGCGCGGGCTGGGTCACGGCGTTGTTCCTTTTGACAAGTGCCGCTCGGAGCATTTGCGCCGAGCTAAAAAGAATGACTCCCGCAGTGAGCACTGCAACTGCCATCTCGGGCACAAGCCCGCTGATCATGGCGCCGAGGGCAGAGGTCACTGCCCCCACGGCCCCGATGCAAACGCCGACCTTGAGGACTGCGGTGCGTTGGCGGGCATGCCTCAGCGCACCCGAGAGCGCAGTGGGCGCAATGCTGAACAGCGAGGTCGCAGCGGCATGGACGATGGAGAGCCCGAACACAAGGTTGAACAGCGGCACTATCATGGTGCCGCCGCCGATGCCCAGCATGCCCGCAAGCACGCCGACTCCGACGCCGCACAGCGCCACGACTATCAGGATCTCAGGCTGCATGGCTCCTGCGGCGCCCTACTCCTCTTCGTTGTTCCAGAGGTGTGCCGAGACGCGCTCATAGGTGGGGGGCGCCGATACTGCCCAGGGCTTTTGGTCGTCGGTGCGCGGGGGGTCCTTGCGCCAAGGCAACGGCTTGTCGTCGATGCTAGAGAACTCATCTTGCGCATACCGAAACGACAACGTGTCGGGCCTTTCGTCGGGCTCAGTGGCCGCCGCGCGCTCATCGGGCACGCCAGCGCCGGGCATGCCCAGGGTGTCAGCGAGACACTCGGCAAAGACATCGGCCGGTGTCGAAACGCCAGCATCTTCAGTCGTCACAGGGGCGGATGAGAAGGCAGTCTCGAGAGGGCCCGGAGCCTCTGGAGCAAAGCCAGAGGTGTCGTCGGCGAAGCTGGTGTCGTAGATGGCCACGGGGTCAAAGGAGCCTTTATCGCCCGTGGCTGAAGCCAAGGGCGTTGACCCCGGCGTCGTTCTCGGCGTAGCAGGCGTCGTTGCTGCCGACGCTACGGACGTCGTTGCTGGCGTCGTCGGAGGCGTCTCTATGCCCATGGCGCCAAGGTCGAGCTCGAACTCGAGCAGCTCTTCCTTTGCAGGTGACTCGTGTTGCGCGTCGAACAGCCCACCCGTAGTGCTGCCGACAAAACCGCCCATCGGGCCGCTCATCGCCCGTGCTGACGCGGCGGCATAGTATGAGTCCTTGTCACTAGTTGGCTCATATGCTAATATGTTGCGGATTATCCCGTCATTCTCCAATGTTGCCACCACTTGCGGCCAGCCGATCTGAAACTCGTAGTACTTCGAGCAGAACACCTCGGCATACGACTTTGCCTCGCGCTGCGCCGCCATCGCGGCCTTGAAGTAGCCTTTGCGGTCTCGAGGACGCCCCAACACGCGCAACAAGGCCGTCAAAAAGACGCGGCGCGTGACCGAGTGCTCAAGGAACGGCCCGGGGTACGGGTCGAGCGAGTGGGGCTGGATGGGCAGCAAGTCGATTTGCGACTTCGCGTACTCTAGCTTGCGGTGCTCGTAGATCCAGCGGTAGATGTCTTGGCGAAAGCGCTGCGACTCGTTGCGGTTCGCGGGCGGCAAGTGGCTTATCGACCACTGGTTGTCGAACCACACGTCGCCTCCGTACATGCGCACGTTGAGCAAGTAGTCGAGGTCTTCTCCCCGGGGAATCCAAGGGTCAAACGAGATGCGGCGGTACGCCTCGCGGTGTATGGCGCACAGCCCGCCATAAAACCCGTTGGAGCGCGAGAGGCGCGTGCTGCCCATCGCCTTGGTAATCCATGCGTTAAACATGTCGCCCTGATGCCAATAGCGGTCGTACCAGTGGTTCTTCTGTGTCGACTTCCAGTTGCCCTTGCGGTCGGTGAAGTAGCCTGACTTTACCAGGACCGGCACGCCCTTTTGTGTGAGCTTGCCAAGGCCGTAGACCGCCTTCTCCAAAAAGGCGGGGTCTTCGACCACCTCGTCGTCGTCGATGAAGATGCACTCAGTAAAGCCGCCGGCCGCAGCAACAATCAGGCCAAGATTGCGGATGGCGCTGTATCCCGTGAGCGAAACGCCCTCCTTGATCGCGCCGAAGCCGAGGATGTCTGCCCGGGTGTAGAACTGTGCGAGCACGTCGTCGTCGATGACGGTGATCATCAGGTCTTGCGCGAACGAGGCCGCTGTCTCGTGGATCTTGTCTGCGGCATCGTGCTCAATGCCCGGCTCGGCCGCCACCAGCACGAAGATCGGTATGTCTATACGCGCCGTGCGCAGCGAGGCAAGGCAACGGAGCAGCTCTCCCTGGTGATTGAGCGGTGTTACGTGATCGTAGGTCGCCACAACGTTATAGCTCGGCCGCTTCCGGCTGCTCCCTACATAGGTGGGTATGATGATGACTGGGTTCAAACGAACTCCTCAATGGGCACAGGCAGGCTCATTTTGCTTCAACGCCCGTGCTAGGTGCCCTTTGCTTATGGTACGCAGACGCACAGTATACCACTCTGGGCCAATATGGAGAAGCACGCTTGGTTGTTGCTGTATATTGCTTTGTTCGTTTAGTAGTTTTGTATCAAAACTCCAGCGTGCCCAGGCGCTCGAAGAGCACGTCGCGGCGCGCAAGAAAGCTCCAGGGGTCAAACAACGCGCCGAGACTGGCTGCGTCAAGCGTGACGCGCTCGTCTGCCTCTAGGCGCTCTAGAAGTCCTGGCCCCGGCTGCGCGCGCTGGATGTCGTCCCAGACCGCCATCGCGTTCTCTTGCACGACGTCATAGGCGGCCTCACGGGAGAAGCCTGCGTCAACGAGAGCAAGCAAGACCTTGCTTGAGTAGATAAGCCCGCGCGTGCGCTCGAGGTTGGCACGGCAGTTCTCGGGATACACGACCAGGCCGTCGAGCACCCAGGTCATTTTGGCGAGCATGTAGTCAAGCGCCGTGAAGCTGTCGGACAAGACGATGCGCTCGGCACCGCTGTGCGAGATGTCGCGCTCATGCCACAGCGCCACGTCGTCAAAGCCGACTTGCGCGTTCGCCTTGACCACGCGGGCAAGCCCGCAAACGCGCTCGCAGGTGATGGGGTTGCGCTTGTGCGGCATCGCCGACGAGCCCTTCTGGCCTTTTGCAAAGGGCTCTTCGGCTTCAAGCGTGTCGCTTTTTTGCAGCGCGCGGATTTCTGTTGCAATATGCTCAAGCGTGGCGGCAGTGCAGGCAAGCACCGCGAGCACATGGGCGTGGTTGTCGCGTGCGATGACCTGGGTAGACAACGGGTCAGCGCTCAGTCCTAGCCGCTCGCAGACGTAGCGCTCAACAAAGGGGTCGATGCTCGAGTAGCTTCCGACCGCGCCGCTGATGGCGCCGCGGGCAGCGCTGAGTGCTCGCGCCTGATCCAAGCGCTCGTCAGCGCGCTTGAGCGCCCACGCCCAGGCGCCGAACTTCATTCCCAGGGTCATCGGCTCAGCATGAATCCCGTGCGTGCGCCCCACACAAAGCGCGTCCTTAAGCTCGAAGGCGCGCCGCAGCGCCACGGCGGCGAGAGAGCGCACGCCCGCGCGGACCAAGTCGATCGCTTGCGTGACCTGGCAGCAAAGTGCAGTGTCGCCCAGGTCGCTCGATGTCATGCCATAATGCACCCAGCGCGACGGGCGCAGCGCGCCGTCGGGCAGCCCTGCGTCAACGTGTTCGGCCACATTGGTGAGAAAGGCGATGACGTCATGATTGAGCGTCGCCTCGAGCTCGTCTATACGCCCTGCGTCAAAGTCGGCATGCTCGCGGATCCAGCGCGCCTCCTCAACAGATATGCCGCTGCCGCGCTGTGGGCCAAGCTGCGCCTGTGCCTCGCATGCGAGGACTTCGATCTCGAGCCAGATCCGGTATTTGTTCTCAAGGCTGAATATGCTTCCCATCTGCGGGCGCGTGTAGCGGTCGATCATATGACTCAGGCTCCTGTCGGGTTTTGGCGACGTATGATGTCGCGGCTCGGTATGATGACGGCGCTCAGCGGGCAGTCGTGTGCCTCGTTGGGCACCCCCTCAACCCACTGCTCGTCAAAGGCCACGCCTATGGTCGGCGTGCCGGGGGCAAGGCGAGGGAGGTAGCGATCGTAGTAGCCGCCGCCCATGCCAAGCCGGTAACAGCGCAAGTCAAAGCCCAGCAATGGAACGACCAAGGCGTCCAGGTCGGTCGGCTCAACGAAGTCAAGCCCGGCCAAGACTTCTGCGTCCGCCGTGGTGTCAAAGACGTGGGAAGGCTTCTTCTGGATAAGCCCCCTGACGGCGCCGTCCGCCTCAAGGGCGTACTCCATTCTGCCGTCCGCAAAGCAGACCGGGTACGACACGCGGAAACCCTGGCTGAGCACGCCGGCCTCAAGTGTCAGTGTGGAGAGCTCTGTGCCGCAGTCCACATAGAGGCCGACGAGCAGCGTGCTGCCTCCTTGACGCTTGGCGTCGAGCATCGCTAGCTCCTTGAGCAATTTTTGCATGACCATGACGGGGGCTGCAGCGCGCGCCTCCGGCTTTACCCGAGCGCGCTTGGCTGTTGCCAGCGTGCGTAACTCGTGTTTGTCCATCTTGCTTACGTCCTTTTCTTGTAGCTGCTTGTGAGCGGGCATCCAAACCGCACGGAGATCAATTGCAGACGCCGACTCTCGATCTAGTTTCTCTCACGACTTCACCTTACAACGGCTCGTCCATCGCGGGCAAGTCGCTGAGCAAATCGAGTCTATCGTACAGCCAGTCGAGGAACTGCTTGCCTTCGTCAGCCGAGTCGTACCAAAAAGTGTCCCGATAATACGCGCACTCGTCTCCGTCGTCGATATAAAAGCACCCAATGCTCAAGTTACGGGTCATCTCATGGCAGTCTACGCGAGTCGCAAGCGAAGCGGCAGGGTTTTGCTTCTCCGACAAGCGCATCACCATCTTGACAGTCTTTGAATGGGGGCACACGCTGATGTCGATGGGGCATCTTGAGTCGATGTCACAATAGACCCTGAGCGTCTCGTCGCCCTCGCGCACATGCCGCACCTCATCCTCCACACATTCAAGACAAATGGCGTCAACAAGACGCTTGGCCTCATCACGCTCGTCGTCTGAGAGTTCTCTGGTGTCCAAGCGACCATCGAGTGCGTCTGAAGTGAGATTGAACCAGACAAGCCCAAAGACCCCCGCGCCCCAAACGCCGACTGACCGAAGAAAATCGTCAAGCAGGCGTGCCAGCAGGTCTATGCTCGGCTGGTCTTGCGTGAACTCATAGTTCATAACGTACGAGATGCCTGTGTTTTCATGGTGATACATATAGCCATTTATAATCTTACTATTACAAATATTTATTGCTGATATAATTTTGTCTTTTTCTACATCACTGGTGTCAAGGGGAAGCTGAGCAGACTGCCTGATCATCTGTTTTTCGTAATCAACATGAATATTGAGAAGCACGACAAAACTGCTCGTGCCTGTCCACAACTTGATGGCCGTACCAGACTCATTCGAGAGAAATTCCAGCTGGTTTCCGGCAAGCAAGGCACAAAGAGAATGATAAATGCCTGATGCTGTATAAAGTATATCTAATATATCTTCAAGATAGTATTCCAAGGCAGCAGCAGGGTCCTCTGCGAGGAAATCGCACACCTCGTCGATCACTGCTTTTATATGTTCCCGGTAGTCAGGGCAGTTTTTCTCAATCCAGACATGTGCGCCAAAATCAGGAAGGAAGTCGTCTAGGAACTGTTCAAGTGAAAGGCCGGGGGCGTCTTGGGAGGCCTTGCGATACTCTTCGCGCACGACCTCCAGGTTTTTTGGGTCATCCAACGAAAAATACTGGTCGAGCAGTGCTTGCACTTTGTCAATGTCTTTTTCGGCAAACGCACCGAACTCATCTACTTTGTCCGCGTCCATGCTTTCGGTTAGGCGAACACCAACACGCATCGAAATATCGTCGTAAACCTGCGTTATGAGGCAGCGCTTGACGAGAGTGGGCGTCTCCTCGAACCCCAGGCCGTCAAGAAGCTCGTCATCAATAACGAAGGGCGACTTGCCCAAATCCTGATCGCCTATGCTAGTCATGGCCAGGTCCTTTCTTCAGCAGGCTCACATGGGGAGAAGCCTGGGCGAACCTTCTTGTCTTGCCATCCTCGTAAAACATGATGGTCATGGTCTTTTCGGTCTGCTCGACTACAATGCCGTCTCCGAATTTTTTATGGCAAACCTCGTCGCCCGCCTCCAAGCGCGGCGCGTCTTCTTGGTTGTGCTTCTCATGGCAGATCCTAGTGAGCATATTGAGAAGCTTGAGGCGCTCGTCGCGCAGCACGGGTTGCTCATCGTTGCTGAACAGGATTTTCATGAGTGCTGTTTTCGCGTGCGTCGCATTCGCGCTCGCCGTGTTCGCGCTCGCCGTCTTCGCGCTCGCCGTGTCACTGCCTGCCTTTTTCTGACGAAAGTCAGTTGTCTTTAGCGACCCGTCCACCGGAATGCAGATGCCATCGTCAAGCATTCTCTGCTTTACTCTCTCGGCAACAGCGCTCTCGCCCGTTGTCTCCATGAGCGGCACCGAGACAAGAGCAGGCTTCATCTCATTGTTGTTGAGCAGCAGGCGCACGAGCGCCTGGTATCTTGGAATGCTGTTGACCTTGCTAATGTCGATGTCGAACTGCTCGGCTACGATCCGTGCGTCGTTTGCCCCCATGCTAAAGCAGGCCATAGTGCCGACATTGCCTAAAACCGCCTGCAGGAGGCTGCTGTCGTTGTATCCCGTGGCAAAGTTGAACGTCGTCAATTGATGGGCACACTGGTTTGCAAGCGTGAAAGACGCGCGGTATTTGCGTGACTCGGCGAGCATGACCGCAAAATCTGGCGAGGCAAAGCTCTGAAACTCGTCAATGAAGAAGTACCAGTTGCCCTGCGACTCCATGTCGCCTAAGCTACGCTGGAGCACGGCTCGCTTTATGGCTTGCATGCAGTCTGTGCCAATAAGACGCGTGTCGTCGCGCCCAAGTCTTGCCTGCGACATTCCCACAATGATTATTCTGCCTTTGTTGAGCTCCTCGGCATAGTCCAGGGTGGCATGCTGCATTGAAAACACGTGCTTCATGCTTTGACTGTTGCTCAGTGGGCTGTACTTGGCAACTATCCAATTGACCAGGCTCATGCCTTCGCGCTCATGGGTCTGCATTTCGTAGCGATTGAGCTCTTGCGCCAGGTTATCGCCCACGTAACTTGCCGCTCGCGCCCTGAAATCCTTGTTAACAGCTAGCTCGTAAATGCTTAGAGGACTTCTCACAAAAGGATACTTAGGATGAAACACAACATCGAGAAACACACTGTTCCAATGCTTCCAGACTGGACCTGTGAACTCATGATAGACCTCGTACGTGCACAGGGCAGTGAAGCTCTGTTTGGCAAGCGCGACAGCATTCGGGTCGCTCACGTCAACGTCGAGTGGGTTCCTGGTCGGAAGGTGCGATATGTCTGAGTAGTCTACATAAGTTACTCGGTCTTGATACGCTTCGGGCACACAGTTAAGCGCGAACTTGGCCACGTCTCCGTGCGGGTCGATGACAAACACCGTGCACCCCTGCTCGATCTTCTGCTTGACAAGAAACTTGAGCAAGTTGCTCTTCCCTTTGCCGGTCTTGCCCCATATGAGTGCGTGCTGGCACTGGTCGTCAGGGGACTGCCAAACAGGCTCGACGTCCCTGTTTAGCCGGTAGCCCCATGTGACTCCTGAGTCAAAGAGGCAGTCAAGCTCTATGTTAGGCTCACTGAACTGCGAGTCGCTGATCCACTCCATTTGCCCACCTTTCATAGCCTCTAGCACCGAATGGCTTTGTTAGGCTTCTGCTTATTGCAATTATACCTTGGCTTTCGCGCCTGTTCGACGGACTGCTGGGTGTTCCGGACCAACTCGAAGCGGTCTAGCGCAGGCGTGCCTCCCCGCGCGCTGCGTGGCCACCCAGTGGCCACGCAGCGCGCGTCTAGATTCCGGATCAAGTCTGGAATCTAGATTGTCACCATATGCGGCTCGCGGGGGGGGCTTTAGTCGATAAGGGCAGGAAGTGCGGGGATCGCAACTATGAAGCAGGCACCTCCGTCAGGGAGGTTGAGCGCCTCGACCGTTCCATCGTGAGCGGCAACGATTGCCTTGACTATGGTCAGCCCCAGCCCCGTGCCGCCTGTCGTGCGCGCGCGCGAGGAATCCCCGCGATAGAATCGGTCGAACAACCGTGCCGGGTCGATGTCGCCAAAGCCCGGCCCGTCGTCAGACACCGTGATGACGCTATAGCCTTTGATGCCGCTCAGGTTGACGCCGATGTGCCCACCTTCGGCGACCATGCGGTTGGCGTTGTCTACGAGGTTCAGCACTACCTGCTGGAGGCGGTCGGGGTCGCCGAGCACGTCGGGGGCCTCTCCCGTGACCGTCAGCTCCACCTCGCGGGCCTCGAGCAAAGGCCTGAGCATGTCAGCTGCATTCTCAACAATAGTATGCAAGTTGACGCGCTTGAGGACTGTCTCGCCGTCTCCTTCGATGCGCTGCAAGGTGAGAAGGTCGTTGGCCAGTCGCGTGAGTCGCTCGCTCTCGCGGATGATGGTCTCGCAAAAGCGCTGGCGGTCGTCATAGGCGATGTCCTCGTCGAGCATGGTCTCGGCGGCGCCATGTATGGCGGTAAGCGGCGTGCGCAGCTCGTGCGACACGTCGCTGATGAACTGGCCTTGGCGCTTGCCTTCGGCAGCCACCTCGGCCATTGAGGCGCGCACCCGCGAGCTCACGGTGTCAAGCGTCTCTGCGAACTCCTGTATGCCGAGCGATGAGTTCGCGATGCGCTCGTCCATGAACCGGACCGAGAGGTTGCCCTCGGCAAGCTGTTTGACCTTGAGCACGATGCGTGCGAGCGGCCCCAGGTATATGCCGGTCGCCGCATACGAGCACACATAGGCAAGCAGGCCCATGGGCAAGGCGAGGGCCAACAGCCAATAGAGCGGGTCGGAGCCGATGAGGACGATGACCACGAACCCCAACGCGATGCTCACCGCAAAAGCTGCGCTAATCAGAGAGAGAAGTATGCGTATTGTTCTGTATTGCATATATAGCTTTCTAGCGAAACATCGGTTAGTTTACAAGAAGGGCGCTCGGCCCCTGCCCCTTGCTGGTGGTCGTTTGAGATACTTGGCCCCTATACTACCTTGAAACGATAGCCGTATCCGCGCACCGTCTCGATAAGTCCCGCGTCCACCTTGGCCGCCTCGAGCTTGTCGCGCAGGCGCTTCACATGGGTATCGACCGTTTTTGTCTCTACTAGATACTCCCAGCCCCAGGCGTCGCGCAGCAACTGGTCGCGCGAGAGCACCTTGCCGGCATGCCGCATGAGTGCGGCCAGCAACTCGAACTCGCGGGGCGTGAGGTCGATGGCGCCCTCGCCGTTAGAGGCCACGTGGGTTCCCTCGTCGATCTTGATTCCGCTCACCTCGATAACCTCGTCAAAATCGGACGACTGGGAGTTTTCTTGCTGCGTCGCACGCCTGAGCAGTGCTTTTGCCCGCGCTAAAAGCTCGCGCACGCCAAAAGGCTTGGCAAGGTAGTCGTCGCCGCCAATCTCTAGGCCGACCACTTTGTCGAGCTCCGTGTCACGCGCCGAGAGGAACAGGACGGGCACGTTGGTGTTGGCGCGGATGCGGCGCACCACCTCGTAACCGTCCATGTGTGGCAGCATGACGTCAAGAATCACCAGGTCATAGGGGTTGTTGTTTATAAGTTCTACGGCAGTGGCGCCGTCTTCGGCAATTTGAATCTCATATCCTTCTTTTCGGAGGTTGTAGCTGACAAATTCTGTGATCGACGGCTCATCGTCAACAACGAGAATACGTGCGGGTGCGCCATTCATAGCACCGCTCCCTTCAGTAATACCCGGTTTTTTGTCCATACTACCATTGCGGTACAGTACAATGTGTTGTCAAGTATAGCAGGTAACGATCTTGTCATGCTCATGCCTCTCATCAGAAACGAAACAAAGAACGAAGGGATACGGCAGTGCTTCTAGCGGTTGACATCGGTAACACCCAGACTGTTTTTGGGCTATACGACGACGAGCGCCTCGTGATGCACAGCCGTATTGCGACCACGGCCAGCGACACCTCTGACGAGCTGCTCATCAAGTTGCGGGGGCTGTTTGAGCTGCATGGCGTCGCGCCTGATGCCGCTGACGACGTGGCCATCGCCTCGGTGGTGCCGCCGCTGACCGAGCAGTGGCGCAACGCCGGCAAGAGGCTTTGTGGCTCCAATCCCCTTTTTGGCACAGGGCCCCTCGTGCTCAACCACACGGTCGAGACAGGCCTCGTAATCCCGCCCCATCTCTCGCGCGAGCTTGGCGCCGACCGTATCGCTGACGCTGTTGCCGCTATTCACCTCTACGGCGCGCCGGTCGTGGTAGTTGACTTCGGGACGGCCACCAACATTGAGGTTGTTGACAAAAACGGCGCATTCGTAGGCGGCATCATCGCGCCAGGGCTCATGACCTCAGCGGAGGCGCTCTTCTCTGCTGCCGCCCGGCTTTCAAAAATCGACATCGAGATTCCCGAGAAGGTGATCGGGACCTCGACTGCCGGGGCCGTCCAGTCGGGGCTGACCTATGGCGAGATCGACCGCACTGACGGCCTGATCACGCGCGTCTTTGCCGAGCTGGGCTACTCGGCGCCCGTTGTTGCCACGGGCGGCCTCTCGCGCCACATCGTCTCGCTCTCGCGGACTGTGACGCACCGCAACGACGACCTGACCTTGGAAGGCCTGCGGCTTATCCATGCGCGACAGCGGTGTCGGACTTGACAGCGGGGGTCTTGCCCTGACCAATCCTTTCACACTGAATGAGCAACTAGTTTTACTATTTCAGCAGTTTTCAGCAGGTTTTCTGCAAAATACTTTCTGAAATAGTAAAATAGCTTCCTGAAACAATGAAAGAAGGGGAGCAGGTCCTTGCTGTGACAGATGGCAAGGTTACCGAAAGGGGCTGCCTGGAGTCTTTGCGAACATCGCTTCATCTCTCACCGGATACTGTCAAAGTCTGTTGAGCAGGTCAGTCTGGTGCCGATGCAGTCATCAGGGAAGCTCGTATGCTGGTCACAGAAAGGAAGGCGGCGAGGCAGCTACCATATGATGCGGCCTGGCTCGTGTTCGACTCGGTGGGTCCTCTAGTAAATGGTTTTGCTGCAATTACAGTAGCAATACTTCATAAGTATCGCCTTGCCATCAGTGCGCCGTGCATTGAATATTGGATTCTCCTGCATTTCCAATACACCGATGCATATTTGTGCGATTATAGAGCAGTAGAAAGATCCCTCAAGGATTACTGCGAATATGACAAAAAGAGCTTTGACCCTAAGATCATTCTCGACAAGACAGGCACTGCAGTCAACAATACTCGCATGGCAAGAAACAGTCAGGCAAGAGTTCCGAAGGAGCTGCCCGCAACAGACATGGATCTCCTTGTCGCCCAAATGAACGCAATGGCTCATCCGGACTACCGGTTGTTCGAGGCATAGGCACGCAATGCGCAAACTGACCCCACGATCTGTCAAGCACACACGTCGCCCGCTGGCAGCAGCGCTGCTCGGCCTGGCGACGCTCTTGTCGGCATGGGCGCTTGCGACCTTTCTGCCGACCGCCCCCGCACCGCCCGGCGTGCCCGACACGCCGCTGCTCACGGTAGTGTTCCTTGACGTCGGACAAGCCGACGCGGCGCTGGTCTCGTGTGAGGGGCACTACATGCTCATTGACGGCGGCAATGCGGCAGACTCCTCACTGCTTTACAGCGCCTTGCAGCGGCGCGGCATCGGCCACCTGGACGCCATAGTGTTCAGCCACTCCGACGAGGACCATATAGGCGGGCTTGCCGGGGCCCTTGAGTTTGCGAGTTTAGGCACGTGCTATGGTCCAACAAAGTCACGCGGCACCAAGGCCTTCGCGAGCTTCACTGAGCGTCTTGAGCGGCGTGGCGTGGCGATTACCGTCCCCACCGCCACAGCGACGTTCATGCTTGGCAGCGCCACGGTCCGCCTCTGGCACCTCGACAGCGGCACCGGCGACCCCAACGACAACGAGCTAGTGGCCCAGGTCACCTATGGCGAGGACTCGTTCTTGTTCACGGGCGACATCGGCTTTGAGCTTGAGCGCATGCTGGTAGACGGGCCAGGCGGCGGCCCCGACGGCGGCGGCATCGCCTCGACCGTCATGAAGGTCCCCCACCACGGCTCGGCCAACTCGTCGAGCTACCTGCTGCTCAGGGAAGCAAACCCGCGTTACGCCGTGATCTCGGTGGGCGCCCGCAACAGCTACGGGCACCCGACCGACGAGGCCCTCTCCAGGTACCGCGACCTCGGCTGCGAGCTATACCGGACCGACCTGCACGGCGACATCACTGTCACGAGCACTGGCAGCGGCGTGTCCGTCGCGACGCAAAAGACGACAGGAATGCCAGCATACTAGCGGTTATTCTCCGAACGCACATATAAAAAGGTGCCAAGCACCAGGCAGACCGCCGTCAGTCCGACAATGGCCAGCAGGCTGACCGCTGGGTCGAAGAGCACGACCGCGTCATACTCAGGGCTGCCCGCGTAAACGACCGCGCGGCCCAGGTCAACACAATAGGTCATGGGCAAGGCACGGCTCAAGACCAACAAGACGCCGCTTGAGTTGGCGATGGGGATAATAACGCCCGAAAGGAACATTTGTGGCATGGTGACAAGCATCACGGCGATGTTGGCCATCCTGTTGTTCTTGATAGCACCCATGACGATCATCGCCAGAGCGCCGCCCGACAGGCACATGAGCGGGGCGAGGGCCAAAAGGGCCAGAAGCTGCCCGGCTGACAGTGCGATACCCATTACGAGGCCAACCAGGAGCACGCCGAGGCATGAGACGATCGCGGCAAATGAGGAGCCGACTATCTTGCCGAGCACAATAGCATAGCGCGAGACCGGCGACACCAGCAGCTCGGCAGAGTAGTTGTCGTCGCTGTCGTCCACCAGGGTGGTCAAGCCTGTCGTCGTCATCATGAAGAGCATGTTCACGAGCATCCCGACGAGCATGAACTGCCCGAAGTCAAACCCGAGGCCGCCCGCCATGTTCTCCATGAGGTTTCCGCCGATGAGCCCCATCATGACGAGGGGCATCACAAGGCTCATTACCAGCGTGCCGGGGCTTTTGAGGGTGATGGTGATGTCGCGGGCGGCGACTGCTACCACCGCGTTGAGCTCGCGAAGCGGCAGCGAAAGACGGGCGGGCAAAGCGGCGCGGCGCGCCTGCTCGCCAGAGGCTTTAGGCTGTGCGCTTTTACTAGCGGCGCCAAACGTGCTCATGCCGCCCTCCCCTTCTCTCCAACGCCTGCGTCGTCAGGCATGACTCCGCCCTGCCGCAGGAACCCCACATAGGCGTCTTCCAAAGTGTTTGCCCCAAGTCGGTGCTTCATTTGCGCAGGCGGGCAGCACAGCGCAATCGTGCCGCCGTGAATCAGGCAGACGGTGTCGGCGCCCTCCGCCTCGTCGATGTAGTGCGTGGTCAAGAAGACCGTCGTGTCCCACTCACTGCGGACCGCGTTGAGGTACTCCCAGAGGTCGCGGCGAGCCATGGCGTCGAGGCCCTGTGTGGGCTCGTCAAGGAAGAGCACCTGCGGAGTATGCATGAGCGAGCGGACGATCTCGAACTTTCGGGCCATGCCGCCCGAAAGCCTCCCGGCTTTCTTGAACAGCTCGCCTCCGACGCCCACCACTTCGGCCAGCTGCCGCACGCGATCGCGGTACTCAGCAGGCATCAGCCGAAACGCCGGCCGATAGCCGTACATGCCGTAGAGGCAGGCATGGAGGCGGATGTTCTCCTCGGCAGTGAGCGACTTGTCGAGGCTCGGCCGCTGCGAGATGATGCCGATGCGCTCGCGCACCTCGCGGTCGTTCTTCTCGATGTCAAAGCCATCGATGAGCACCGTGCCGGAAGTCTTTGACAGCGTGGTGGTCAGTATGGAGATGGTGGTGGTCTTGCCAGCCCCGTTTGGCCCGAGGAAGGCAAAAAGCTCGCCTTTCTCCACAGTGAAACTCACTCCTTTGACCGCGGGCTCCTTTGCATGGTGATAACGCTTTACCAGGTTGTCTACTTCGATAATCGGCATCGTGCGCTCCTGTCTGCTCGTTGGCCAATGCGGGCATGTGCCAGCACCCCCTTAGTTTGGGCAGCAGGTTTAAACCCAATGTGGCGCCTGAGTAAACAGACCGTAAATCAGCGAGCGGCGCCGCTGGCTGCGATCGGCAGACATACGGAGACTGACGTGCCCACGCCGGGCTCGCTCATGGCGGCAACCCTCCCGCCATGCAGCTCGACGATGCGCTTGACCAGCGCAAGCCCAAGCCCGTTGCCGCCGAGTGAGCGGTCGCGCGACTTGTCCGCCTTGAAGAAACGCTCAAAGACATGCGGCAAGTCCTTGGCGTCGATGCCGATCCCGCAGTCAGAGACCTCGACTACTGCCTCGCCTGCGACCGTGCGCGCGCTCACGGTGACCGTGCCGCCCTCGTGGCTGTACTTGACGGCGTTGTGCAGAAGGTTTATCCACACCTGCTGCAACAGGTCTGCGTCTCCGAAGCAGGACGTGTCGTCGAGCACGAGGTCGAGCACGAGCCCCTTGCCCGCCCACTGTGGTTCCAGCATGAGCGCTGCGCTGCGGATTTGCTCGGACACGTCCACCACGCCTCGCTCACGCAGCCCCTCTTGCTCGAGCGCGGTGAGCTTGAGAAGGTTGTCGCTGAGCTTTGAGAGGCGCTTGCTCTCGGTCTCGATGATCCCCAGGTAGTGGTGGCGCTCCTCGGTCGAAAGCCCTTCGTCACGCAGGAGCACTGCAAAGCCGCTCAGCGAGGTGAGGGGCGACTGGATCTCATGTGAGACGTTGGAGATAAAGTCTTGGCGCTGGCCTTCGAGCGTTCCGAGGTCCTCTGCCATCTTGTTGACGCTGAGTATGACCTCGTGGAGGGGGTTGCCTTCGCGAAGGCTGATGCGAACCGAGAAGTCCCCGGTGGCGATGCGTGCCAGCGCGTCGAGGATCTCCTGGGCCATGTGGCCGATGCTCCTGCCCTTGGCATGCGCGATTCGCGAGGCGATGCCGAAGGCGACAGAGATGAGCACCAGGCCAAGGATCGCGCTCGCCACATGCGATGCGAGGTCGGGGAGCTGGCCGACGGCACGCTCGGTCAGCCACAGCAGGCCGTAGCCGGCGGCGAAGGCGCCGCTGAGGACTACAAGGGCAGACAGCCCCATGGCCATGCGCTTCCAAAGCGGTGGGAGAAGCTGCGGCCGCCCGCGCAAGGTGAGATATGCGGGGGCATGGCGGGAGCGGCGTCCTTCTCGCCGTATCATTGTGCAGCCTCGAGCCGGTACCCCAGCCCGCGCACGGTGACGATCCGAAAACCGTCATGCTCTTCGGAGAAGCGCTCGCGCAGGCGGTTGATATGCACGTCGAGCGTGCGCTCGTTGCCTTCAAAGTCGTATCCCCAGATGTCGTCAATGAGCTGTCGGCGGCCAAGCGTTCGCCCTTGGGCGCTTGCCAAGGCAAAGAGCAGCTCGTACTCCTTCATCGGCAGTCCTAAGTCGACGCCGCCGGCTTGGCACGTGTGGGTGAGCGCGTCCATCTGCACTGCGCCAAACGACACCTGCTGGGAGCAGTTCTTCTTGTAGCGTTTGAGGAGCGCGCGAAGTCGCGCAGCCAGCTCCTCGGCCTCGAAGGGCTTGACCAGGTAGTCGTCCGCCCCCAAGTCGAGGCCTCTGACCTTTTGCGCGGTCTCGCCCAAGGCCGTGAGCATCAGGATAGGCAGGTCCTCATAGTAGCGCCTGGCCGTGGCGCAGAACTCAAAGCCGTCCATGTTGGGCATCATGACGTCGAGCACCACAATGTCCACACGGTCAGCGCCCAGTTTGTTGAAGGCGTCTCTGCCGTCGCCGGCCTCGACGACCTCGTAGCCTTCTCGCATCAGTATGGTTCTCACCAGCTCGCGGATGTAGGGATCGTCGTCAACGACCAAGGCTCGGTTCATGACCTCACTCCTTTGATTGTTCGAGCAGTATACGGCGTTGAGATAAACGCAGTATAAACGCTTTGCCCGGCACGGCCACGCAGGCTAGCGCTCCCGTGCCGCTAGCGCTCCCGTGCCGCTAGCGCTCCTGCTTGTTTCTCCACTTGAGCAGCAGAGACGAGTTGATAATGACGGCGACCGAGCCAACGTTGTGCACCAGGGCGCCGAGGACGGGACTCAAGATGCCGGCCATTGCCAAGAGTATCGCCACAAAGTTCAGGAAAAGCGAGGCTATGATGTTGACGTTGATGGTCTGCATGACTTTTTTAGCGAGCTGGAAGAGTGCGGGGATCTCGTGGATGTTGTCGTGCACGAGCGCGATGTCTGCCGACTCGATCGCGATGTCGCTGCCGATGCCGCCCATGGCGACGCCGACGTCGGCCGCCTTGAGTGCAGGCGCGTCATTGATGCCGTCGCCAACCATGCAGACAGGCTCGCCTTGCGCCTGATAACGCCTGATCTGTGCAAGCTTGTGCTCAGGCAGACAGGCGGCGTGCACATCGGCGATCCCTGCGACCTGGGCGACGCGTTGAGCGGCAGCCTCGGCGTCGCCTGTGAGCAAGGCTGTCTTCACGCCGCTATTGTGGATGCGCCCAACCACGTCTGCGGCGTCTGGCCGCATGGCGTCAGACACGGCGATAAGCCCGAGCGCCCGTTTGTAGCTTGCCACATAGACGACCGTGCAGCTCCTGCCTTCCGCAGCCTTGGCACGCTCTACGAGAGCGGGCGGCAGCAACACGCCGCTTGCCTCAAGCCACTCTCTGTTGCCCGCAAGAACGTGCCTGCCTTCCACCGTTGCCGCTACGCCCCTGCCTGGCTGGAGCATGAAGGACTTTGGCTCGTGCAGGACGAACGGGGCTAGCGCCTGTTGTCGGGCGTGATCGACGATCGCCTTGCCGAGCGGGTGCTCGGAGCGCAGCTCGGCGCTTGCGGCTGTGAGAAGCATCTCCTTCTCGCCCACCTCTGGGTCGCAGCTGCACACTTCTGACACTAAGGGCTTTCCGTAGGTCAAGGTGCCGGTCTTGTCAAAGGCGATGCGCCTGACCTTGGCCATGCGCTCCAGCGCGTCTCCTTGGCTGACCAGCACGCCGCGCCGCGTTGCGTTGCCGATGCCGGCCATAATGGCCGTGGGAGTGGCAAGCACCAGGGCGCACGGGCAAAACACGACAAGGATGGTCACCGAGCGGGTTGCCTCTTGGGTCACGAGCCAGGTGCCGAGCGCGGCTGCCAGGGCGATGACGACGATCCACGTCGCCCAGCGGTCTGCCAGGCCGACGATCTTGGCCTTGCCCGCGTCGGCCGACTCGACCAGCCGGACCATCCGCTGCAAGGAGCTCTCTTCGCCGACCTTCTCTGCGCGCATGTCGAAGGTCCCAAACTGGTTCACCGTCCCGCTCAGCACCTTGTCGCCCGGGGCCTTGTCTACCGGCAGAGGCTCGCCGGTCATCACTGATTGGTCGATGGACGTATGGCCGCTGACGATCACCCCGTCAACCGGGACGGCCTCGCCGGCCAGAACGCGCAGCAGGTCGTTCACCGCGACCTCGCTTGCGGGAACGACCTCCTCGATCGTGCCGCGCACCACGCGGGCGGTCACTGGCGCCAGGCGCACCAGTCGCTCGATGCCATGGCGCGCTTTGGCGACGGTGCGCTCCTCCAGGTACGAGCCGATGGTCATGATGAACGCGATTTCTCCGGCCGCGAAGGTCTCGCCGATGATGACCGACGCTATGAGCGCGAGCGAGACCAGCACGTCAGCCTTGATGTCGAACTTGGTCACCAGCCCTACGACTGCGCCCTTGAAGATCGGCAAGCCGCACAAGACGATGGCGACCCAGGCGGCGTCAATCGGCAGGTTGCCGATGTTGAAGAAGCTGACGACGAGCGCGACGGCAGAGAGCGCGAGGATCAGGAGGGTGCGCTTCTCGTCGTCACGGAAGAAAGTGATCATGGGGCTCCTTATATGACTTGACGACTTGATGACTTGATGACTTGATACCCATAGGGGTATGGGTATTTTAGCACAGCGAGGAGGTGTGGAGAAGACCGCCTGACGATTGAGGCGCTTTAGGGCTCTTGAGCGTGCGAGGCCGTGCGAGGCCGTGCGAGGCGCTTTCAGATCAAGATTTTGTTACTGTGGTAAAAATACTAACCAACGGCGAACGAAGGGAGGGGTCATGACCGACACTCGCTACACAACCCCACTTTATACGATACGCTCAGCTGCGACTCATGTTGGGATGACCTCAAGCACGCTCGGGCGCTGGGCGCACAAAGAACACCTTCTGACAGTTTTGCCTGCAGAAACCCGCCATGGCGCGCGCCTCCCTTTTAGTGCGCTCGTAGAGGCACAACTCTTTTGGGCGTTTCGTCAGGGAGGGCTATCGATGAAAGCCGTAGAGTCTGGCATGAAGAGTGTCAGAGAAGAACTGGGCAGCAATATGCTCAAAGAAGGCATGCTCGCCCATGATGGCAGCGACATTTTGATGAATCTCGCCAAGAACAGTCGTGCTGAAGAATGGGTAAGGGCACGAGACCTACAGACGACCATCCCCAAGATTGTGGAAGAGGGCTTGCGGTTGATTACTTGGGACGAGCACCATAATCCGCAGTAGATCAGGCTAACCGTTTATGGCAACGCAGATGTCGTGGCAGACCATCGGTTTGCTTTTGGGCAGCCAGTGCTACAAGGCACGTGAACACGGGTAGACGACGTCATTCAATTATTCAAGGCAGCTGAACCTATTCATACCATCTGCGACGAGTACTGCGTTGATACCAGTGCGGTCGAATCCATCATCCGTGCCCATGTTGCCCTCGCAGCCTGAGTTCTTTGTAGACCATTGTATGGGAACACAATCGTTTCCGGATTACCTACGCAAAAAGGGGTACCGCGCACATACGGTACTGGAGCACTTCGGACGTCCGGACGCTTCAGATAGCGAGTGGATTGAAGTGGCCGTGAACAACAATTGGATCGCCATTACAAAGGATGCTGCAATAGTCATGACCCCCGGCATAGCCGGGGGTCATGACTATTGCCCTATAAGGGCCAGACTACCTGCTTGCGGCTAAAGCCGCGATGGCTCGGCGCATCATGTTACTTCCTGCCCCCTGAAGGGGGCGAAGCGGCTCAGCCGACCTGGCTGCCCTCTTCCTAGTTCTGTATGTACTTCTTTATCGTGCCTCGTTTAATCCGACAGTGCTTACGTAGTAACCTCTCGCCCAAAACGTCCGGTCCTTGCCAACCCGGCTGCGCCTCTCCGGGTGGCGGTCGCGCAAGATCAGCGCGGTCTTACCCTTCACGTGTCCCATCACATCTGACACTGCGTACTTTGGCGGTATCCTCACACACAAGTGTATGTGGTCGACGCAGCACTTGCCCCCGATAATTTCTATGCCGGGCTTTTTCGCCAGCAGCTCCCGGATCAACCGCCCGACCTCTTGCCTGCACTCCCCATAAAGCATCTTGCGCCTGTACTTCGGTATCCAGACGATGTGGTACACGCAGTCCCACTTCGTGTGTGCTAGACTTGATTCTTCCATGATTCTCCTATTCTGTTGCAAGCGATCCGAACCATCGCGCAGCCTATCAGGATAGGAGATTCATCGTTTTCAAGGTACTGGTGAAACCAGTTGCTGCACCACAAGCAGAGCCTGTGGGTTTCTCGCGATACTAAAGCCCTCGGCTGTCGAGCATCGCCATGGATGGACTGATTATGCTGAAGTCAGATGGACAGGTGATTCTATTCCATCAAAGAACCGCTACGTTGGGGAAGTCAGGATAGAGTTCCTTGATGGCTCTATTTACGAGGGCGGATACAGCAACGGGCATTTCTACGGCCATGGGCGTTACTTCTCATCGGCAGGCTGGAGCATAGTCGGTGAGTTTGTTGACGGCAGGCTTATTGAGACAAACGGCGAGGGATAGCTGCCGTTGTGCTGCGCAGTGCTGCCCCGGAGAAGATAGAGGACGAGTTCGGCCTGGCTAAGTTACGGGCTGTAATAGCGAACCCAAATGCCGGGCTTATTCCGCTCGAGGAAGTCGACGCGATGTTTGCCGAGAAGTTGGATGACATCTATTTCGCCATGAAAAACGACCGGGTAACGAGCATGAGCTGATTGAATCCTGAGTGAAGGCTTTACCAATAAGCCTCACTTTAATCGACCAGCGTCGCCCAAGGCCGCACTGCCCTTAACGGCAGGCGGAAACCTCTCCAAGGCTTCAGGGGCAGAAAGATCCTTGTGCAAAATCCTGTCTGTATGGTCGCGGCCGCAATCGCTGCTCCAACCTGGCTTGTCATCATGAGCAGCACGCGGTATGTCTATATGGTGAGCCCTCTCGATCCTCGTCCAGAACCGGCGAATGATATCTGGGTGACGAGCAGCTATGAGCAGCAGCAACTCCGGTTTGTAGCTAGAATAGTTGCCTAAGGCGACTCCGGGCCGTATGTCCATGATTTCGACTATCTGTTGGCAGAGTGCCTTATCGTCTGCCAACTGGCTAAAAGCCTTCTCAAATGCAGCGACGCGCACGATAGGTCTTGATGCGCCGCGCGCCAGCTTCTCCAGCAGAATCGGGTCGTTGACTTTCGCGGTCACCGTGTCGTGCAGCAAGAGATGATCGGAGGTCATGGCCAGTTTGGTTATCTTCTTCTCGCCTGTTATCTTGTCCAGCGCCTCGTAGCGCTGGCGGTCTGTGAGTTTATTGTTTTGCACTTTAGCCACATTGGTAAAGCGGCGTATGAACAAAAAGATCAGCAGCCCGATCATGGCCGTTTGAACAATGGAACAGATAAGAGCAGGTATGACAGCGATGATGACATTGGCGATGTTCTCATTTTCTAATGTTTGCATATTAGCTCCTTGCGGTGGGTGGGAAGCGTTCGAAAAGATGGGAGTTTGAATGATCACGATGGTAGGGATCTGCCCCTTGATTATCGGTATGGGTGCAATCGCTGCCACTCCTGTGTTTGTCCGTATGACGACAGCTAGGGTTGTCCTCATGGCAAACAGACTTTATCTGTGGCCAGAACTGACGAATGAGGCCGGGTTCATGAGCAGATAAACACACCAGTTCATCCAGCACATCGTGACTAGTAAGGGAGCCTCGCTTCATTTGTGCAAGGCAATCGTATACAACCTTGCGGCGAACCTCATGGTCATCGACCAGTTGACTGGAAGCTCTATAAAAGGCCGCAAGGCGCACCTTGGAATCGGGGGCGTCCCGGGCCAACTGTGCCAGTGGCCCCCGATCATTGAGCCGCCTACAGGCGTTACGGCGCACATACGCACTTACAGCGTCCCGGGCCAACTGTGCCAGCAGCTTTTGGTCGCTAATCATCTGGCATGTCCAAATGCGCACACTGAAATCCTCGACTATGGTCAGCCGCTTCAGCAGCCGCTGGTCTTTGATCTTGCCCAGGGCCTCTTTGCGCTTCTGCCAATCAAGCTTCCGGTTGAATGTGTTTTTCATATAATATAATTCTAATATTATCATATCAAATGCCTTCAAACTCTGTTTTACATTTAATCATTGTATACCTCTATACCTAAAGCCGTCAAGACAGCACATCCAAACCCGTCGACCTTTCTCACGCCCGCCTTCCGGCACCCCCTCACGCGCTGCGCAGGAAGTCCTGAGCGGCTTGCACCAACCTTTGCGCCCGCTGTTTAAGATGCGCGCAGCTGGGCGGGGCGGCGTTCAAGTCCAGGCTGTCCTGATTGCCCCAGGCCCGACAGGCACCGCCGCAGAGGTAGCGGTACTCGCAGTCGCGGCATTGTGCGATGGTGTCTACCGAACAGTCCCTCAGCTGCTGGAAGCGCGCCGAGCCGAGCAGTGACTCCAGCCCGTCAGCGAAGACATTGCCCAGGTAGGTGTGCACGCCGCACCAGGCATAGCAGGGGTGGGCGGCACCGTCGGGCTTGATGAAGACGTTCTGGCCGATGCCGCAGCTGGTCAGAGGGCGAAACTCGGCCTTGAGCTGCTCCTCCGGGGCGACATGCTGCATCAGCCCCTCGCAGATCACCGGCTCGTCGAGTTGCGCTGCCCTGCCAATCGGCAGCAGCGGCCTAAAGCGCAGGCGCTTGACGCCCAGGTCTCTGCCAAGCCGACGGACGCTCTGCCCTGGCTCGCCGGCGATGTCTTGGACGCTGAGTATTGCAGCCAGCGACAGCTCGGCGGCCTGGGGGATGTCGGCAGCGATGCGGACGTACTGCTCGAGGTTAGCTAGCATGTTCTGATAGTTGCCAACGCCGCGGCGGGCGTCGTGGGACTGCGGGGTGCCGTCCACGCTGACCACCACCTGGTCGAATGACTGCGCCAGTGCGACCAGTAGCTCCTGGCCGAGGTCGCCGGTCAGGTTGGTGCGCAGCACCAGGTTTGACCGACCCCTGCCGCTGTCAGCGCTGCCTTTTAGCTCTGCACAGGCCGAGAGCAGCTGTTGGCGCTGCGTGTGCACGAGCGGCTCGCCGCCCGTGACGACTATCTGCCTGAAGCCGCTGACCTTGGCTTGGCCTATCAGCTGGCTGAAGCGTTCGGCAGGCATCTCGCCCCGTTCTTCTCCCGGCCTGCTGCCACTGCCGCTCACCTCGCCGTCACCACCAACCGCGCCCCCGCCGCCGTTGGCGTAACAGTGGCTGCAGCGCAGGTTGCAGTCAAAAGTGACGTGGACGTAGCAGTTGTTGAGGCTCACGTGCTGCCGTTCCATGCCCTGCTGCATCTGCTCCAGCAGGCCTTGGGTCTGTCTGACGTCCCCGCAGATGCGCTGCTCGAACAGGCTTCGAGCAGCAGCAGCGGGATCGTTGGTGCGCCCCAACTGGTGGATGGCGCAGACGCGCCGAGCGTTGGCGGCGATCTGGCTGGGGTGCGGCTTGGCCGAAAGCGAGATATACGCCCCCTTGCGCAGCAGCGGGTGCCCATCGTCGTCGGGCTGGCGGGCGGCCACCGCCGCGATGTTCTCGCCACTGCCCATCTCGGCTATCACCTTGTCCTGCACAAAGCCATATATCTGCTTATACGCGTCGCACCAAGGATCTATCTGGCCGTCTTCTGTGGTGAGGGCGTTATAGTAGCAACCGCCCTTGCAGATGCTGTAGAACCCGCATCCGGCACAGCGCCTGGCCACCTCCTGCTGGCGCTGCATAAGGCGCTGGGCTGCGGGGCTAGCGGCCAGCTCCTCCAGCGTGGTCGAGTCGAAGACGTTGCCCAGGCAGAACTGCTCCTTGCCGGCCAGGCGCTGGCAGGAGCTGATGTCGCCGTTGGGCGCGATAGCCAAAAACATGCCCCAGCAGTCGCACAGGGTGCAGACGCCAGGGTTGCCGTAGACGATGCCGCGCAGATAGTGGTCAAGTGTTTCTATTTGGATAAGCTTGCGGTTCTCCAGATACCAAGGGTAGAGGCCGATGACCAACTGGGCGTACTCGTCGGCGCTCAAGGCGAAGTCCGAGTTGCTCTTGTCCAGCGCTGCGAGCGCCCCGTGCAGCACCATCGGCGTCCCCTGGTCGCAGAAGTAGTCGGCCACGGTCGTGGCCTGGAGCAGGGTCTGTCTGGTCATCGTGGCAATGGCGCTGACCGCAAAGCCGGCGTCCCTGGCCCGCTGCATGGCCGCAGTGGTGCGGGCGAAGTAGCCCTGGCCGCGGTTCAGGTCGCAAAGCTGCTCGGGACCGTCCAGGCTGGTGCCAATGGACAGCTGGTGCTTGGCGAACAGCTCGATAAAGCAGTCGTCCAGTTGCCAGAGGTTGGACTGCAGCCCCAGTTGCAGTTGGTAGCCTCTCAGCCTCTCCTCGATGCTGCCCAGCAGCACCTCCCAGACAGCAAGCGGCGCCAGCAGCGGCTCGCCGCCGTGAAAGGTGATCGTGATCTTCTTGGCTTCGGTCTGCTGGGCAATGTTGTGGATAAACGCCGCCGCCTGCTTTGCGGTGCGCTCGTCCATCACCGCGCCCTCGTGTGGCCCGAAACAGTATTTGCAGCTGGCCTGGCAGGCCAGCGAGGGGATGACCATGAAGTGGGGGGCAGGGGTTTCCGGGGCGGGGGCTTTATAGGCGGCAACAGCCTGGGTTGCTGGCCCCTGTGCTGCTCTTCGAACTGACTTGGTCATCTGCATCCCCTGTCCCATGACACTCTCCCTTGTATAGTTATGGCTGACTGTCCTGTTGCACAAACAATATAACAGCGACGGTCTGTTTTGGTATGCTTCATGCATACACTGCCTAACGCAGTTTCTACTTCATGTATGGTTCATTTTTGACGCGTTGAAAGGCGGTGCGTTGTTGGCGCAATTGATAACCGCAGACACGTTCAGAGGTTGCCTGGTTGGTGGGGCCGTCGGTGACGCACTCGGGTATGCTGTCGAGTTTTTATCTCTTGATCAGATTAGAGCTAAGTATGGCTATGGCGGTATCACCGAGTACGAGCTACGAGACGGACTCGCACGCATCTCTGACGACACGCAAATGACCTTGTTTACCGTGAGCGGACTGCTGGCTTGGGCGACTCATCAAGCTGTCGAAGGCGTTGCTGGCACCGTCGAGCACTACGTTTCGGACTGCTACAAGGACTGGCTGAGAACCCAGGATGCGCCATGCTGCAGTCAGGGCGGTCATGACAGCTCGTGGTTGATGCGCGTTCCCGAGCTGTGCCAGCGGCGTGCGCCCGGCACGACCTGCACCAAGTCCTTGCGCGAGGGCATGCCCGTAATGAGCAGCAAGGGCTGCGGCGGAGTCATGAGGGTGGCGCCCGTGGGGCTGTTTTTTGACGGCTCCCCCACAAGAGGCAACAGCGAAGTGGAGCCGCGGGTCTTTGCCGCCATACAGGCTGCGTCCATTGTGCAGATCACGCATGGCCATGAGCTTGGGTTTATCCCTGCTGCAGCATTTGCCTATATTATCAGTTCTATAACATATTATACATATACTCAAACAAATTGGCTCGAAGCGATCATTGCGGACTGCATTGTGACGATGGACGCCCTCTATTCTGGTTATCGGCACATCTCTGACTTTTGCCGCATTATGACTCGTGCGGTCGAGCTTGCGCAGGGCACGGCGCCAGACACGGGCTGCATACAGGAGCTGGGGCAAGGATGGGTGGGCGAAGAGGCGCTGGCCATCGCTGTGTTTTGTGCACTGCGCCACCAGGACAGTTTTGAGGACGCAATTGTCGCGGCGGTCAACCATAGTGGCGACAGCGACTCTACCGGCTCAATTGCCGGGAGCATTCTTGGGGCTCGCTGCGGTTACGACGCTTTGCCAGCACGGCTCACTAAGCGCCTGGAGCTGCGCCATGTCATACTTGAGATCGCAGAGGACCTTTGGCAGGACTGCCGCGTCAAGAGCCAACTAGGCAGCCTCACGCCCGATGAGACGATTTGGCTGAGCAAGTACTATCGGCCAAGCCATGCCGACAGGTGACAGCATCGTCTCAGGTGATGTGCCACGCGCGATCAAGACATACGCGAGAAGTGCTCTACCGCCTTGGCAAAGTCGGCTATGGTCTTGTCCGCGTCGCCATGCTCGATGCCCTCGCGCACGCAGTGGTTCAAATGGCCTTCCAGCACCACTTGCCCCACCTTATGCAGGGCACCCTTGACGGCGTTTATCTGGATCAACACATCCTCACACGGAACGTCCTCGTCGATCATCTTGTCGATCGCCTTGAGCTGCCCCATGATTTTGTTCATCCGCCGGTGCAGGTTGTCGGCGTCCATACATTGCCGCATTTGGACTCTCCTTCTTAACTGAGTATTCGCATCAACAACAGCATACCGAAGATATGCTGCGGAGAATATCGCGGTTGCGGTGTCAGCCTCTTGACGACGAGAGTCAATTATGAGAACATTTGTTCGTATTGCAGAGGATGTGCGGTCACGAGGCTGCCCACTGAGAAGAGACGAGTGATGATGTGCGGCCGCTATCAGATAGAGCTACCTGCCGATGTTCTCCGGGAGGTCTGCGAGAGCATTGAGCGCAACAAGCGCTTGCAGCCCGAAAGTTATGAGCAGCTTGAGATCAAGTTTGACGGCGAAGTGTTTCCGACCGACGTGGTGCCCGTGCTCACCGAGGCGCATGGCTACGTGCCCATGAAGTGGGGGTTTTGTGCCCCCAGCCGCCGACCGGTGATAAACGCCCGGATCGAGACGGCACACGAAAAGCCGCTGTTTCGCTCGGCAATGCTCAACCGGCGCTGCCTTGTGCCTGCCAGCGCGTTTTACGAGTGGCAACAGCTTGGCGCTGCAAAGGCCAAGTGCCGCGTCTACCAGCCAGACCAGGAGCTTATCTTCTTTGCAGGGTGCTACCGCGAAGAGAATGACGGCCTTCCGGGGCATTTTGTCATTCTGACGCAAGCGGCTGCTCCTGAGCTTGTTGCCCTGCACGATCGGATGCCGGTGATCGCGAGACCTTGGCAGCACGGCCATGACCCTGGCAGTGACTATGATACTTGCACGTCTTTGACCTGGTCATATGTTGAGCCAGGGCAGCAATTGTCGTTGGGCGAAAGCAGCCTATGGATGCATTGAGCCCATGTGCAGTGAGCTCATGACAAAGTTGTTGACGTAAAACTGATACGCAAACCACACCGCGGCAAAGACCGTGAACGCCAGAGCGACTGCGTTTACAACCAGTGCTGTCTTTTCTCTATAGAGGCTGCTTGCCAGCTTGTAGACGGCAACACCTGCCAGTGCTCCAATGGTGTTGCTGACCACGTCAGTGATGTCGCTGCGACCCAGGGCAAAGGCACACTGGAGCAACTCAAAGACGGTCGAGAGACAAAGCGCGGGCAGCGCTCGTTGCACAATGTTACCGGTATTTATTAACATGCTGCTGTAGATACCTAGTGGCACAAAGACTAGGGCATTCAGGATAATCTCGCGCCAGTCCAGCATGCCGGTGTCGTCAAACGAGCCGAGCAAGGGTATCAGGTTGATCGTGCGCACCGAGTCTGAGAAGTCGAAGCGCCAAGGAAGCTTGAAAAGCACGACAGCTGTCAGCAACACAAGGTACACCGAGAACAAGGCTATGGTCAACTTTCGCTGGCTGCCGCCTCTCATCGCATGTGCCCCTGCAGCCCGCCGGGAGCAACTTGCGCGCGCGCATCATTCACGCCGCTCGTATCCATACCCAAGTATTCTTCGAGGCATATATCCTGTTCGTAGCATTGGGCAGCTGCCTCGACGCCAACATATCGGAAGTGCCACTGCTCAAAGGAGATTCCTGTAATATGCTCCTTGCCCGCAGGGTAGCGGACGATAAACCCATAGCGCCAGGAATTCTCAACAAGCCATTCCTGCGCGAAGAAGTCGGTCACGCCAAGGTCGAGCGCCAGCCCTGTCTCGTGCTCACTGGCACCAGGCGGCTGCACATAGGACTTGTCTTCTGCGCTTTCATAGAGGCGTGCTTGCTCTTCATGCGTGCGATAGCCGCTGCTCACGAAGATCGTACCGACCCCTGCTGCCCGAGAGTCTGACAGCATGTTCTCCAGTGGCTCTTGGACTGTGGCGGCTATCCTAATGCCCGTTGAGCCGTCGGTGCTTCCTGCGCCCAGTGTGACGAGCTCAGGCACTTGGTAGTCATCCGGCAACGGGTAGGCGGCGCTCACCAGCAGTAGTGCAGGTGGCGCGTCATTATCCTGAGGTAAAGAATGTGCGAGCTCAAAGGTCGCATCGGTAGCAGCTACCCTCAACTGAGGCACGCAGAGCACCGTGAATGCCAGAACCAGGACAAGAACAATGCATATGCCACCGACAACAAGGCGAGGCGAAATGCCAGAACGCGCAGGAGCATGCCTCACGCGCGCCCCCGTTCGTGCTGCTACTCTGTTCAAATCAAACCTCCTCAGTCATACGGCCTCGCTGCGCAGCGAGGGGTTAATGGGTTGTAACTAGATTAGAGGGGCCTGAGGCGAAGTGTTTTCAGTTGAGGTTATGGTTTGCTTAAGAAGTCCTTAAGACGACCGGCTCGTCCGTCGTGCCCAGCCGACAAGCCTGCTGGTGCTCGCGCGGCAGCTCAACGACAAAGGTTGTTTTTCCCTCGTCGCTTCGTGCGCTAATGGCGCCGCCATGGAGGCTGACGATCTCGGCTGCAATTGCCAGCCCGAGGCCTGAGCCTCCCTTGTCGCTTGATCGCGACCTGTCCAATCGGTAGAACTTCTCGAATACCTGCTGCAGCTTGTCCTCGGCGATGGTTCCAGGATTGGTGATGGTGACTTTCGCCGTTTTCTGCTCGTGCCACGCCGCAATCTCGATCGGGCCGTCACCGTCACTGTAAGCAAGGGCATTGCGCATCAGGTTGCCAAAAGCCCTGGCCAGCTTGTCGGCGTCGCCGCATACCAGCAGGTCGTCCTCAGTGTGCAGCACTGCCTGCCGCCCGGACTCTTGCAGTTGCGGATAAAACTCATCCACCACTTGTGCCAGCATCAAGCTCAGCTCAAAGGCGCTTGCGCGCAATGCCATATCGGCAGAATTGAGCCGGGTTATCTCAAAAAACTCTTCGATCAGCGACTCAAGCCTGTGTGCCTTGTCGAGGGCGACGCCCAAGTACTTTGCGCGCTGCTGAGTGTCAAGCTCAGGGTTTTCTACCAGGAGGCTTAGATATCCGATCACTGAAGTGAGCGGCGTGCGGGTGTCGTGTGCCAGATACATCACCAACTCGTCCTTGCGACGTTCGGCCTGCTGCGCGTCCTGCTTCCTTTGCGCCAGCGCCAGGCGCACGGCATTGAGCTTGTCTTCGATAGCTTCCATCTCTGGCATGAGCACGATATCATAGGCACCTTCGACGATGAGCGCGTCAATGCCGCTGTTGATGGCGTCAAAGTAGCGGGTTATGTTTCTCGAAAACACCCAGATCAACACGAAGAAGACTACGACGATGCCAACCACAAAGAAGACGCCGGCGTTTTGTCTGAAAATCGCGTCATAATAGATCAGCGCATTGACGTGGCTCATGTCAAAGACGCGCTGGAACACCTCGACCAGTATGTCGCCCGCGTTGTCGCGCCAGACAAAGAAGTAGAGAAGCCCTATGATTGCTGCGGCGGCGTCAAGCAAGGCGGCAGACTGCAAGATGAGCTTGCGTTTGAAGCGGGTGTAGTCCGCTGGCTTTCCGGGCAGCATCCTAATGGTCAAGTTTGTATCCAACTCCCCAAACGGTTTTGATGTAGGCAGGCTTCTCGGCACTATCGTGCAGCTTCTCGCGCAGGTGACGGATATGCACGGTAATGCTGTTCGTGGCCTTGTTGTAGTACTCATCGCCCCAAAGCTCGCTATAGAGCTGTTCAGAGCTGACCACCTTGCCCCGGTTTTGGCAGAGCACGGTGAGAATGGTGAATTCTGTGGGAGTCAGGGCGAGCGCCTCACCGTCCAAACTGCATTCGTGGCGTGCGACATCGAGCATCAGGCCCTTGTAGACAAAGACACCCTCTGCCTCCTCGTTGGGCTTTGCGGCATCGTTATAGCGCTTGTATCGGCGCAGGTGTGCCTTTACGCGCGCCACCAACTCAAGCGGCTTGAATGGCTTGGTTATATAGTCGTCCGCGCCTAGGGTCAAGCCGGTGATTTTGTCGAGGTCTGCGTCTTTGGCAGTGATCATGATGATGGGAAAACTATGCTGCTCGCGAATCCTCTGGCACAGCGCAAAGCCGTCCATGTCGGGCAGCATGATGTCCAAGAGTGCGATGTCTGGCTGGTCGCTGGCAATGCTTGCGAGGGCTTCGTTTGCCGTGTGCGCCACACTCACAACAGCGCCCTCGTTTTGCAGGTAGAGGGCAACCAGGCTGGCAATCTCTGGCTCGTCGTCCACAACCAAGACCATATCGTTCATTCTGGCTTCTCCTTTCGCGTGATTATGTTATCAGCTACTCGGCGCTCAACGCGTGAGCGAAACCTTAAGAATCGATTAAGGTTTCGGGTGTCTTATCGGACCCTTTGATGACTCGGGCGCCTCTGCTATATTGGAGAATCTTGACAGGAGAGTCTGCCGTATGGTCATTTCCTGCTCGTCTTACTGCATCAGGTGACCTCGGGCATCTCTCTGCACAGGAACATAGTGTCCAGGGCCTCTTCGTAGGTATTGCCCACGAGTGCGAGAAAATTGTCGTACGCACCATACATTTTTCCTGTGTCGGACACCATCAGCACATAATACTCGTTGTATGCCATGCCGACGACGACAAGCGACTCGCCTGTCCTGCCTTCGTATGTTTCTACTTTTTCTCTGTAGATTTCATCACAGGCTCGCAGTGGGTCAAAGTATAGCTTCTCAAATTTATTCTCCCGGTTATACAAGGGTTGCAGCAACTCAAGCCCCCCGAACCGTGAAAGGAACTCCTCGGCAAACGGGTTGACGGCATAGCCCTCCTCTTCCAGCCTGTCTACGTACGCCGCGATGTCTACCCGTCGGCTCTCGTCCCATCCTGCATCGGTCAAGAACTTTTGCGTCACATTGGATAGGTGCATGCTGCGCCTCCTGTCTATCCCGATACAACAGTAATACCGTCGAAGATCTCCCGGCAGTAGGTGCACATAGGGAAAGCATCCCCAGATCTGACCTTTACCGTACTAATCACCAAATCCTGAATGCGGGCACCCGAGTTAAGCGCGGTGTTGGCAGCGTTGAACTCCGCGCAGTTACCCACAGGCCAGGGATGGGTGCCGCCTTCTGGCATGCGCGCCTGCAACGCCCGGTTGATGTTTCCCGGGACGCTCCCGCTGTCTCCGTAATACACCCTCCCCGTCCTCGCATCGACCGCAGCAGACGTAGCGCGAGGCTGTTGGCTCCTTGGTAGTGCACGTAACTCATCTGCACGCGAAGCCACGGCGTCTCGCGACGTGGTGGCAGCTGGACCAAGCTTGTACGAAAGACCGCCCAAGCCGCCGCCCAAGACTCCGCCCGCAATAGCACCAGAAAACCCGCTCGAAAAGATAATGCCGAGTGAGCCGTCAAGGGTGCCGTTGTCAATAAAGAAGCTGACGGCGGTCACGGCCATGTTGCTGAGACTGCCTGATATGGCGCCTATGCCTGCTCCCTGCGCAATGCTTCCCAGCAGCGTTGTCGCGGGCCCGACCAGCGCAGTCAAACCGCTGGTTATCCCTCCGCCAAGCGCGCCCCCGATCGCTCCGGTGAATGCCCCGTTCACAAAGCCTTCAAAGAACGACCCACCGTTTATGGCGCTTAATATCCCGCCACTCAGCCCGCCTATCCCTGCGCCGAGCAGCGCGCCCCAGGCCATAGCGGCAAAAATTCCGCCGACACCTGTGCAGATAAGGACAACCGACACTGCCACGAGCACCACCACGGCGAAAATCTTCAGCGCTGTCTTCCAGTTTTTCGCGCACCAGTCGCCCACCGAGGCGACACCGTCGCAGAACTTCTCCCAGTTGCCCTTCTCGCACTCAGGCTTGAGGTGGCTGTGCTCCTTGTAGAACTCGTCCTTGCGCTTGTTTATGAGGTCTGCGACGGCGTTGTCTATGCGGGCGGCGTTTTCCGCGAACTGCTCGATGCGCCGGCCGAGCGCGTCGAGCGAGGCGATTTTTCGCTCCTGTATCTGGGTGGACGCCCGTATAGTGTCGATTATCTCGTCTAAGTCGCAGACGCTCTTGTTTATCGAGAGCGCCTTTCGCGCCATGGAGTCCTGCTCGGGCGTGTACGCGGCGACGGACGGGTTCACGCTCGCTCTGAGGCCGGGCATCTGGTTGATCTGGCTCGCGTACAGGCTGATAGTCGCCATGCCGCTGCTCCCTTGTCGTCGCCTTCTTCTCCGCCCGGCTTGACGGAGGCCCCTTGAGACTCTCTATACTCAAGGGGGCATTATTGTCCCATGCACCTGCTGCCCCTAAGCGGGCTGCAGATCGCACCAGCTTACCGCACTTCTCGCACTCGCACAAGGTGCCGCACTACTTGCCTGCTCTGTGGGAATAGGTGCAAGCCGGTAAAATAGCAGCGCACACATTCTGCAGTCAAAGAGAGCGCATGGCAGACATAAAGAGGCTCGAAAAGGAACTCCGGGAGGCAGCGGACAACCTGCGCGCCAACGCAAAACTCACCAGCCAGCAGTACTGCATTCCAGTGCTGGGGCTGATATTTCTGCGCTTTGCCTGGGGGCGTTACACTCGAGTGAATGGATCCTGCGACTTCGGCGCATCGCGCCTCCGCGCAGGATGACGGCGATGCCGAGGTGTTGGGGTTTATGAGTTGGAAATCATCATTGCTTGGCGAAGGAATCTACTTTTTTTCAAACATCCTACTAAGCGCAAGAGGCCCGGCAGCTCTATGCAGCAGCAGTGGACATCAGTCCTTTTTGTAGTATCTTATGGATTCAAAGCATACTGTCCCTTGTGCCTTTAATGATAAGGAAACAGTTTTTGTAGCCATCAACAAAGGTGAGCTCAACGAGCTAGAAGTCTTAATTATTCAAGCTTCTTACAGGCAGCAGAGAGTCTCTCTGCCATCTGTCAGGCTCTATATCGCTCCAGCACCGGCTTGCTTTTGGCTACCGTCTCTTTCTCGTCAATGGTGCAGAGACAACCCTGCTCAACCGCCATGCGCCCATTGACAAAAACATAATCAGCAGGAGCTTTCAGACCCACTGTGCCCGGCAAAGCTGCAATATCATCACAGGCGCCTATGCAGGCAAAGCGCTCAAGGTCAACAAGAAAAAAATCAGCTGCCTTGCCTGCCTCAAGACTACCAAGGTCTGTACGCCCCAGCAGTTGGGCGCTGCCGCGTGTTGCCACCTTGAGCATATCGTAGGCACTGGGAGCCTTTGAGCTGGAGCTGAGCCTGTGCAACAGAAACCCCACGCGCAACTCCTCAAGCAGGTTGTCACTGCCGCAGGTAGAGCTGTCTGCCGCAAGGCCAACCGTTACCCCCTGCGCAAGCATTTCTGGCAGGCAGGCAACACCGCTTGCAAGCTTCATGTTGGAAGTAGGACAATGCGCTACTCCGGTTCCTGTTTGTGCAAGCAGCGTCAGTTCCTGGTCATTAAAGTGAATGCCATGCGCATACCAGACA
This sequence comes from Coriobacteriales bacterium, assembly GCA_031279835.1. Lineage (GTDB taxonomy): Bacteria > Actinomycetota > Coriobacteriia > Coriobacteriales > UBA8131 > JAITHV01. The sequence goes on from JAITHV010000028.1 coordinate 38,622, forward strand.
TCGGAGCCCAGCCAGCCCACATTCTCCATATAGGCAAGTGGGCGCATTCCAAACCGCTCTAGCGTATATGCTTCCTCATCTCGCGTTTCTGCAAGATGGGTATGCAGACGCACGCCCAGCTCACGAGCCTGCAGCGCAGTCGCACGCAGCAACTCTGCAGACACGCTGAAGGGTGAGCAGGGTGCTAAAAAAACCTGTTTCATAGAAAAGCGGCTGCTATCATGAAAACGGTGTACCGCGTCTTCTCCAGCTTTAAGAATCTGGTCAATGGTCTCAACAACAGAATCAGGTGGTAGTCCGCCATCTTTTTTGCTCACATCCATACTGCCACGCGCTGCGTGCAGACGCATTCCTAATAGCTCAGACGCCGCAAACTGCGCTGCGGTTATGTCGCCTGCGCCATGCGGAAACACATAGTGGTGATCTGCGCTGGTTGTGCAGCCGTTTTTAAGCAGCTCGCCCAGACCAGCAAGCGAACTGTAATATGCAACGTCTTCGTTAAGATTCTGCCAGATCAGGTACGAGGCCTTGAGCCAGTCAAAGAGCTCCATATTTTGAAGTGCAGGCATATTACGGCTGAAGGTTTGATAGAGGTGATGATGGGTGTTTATCAATCCAGGAAACACTGCCATACCCTGGGCGTTAAAGGTTTCAATGTGGGCGTCGGCTGCCCAGGCAGCAGTTGCATTGCCAATGGCAACAATCTCTCTTCCGTTTATCAACATGCTGGCATTGTGGTATACGGTATCTGTGTTGTCGCACGTTACTATGGCAGCAGCATTCTGTATAAGCAACATGGTCAAACCTCCAAATGTCTGTGTGTGGGCCTGTATGAAGTTTAATACAGAATATGCGCGTTTAATTGGGAGTGTGTCAGACGCATGGAATGCGCATTCGTGACACACGGTATGTCGGCTATAGCAAACTCAGACCAAGGGGTAACCTGTTCTGCCCATGAACAGAGTACGCAACTGGTCAGCCAGGGCGTAGCTCAAAGCGTGGACAACCAAGAACGCTGGGTCGACAACGCCGACGGTGAGAGGGCGTTTCGTCCCACTAAACAAGAATGCATATACATAATTCTTGACACCGCTCCCCCCTCGCGGGTTCAAGTCCCGTACATCCTGCCCGTATCACAAAAAACCCACCTGACGGTGGGCATGGTTTTGTGATTATGGCGGGATGTACGGGACTTGAACCCGCGACCTCTGGCTTGACAGGCCAGCGCTCTAACCAACTGAGCTAACACCCCGTGCTGAATAATAATCAGAGGACGTAATGATACTGGTTAATCCTCTGGGTGTCTATGGCATTTTTGGCTTTTTCTGAGTATTTGCCACTGGCTGCCTACGGTTCAAGACCCCACTCGTCATCCTGCGCGAAGCGTAGCGTAAATGCAGGACCCAGTAGTAGAGTCGCGACTTCGCCTCTGGATCCTGCGTCTACGGGCGCTGAAGCGCCCTTCGCGCAGGATGACGAGTGGGGGTGTACCGTAACTTTGGCTTCCGTAATGTTAGTTGCCTCTAGCAGTCCTAGCTAAAACCACGCACTACCTTCAACACGGTCAAAAATGCCAGCTTTATGACGTTTTTGTCCCATTGCGCCATAGGTTTGCCTGACCGCTATAATGGTCGAATAGTTCATGCGCATGGCGAGCCGCCGTACACGCAGTGCCACAGGGGATCCAAGACACGGCAACACGACGCCGCTTTGCGCACCCGTCAGAATGGGGGATCAGCCATGTTACGAAGCATCGACAGCTCCACACTAGGACGCGGAGTGCACGGATGGCTCGACAGCCACTTTCACTTCTCGTTCGCAGAGTACTACAATCCCGAGAACATCAACTTCGGCGCGCTTCGCGTGCTCAACGACGACATCGTGCTGCCCGGCACCGGCTTTGACACGCATCCGCATCAGAACATGGAAATCGTCAGCTACGTTGTGGCCGGAGAGCTGACTCACGGCGACAGCATGGGCAACGAGCAAACCATCACCCGTGGGCAAGCACAGTACATGAGCGCTGGCACCGGCGTCCTGCACAGCGAGTACAACCACGGCACCGTGCCCCTGCGCTTCCTGCAGATCTGGATACTGCCTGACCAAGACGGGTACAGGCCAAATTACGGCGATCACCGCTTCGTTTGGGAGGAGCGCATCAACACCTGGCTGCCGCTCGCCGCCAGCACCGACAACTCCGCATCATCCGCGCCCATCAAGATCCATCAGGATGTGAATCTTTTTGTGAGCTATCTTACGACCAGCACTATCCTGCCCCTTGCGGTCGCTCCCGGCAGGCAGGCCTACCTCATGCTTGCCGAAGGGAAGGCGCGGGTCAACGGAATCGGACTTGTCGAGCGCGACGCCATGGAAATCATTGAAGAGGACATCGAGGTGCAGGCACTCGAAGACGCGCACGTCATCGTCATCGAGTTGGCTAAGGGATAAACCCGAAACATTGCCCGAGCCGGCAGCAACGCCGACTCGGGCACCAGGTTAGGTGCCGAGCACGAGCGAGATGAGCTCTTGTCTCCCTGAGACACCGAGCTTCTGGTAAATCCGCGAGATGTGGGTCTTGACCGTTCCGTCTGCCAAAACGAGTTCCTGCTGAATAAACGAGCGGCTGCGCCCCCGTGCAAGCAGCATGAACACCTCGGTCTCGCGCGGAGAAAGGCCGTTCTCCTGCGCTAAGGCAATGAGGTGATCGCTGGTCGGCGTCGCATGCCCCGCTGCAGGAGTCGCTGCAGGAGTCGCCGTCGCCTCAGCAGCAGAAGTTTTCTCCTTGTTGGTTAACTTGAAT